>JBKDQC010000140.1:0-17523 GCA_046342295.1 Deltaproteobacteria bacterium | reverse complement strand
CCGCTCGCCACGGGTCCGCTGCGCCATCGACGCCGAGTCGTCGACCACGATCACGACCGAGAGCGCGGAGCCGTCGCCGTAGGCGAGGCGATCGACGACGAACGGGCCTGCGAGCGCGATCGCCGCGAGCGCGACGGCGGCGATCCGCAGCGCCAGCAGGTAAGGCTCCGTGATCCGCGCTCGCCTTCGATCGCGCACGACGACGCGCCGAAGCAGCGCGACGGTCGGGAGCACGCGGCGCTCGACGTCGGCGCGGCGCACGAGGTGGGCGACGATGGGCAAGGCCACGAGCGCCGCGGCCAGGAGCGCGAGCGGCGCGCTCAGGCCCATCGCGCCCTCGTCAACGCCCCGGGAGGGCGCGGGCCGCGGCCGCGCTCGAGCAGCGATTCCGAGATCACGACGGCGAGCGGTTCGTCCGTGACGACGAGGCGATGGCGCCCGCCGACCTCGAGCACGCGCCGGCGACAGGCCTCGAGGTGGGCGTCGAGCTCCGCGCGGTAGGCGTCGCGCACCTCGGCAGGATCGGCCTCGATCGCGCGCTCGTCCTCGAGGCCGTGGAAGAGCGCCGGTCCGTCGCGGGGGAGCTCGAGCTCGTCTCGGTGCAGGATCTGGAACACGCGGAGATCGTGGCCGCGCCGCGCGACGTGCTCGAGCGCGTCGAGGGCATGTGGGTCGAGATCGAGCAGATCGCTCGCCACGAGGACCACTCCTCGCCGCCCCAGTCGCTCCGCGGCGTCGCCGAGCGCCGCGAGAGAAGTGTGGGCGCGCGCCGTCGCGGGCGCTGCGAGCGCCTCGAGGACCGCGCGCAGATGCGCGGGCGAGGTCCGCGGCGGGAGCTCGCCGCGGAGGGCGTCGTCGAAGCGCACCGAGCCGACGGCGTCGCCCTGCGCGTGCGCGAGCGTCGCGAACGCGGCGAGGAGGGTCGCGGCGCAGCGCGCCTTCTCGTGGGCGCCCTCGCCGAAGCGCATCGACGCCGAGGCGTCGAGCCAGAGGTGGAGCGTCAGCTCGGTCTCCTGCTCGAAGCGCTTGGTGCCGTGGCGGTCGTTGCGCGCGAAAGCGCGCCAGTCGAGGAGCCGCAGATCGTCGCCCGGGCGGTAGTCACGGTGCTCGACGAAGACCACGCTGGCGCCGCGGTGCGGGCTGCGGTGCATCCCCGACATCACACCCTCGACGACGTGCGAGGTGTCGAGGCGCAGCGCGGCGACGCGCTCGGCCAGCTCGGCGTCGAGGGACGACTCGGTCATCCGCCAGAAACCGCGGCGAGCAAGCGGCCGACGAGATCGCTCGCTCGCACGCCCTCGGCCTGCGCTCGGTACGACGGCACGTTGCGGTGCCGCAAGACCGGCAGCGCGAGCGCGCGCACGTCTTCGAGCTCTGCGGTGAAGCGGCCGTGGAGCACCGCGCGCGCCTTGGCGCCGAGGACGAGCGCCTGGCTGGCCCGCGGTCCGGCGCCGAAGGCGACCAGCCGCTTGACCTCGGCGCTCGCCGAGCCGTCGTCCGGGCGGCTCGCGCGGACGATCGACACGGCGTGGTCGACGACGTGCGAGGCCACGGGCACCCGGGGCACGAGCTCTTGGAGCGCGAGGATCTCGTCGCGACCGATGACGACCTCGGGCGCCTCGCTCGCCGGCGCCGTGGTGCGCCGGACGATCTCGAGCTCCTCGTCGCGGCTCGGGTAGCCCACGTCGATCTGGAAGAGGAAGCGGTCGAGCTGCGCCTCCGGCAGCGGATACGTGCCCTCTTGCTCGATCGGGTTCTGCGTCGCGAAGACGACGTACGGCTTCTCGAGCACGTGGGTTCGCCCGCCCACGGTCACGGCGCCCTCCGCCATGGACTGGAGCAGCGCGGCCTGCGTCTTGGGGGGTGTGCGGTTGATCTCGTCGGCCAGGAGCACGTTCGTGAAGATCGGTCCGGGCACGAAGCGGAATCGCCGCTGTCCGCTCGCGGGGTCTTCTTCGAGGACCTCGGTGCCGGTGATGTCGGTCGGCATGAGGTCGGGGGTGAACTGGATGCGGCTCGAGCGGAGCGAGAGGACCTCGGCGACCGTCGAGATCAACAGGGTCTTGGCCAGGCCCGGAACCCCCACGAAGAGCCCGTGGCCCCGCGAGAAGAGGGCGATCAACATGAGCTCGATCACTTCGTCCTGGCCCACGATGCGTCGACGGATCTGCTCGACGATGCGCGCGCGCGCGCGGCCCAGGTGCGCGACGCGCTCGACGTCCGAGAGAGACGGCTCGCCGGGCGCTTCCGAGGCGGGGGCGAGGGGGGACGGCTCGATCATCGCCTGCACTCTACACAGGATCGCGCCACGCGCGATCCCCATCGCGGGCAGGGGCGCTCGTGCCTGGAGTCAGTCCCCGCACTCGGCGGACGCGAGCGCTGCGAGCGCAGCGTCCTCGGCCACGGCCGCGAGCGCGCAGTGAGGCTCGGGGTCGAAGGGATTGAGCCAGATGGACTCGAGCGCCGCCTCGCGCGCGAGCGTGCTCTGCCCGCCGGCGGCCGCGCTCGCCGCGAGGAGCGCGAGGAGGGGGGCGTGGTCGGGATGCAGGGCCCGGAGCGGTGTCAGCACGGCGACCGCGCGCGCGTCGTCGTGCGCGGTGTGCGCCGCGCGCGCGAGGCGGGTCGCGACCCCCGGATCGTCGGGGGCCGCCGCGAACGCCCGCTCGTCCGCGTGCTGCGCGGCGACGTGCCGGCTCCGGAGAAAGAGCATGTCCCCGAGCCGGAGCGCGTCGCGCGCCTGCGTGACGGCGACCTCCGCGGTGTCGTCGATGGCGCCGCTGCCGTGCCGGAACCGCAGCGCTGGAAGCGGCGCCTCGGTCGCGGGCGCACCGCGCCCCCGAAGCGCTTCGCGCCACGACCGCTCGAGGGCCTCCCAGGGCTCCGAGGCGACCGCCGAGAACGCGTCGCGCGCATCCATACCCTCCGCGATGCGGCCGGCGACCGCGCGCAGCCCCCCGGGACCGTGACGCGTGCGGAAGACCTCGACGAAGGTCGAGACCTGCGCGAACGCGAGCGCGGCGAGCTCGGCCGAGGGCAAGCGCGCGATCGATGGATGCAGACGCTCGAACGGCAACAGTTGGTCGCCCGCGACCGCCTCGGCGAGCAGCCGCGCCGACCGTGGGTCCAGGCTCGCGTGGGCTTCGGCGCCGCGCCAGCGCCGCTCGAGGTGGCGCGCGTAGCCTTCCTGAACCCACACCGGCGCGTGGTCGCCGGTCATGCGCGCGAGCACGAGGTGCACGTACTCGTGCCCGACCGTGTCGGCCCACGGGTAGCCATGGACCAACGCGCGCGGGCTCGTGATGATGAGGCGATCCCACTTGCAGAGCGCGATCGTCCCGGTCGTCTCGATCTCCTCCACCGTCAAGCTCGAGACGCGCGACAGGTGCTCGGTCGTCGGCAGGATGTCGAGGCGCACCGGCCCAGGGTGACGGTAGCCGAGCTCCGCGGCGAGGCCCTCGTCTGCGCGGCGCAGCACGTCGATCGCGTAGCCGGCCATCCGCGCGTCCGCGCCCGCGTGGCGAACCTCGAAGCGGCCGTCGTCCGAGCGTGTCGTCACGAAGGCCCGCGTCGCCTCGTGCGTCTCGAAGGCGATCCGAGCGAGCATGAAGCGCTCGCCCGCGTCGCGTACGCCCGTGGCCCGGACGACCGAGCCCAACAACTCGGCGCGCGCCCGCCCGTAGTCGCCTTGGTGGTAGCGAAGCAGCCCGTGCTCGAAGACCACGTTGGGATCGTCGGGGTGCGCGGAAAGAAGCCGATCGAGCGTGGGCGCGGCCTCCTCGAGGCGGAGCTCGTCCGTGGCGCGCGCGGCCTCCGCGAGCGCGCGCGCGTCCTCGCCCTCGACGCGGGCGAGCGCTCCGCTCGACGCGAGACCGGAGATCAAGCCCGCGAGCGCGAGCGCGAGCAGACCCGGGCGCGCTCGGCGGCGGCGGGCGTCCTTCACGAGTCGACGGCGAGGACCGAGCGCGCGCATCATCGCAGCAGACCCTCGTAGTAGCGCCGGATCGCGTCGTCGTAGCCGCGGGGCGCAGGGTCGCCCATCGCGTCGAGGAGCCTGCGGCGCTGCTCCATCGGGGTCTGGAACGCCTCGGCGCCCGGGATCACCACCGTCTCGCGGGACACGTCGGTCGACCCGTCACCGCCTCCTCCTCCTCCGTTCTGTTGTTCCTGCTCGATCTGTCGCCGGATCTCCGTCAGCCGCTGCGCTGCGGACTCTTGCTCTCTCGCCGCGCTCGCCGCGTCGGCGGCGGCGAGCCTGCCCTCGGCGTTCTCCATGCGCCCCGCGACCTCGTGCAGCCCCGCCGCGATCTCCGCGCCGCTCGGCCCCATCGGAAGTCTCTCGAGCCGCCCCTCGAGCTCGCTCGTCGCCTGGCGCGCGCTCGCTTGTCGCAGCGCGTCGGCCGCGAGCTGGGCGCGCTCGGCCGGCTCGAGATGCGAGGCGAGATCCGGGATCGCCTCCTCGATGGCGCGCTCGAGGCTGCGCGCTGCGCGCTCGGCGTCGCGCGCCGAGCGTGCGGCGAGCCCCACCTGGCCGTCGTGTCCAGGAAACATCATCGCGTCGAGATCGAGCGCGCGACCCATCCCCGAGAGCACGTCGCTCGCCTCGAGGGCCATGCGCCGTGCCTCTCCGAGATCGCCTGCTCCGAGGGCCACCTCCGCGTCTCGCAAGCGTGCGCGCGCCGTGTCCCACCCGTCGCGCTCCGAGGGCGAGAGACCGCGCGGGGTCTCGCCCAGCGCGTCGGCCGCGCGCCGAGCGTCATCCACGAGCTGCCGGGCGGCGGCTTGCGCGCGCTCCGCCTCGGCCCCGAGGGCGCGCTCGGCGGCGCTCCGCTGTGCGCTCGAGGTTCGCGCGCTGAGCTCCCGCTGCTCGGCCTCGAGGCTCATCAAGCGGTCGATCACGTCGGCGAGCGCGCGTTCCCTCTCCCCGAAGCGCTCCTCGGCGACGGCTTCCTGGCTCTGACCGAGCGCGCGCGCGAGCAGGTCGATCTCCGGCACGAGGCCCGTGAGCGCGCGCGCGGCTGCGTCGAGATCGTCGCCCTCGACGGCCTCCTCCATGCGCGCGAGCGCGTCCTCGGTGCGCTCGACGTCTTCTTCGGTGAGGTTCTCGAATTCGCGCGGCGCTCCCTCGCCCATCCGGGCCATCCGTGCGCGGAGCTCGGCGACCCGTTGCCTCGCTCGCGCGAGGGTCGCGGCCAGCTCGCGCATGGCCTCCGGTGTGCGGGCGCGGCGCAGCTCCGAGAGCAGCGACGCCATCTGGCGGCGCAGGCTCTCGAGCTCACGCGCGATCGCCGCAGCGTCGTCGGCCCGTGCGCGCAGAAGGAGCGACGAGAGCGTGAGCACCGCGCGCTCGAGCTCTCGGATCGCGCCCGAGTCTGCGGCGGCTCGCTCCTCATGCGGTGCGAGGCGCGGTCGGTAGAGGCGCCGCTCCCGATCGAGCGCTGCCGACAGGCTGCGCTCGAGGCCCTGGTACACGCCCTCGTCGGTGCTGCGGACCGTTTCACCGAGCGCGCCGTTGGCGACGTCGAGCAGACGGTCGAGCAGTCTCTCGGTGGCGCCAGCGAGCGCGTCGAAGCGGCGCGTCGCGGGCTCGAGGTCCTGCACGCCGTCGTCCGGCACAGGGGTCTCGATGCGGTCCGCGAGCAATGTGAGGGCCTCTTCGCGCAACGCCTCGAGGGTCGCGAGGGCGTCGTCGGCGCGGTCGGCCTCCGAGCGCAACCGCAGCGTCCTCGCCGCCGAGCGGGTGATGTGAGGTCCCGACACATCGTCGAGGTCCCGCGCCTCGGCGTGCACCTGGAGGGTGTCGCCCGGCTCCGCGCCGAGCTCCGAGACGAGCACGGGCACGAGCCCGTTGGCCGCGCGTGGCAACGCCTCGGTGGGCGCGAACGGATGACGCGTCTCGAGCCCGTCCATGGTCGTGATCACGATCTCGAGCTGCCCGAGCCGGTGGTCGTCTTCGGCGTCGGCCGCGAGCACGACGAGGTCGCTCGGGTCGACCTCGAGGTCGGCCTCGGGCTCGGTGAGACGAACGGTCGGTGGGCGGTCCTCCGCGACCTCCAGCGCGAGCGTCGCGGCGTCCTCGAGGGTCTCGTCTCCGCGGTGCACCACGAAGCGGGCCGTGGTGCTGCCCGAGGCGAGGAATCGCAGGGCGCTCCTCCCCTCCGGCGAGAGAGGAGGGACGGGAAGGGTGCGGCCGTCGGCGAAGCGCAGCTCGAGGGAGGTCACGCCGCGCGCGAGGGTCTGCACTTCGAGCTCCACGACGGCTCCGCGCACCGCAGGGATCCGTGTCGTCGGTCCGAGCTCCTGCGTGGGCTCTCCGAGGTAGTCGGGAGGGGTCACCCGCACGGCCTCGACGTGCACCGCCGCGGCGACGCGCCGCTGCCTCTCGCCGGAGAGGGGGGGATGGGTCAGCGCGAAGAAGCCTGCCCGCAGGGGCGGGCTCGCCGAGAGCGCGGCGAGGGCGAGGAGCGCGAGCACAGCGGTCGCGACGTTCGCTCGCGCGACGAACGAGCGCATCGGCACCACCCGCGAAGGCGGATGCGCGATCAATTCGGCGAGCACCTGCGCGCGCTGGGCGGCGGCCAGCGTGCGCGAGGCGCCCGGCGGCACGGAGCCCTCGAGCTCGCGCGCGGTCCTCGCGGCGCTCACGAGGGCGGGCGCGCGATCGCCGAGCAAGTGCGCCGCCGCGCCCCCGCCGAGCGCCGGATCGCGCCGCCTCCTCGCCCAGACCGGCGCGGCGGTCGCCGCGGCGACGACCAGCCATGCGAGCACGGTCGCGGCGAGCGGAGGCGTCGCGCCGAGGAGCCAGCTCACCACGGCAGCCGACACGCTCGCGCCCGCGAGGGCGGCGAGTACGTCGCGACCCCACCGCAGGAGCCGCGCCCGCCATCGCAGACGGTCGAGGTACACGCGGATCGCGGGTGAGGGCACGGCCGCAATCTACCGTGCGGCTCCGCTCCTCGCGAGGTCGCGTTCGGGCGACGCACCTGCTCGGCACCTCCTCGGGAACGGCCCTCGGGGGCCTTGCGTCGCGACGTGGGCCGGCGCATGCGGGGCCCATGGACATCGCCGTGCTGGCCTCGGGACGTGGCTCGAACCTCCGCGCGATCGCGGAAGCGATCGACCGCGGCGCGTGCACCGCGCGCGTGGTCGCCGTCGTCTCGGACAAGGCGGACGCGGCCGCGCTCGCGTTCGCGTCCGGGCGCGGGGTCGCGACGGCTGTGGTCGAGCCGCGGGCGCACGCTTCGCGCGCGCTCTGGGATGCGGCGCTCGCGGAGACCGTCGCGTCGTTCTCGCCCGAGCTCGTGGTGCTGGCGGGCTTCAGGCGCATCGTCGGGGCCTCGATGCTCGCGCGCTTTCCGCAGCGCATCGTGAACGTGCACCCGGCGCTCCTGCCCTCGTTCCCAGGTGCGCACGGTGCGCGCGACGCGATCGCGAAGGGCGTCCGCATCTCCGGCTGCACGGTGCACCTGGTCGATGCCGGCGTCGACACGGGTCCGATCCTCGCGCAGGCCGCGGTGCCGGTGCTGCCGACCGACGACGAGGCGAGCCTGCAAGCGCGTATCCAGCGCGCCGAGCACCGACTCCTGCCGGCGGTGATCGACGCCATCGCCCGCGGCGCGATCACGCTCGGTCCCGCCGGCCCTGCGCTTGGAGCGGCGCTCTCGTACGACGAGGGCGCCTTGTTCTCGCCCGCGCCCGGAGGCCCGCGCTGACCGGGCCCGAGCGGGAGCTCTCGGGGCAGGCTTGCCTTGCGGGGGAGTCCGCGAACCCCCTACATTGGCGCCCCCATGAAGCTCGAGCTCACCGAAGAACAGTCGATGATCCAGCAGATGGCGCGCGATTTCGCGGTACGCGAGGTCGAGCCCAAGGCGCGCGAGCTCGACAAGGAGGGCCGCTGGCCGGTCGAGCTCGTGGCCCGAATGGGCGAGCTGGGCCTCCTCGGTCTCGCGATCCCGGACGAGTACGACGGTGCTGGCGCGGACACGGTGAGCTACGCGCTCGCGATGGAGGAGGTCTCGCGGGCCTGCGCGTCGACGGGCGTCATCATGAGCGTGAACAACTCGCTCGTCTGCGATCCTCTCTACAAGTTCGGCAATGAGCACCAGAAGAAGCGCTTCCTGGCGCCCCTCGCGAGCGGCAAGAAGCTCGGCTGCTTCGGGCTGACCGAGCCGGCTTCGGGCTCGGACGCGTCGCACATGGAGACGGTCGCCGAGGACAAGGGCGATCACTTCGTGATCAACGGCGCCAAGAACTGGATCACCAACGGACCGCACGCGGACCTCATCGTTCTCTTTGCCGCGCACGACCGCTCGCTCGGGGCCAAGGGCACGACGGCGCTCGTCATCGAGCAGGGCACGCCCGGATTCACGCAGAACCCGCGCGACCACAAGCTAGGCATCCACGCCGCGCATTCGTGCACGGTGTTCTTCGAGAACGTCAAGGTGCCCAAGGAGAACGTCCTCGGCGAGAAGGGCCTGGGCTTCAAGGTCGCGATGGCGACGCTCGATGGCGGCCGCATCGGCATCGCCGCGCAGGCGCTGGGCATCGCGCGCGCCGCCCTCGAGAAGGCGACGGAGTACGCCAAGGTGCGCAAGGCGTTCGGGGAGCCGATCGCGAACAAGCAGGCGATCCAGTTCATGCTCGCCGACATGGCCACGGAGCTCGACGCTGCGCGCCTGCTCACGCTGCGCGCCGCGGCGATGAAGGACAAGGGTGTACGCCACTCGAAGGAGTCCGCGATGGCCAAGCTCTTCGCGTCCGAGGCGGCGACGCGCATCGCGCACAAGGCGATCCAGATTCACGGCGGCTACGGCTACTCGACCGAGTACGACGTCGAGCGCCAATACCGAGACGCCCGGATCACCGAGATCTACGAGGGGACCAGCGAGATCCAGCGCATCGTCATCGCCGCGAACACGCTCAAGGCCTGAGCGGGTCCGGACGAGAGGGCAGAGCAGCATGCGGAACGAAGCCCTGGTTGGAGCCGGTCTCGCGGTGTGGTTGAGCGCGTGCGGCGGCGGCGCGGTCGAGCAGACGAGCACCCGGAGCGCGCACCGCCCGGTCGAGCCGTCGGCCGAGGCGCAGGCCGAGGCGGACGCGCGGGACGGCGTGATGATCGAGGGCCTCATGGGGACCATCTCGCAGGAGCAGGTCAACATGGCCCTCCAGCCGCGCACGGAGGGCTTCGCGCGCTGCTTCGCGCAGGGCGCGGGGGTCGACTTCCTGGGCGGCGACATCCGCCTCTCGTTCCGGATTCACGTCGACGGCAGCGTGGCCTGGGTCTTCCCGAGCCAGACGACCATCGGGCACCGCGCCGTCGAGAGCTGCATCGTCGAGAGGGCGCGCGCAGTCCGCTTCCCCCGGCCGCGCGGCGGCGAGGCCGAGTTCACGTGGGGCTTCGGCTACGACGCGCCCGCGGACGTACGCCCGCCGCTGCGCTGGGACGCGGCCCGGGCTTCGTCTGCGCTCGCGAGCAACGGGGCCGCGCTCGTCGCGCGGTGCGGCGGCCAGCGCGGCTTCCGCGTGACGGCGTACGTGGACTCGGGCGGACGCGTGATGGCCGCCGGCGTGGCCGCGCAGTCGAACGACTCGGCGCCGCACCTCGACTGCATCGCGCAAGGAGTCTCGGGCTGGCGGATGCCGGACCCGGGGAGCTACCCCGCGAAGATCTCGTTCGATCTCTGAACGCGCCCGAGGGTCCGCCCGGACCCTGTCCTGAACGCCGTGCGGCGCATTCATCTCGCGGGCTCGCCCGGCGGGCGGTGGGCCATTAAGGTCACGCGAGCGAACCGCGGATGGCGGTCCGCGGACACCGAGGAGCACACCCGATGGACTTCGAGCTCGACGAGACGGCGGCGATGGTGCAGGCGAGCGCGCGCGACTTCGCGACGAAGGAGATCGTGCCGCGGGCGGCGAGCATCGACCGCGAGGGGCGCATCCCGCCGTCGATCCTCAAGGGCTTGGCCGAGCTCGGGATGATGACGCTTGCGGTCCCCGAGGAGCTCGGAGGCGCGGACGTCGGCGCGATCGCGTACTCCGCGGCGCTGACCGAGATCTCGCGCGCGTGCGCATCGACTGCCGTGACGATGTCCGTCTCGAACATGGTCGCGGAGGTGATCGCGTGCTTCGGCTCCGAGGCCCAGAAGAGAGCGTACGTGCCGCGCCTCGCGAGCGGCGCCCTGGCGGCTGGGATCTTCGCGCTCTCGGAGCCGGAGGCGGGGAGCGACCCCGGCGCGATGCGAACGACCGCCCGCAAGGACGGCACCCACTGGGTGATCGACGGCGCCAAGCAGTGGATCACGAGCGGTGATTTCGCGGGCGTGTTCGTGGTGTGGGCTCGGACAGGCGGCCCGGGGACGCGCGGGATCTCGTGCTTTCTCGTCGAGCAGGGGGAGGCGGGGCTGTCCGTCGGGCACCACGAAGACAAGATGGGCCTCCGTGGGAGCTCCACGACGGCCCTTCACTTCGAGGGCGTGCGCGTCCCCGAGAGCGCGCTCCTCGGAGAGCTGAATGGCGGCTTCAAGCTCGCGATGATGGCGCTCGACGGTGGCCGGATCTGCATCGCCTCGCAGGCGAGCGGCATCGCGGAGGCCGCGCTCTCGGCCGCGCTCGACTACGCCCGGGAGCGAAAGACCTTCGGCAAGGCGATCGCCGAGCACCAGGCCATCCAGTGGATGATCGCGGACGCGCGCACCGAGCTCGACGCGGCACGCCTGCTGACCTACCGCGCCGCGTACCTCAAGCAGAACAAGCAGCCGTTCTCGCAGCAGGCCGCGATGGCCAAGCTCTACGCCACCGAGGCCGCGGGGCGCATCTGCGATCGCGCCCTCCAGATCCACGGCGGCTACGGCTACGTGAAGGAGTACGACGTGGAGCGCTACTACCGCGACGTGCGCGTGTCGCGCATCTACGAGGGGACGAGCGAGATCCAGCGGATCGTGATCGGCCGGGGCGTCACCGGCTGAGCCCGCGACGCACCGAGCGCTCCCCGCCCGGTGGGCCGAGGCTCCGCGGGACGTCCGTCCCGCGACCCCGGCCCAACATCGTCAGCGCACGATGCGGAGCAGCTCCACGTCGAACACGAGCATGCCGGCCGGCGCGTTCGGGCGGCCCTGGTACGCGAGGTTCTCCGGGATCCAGAAGCGTCGCCGCTCCCCCTCGACCATCAACTGAACGCCCTCGGTCCAGCCCGCGATCACGCCGCCGAGCGGAAACTGCGCGGGCTCACCGCGCGTGACCGAGCTGTCGAACATCTGCCCGTCCGTGGTCCAGCCGGAGTAGTGGACCTCGACGACGTTGTCCGCGGTCGGGTGGCGATCGCCGGTGCCAGGGCGGAGGACGCGCGACGCGAGGCCGCTCGGGGTCCGCTGCGCGTCCGGGGGCGCCGCGGCCACGTCCGGCGGGGTCTGGGGAGGCTCGGGCGCACGCTGCATCGAGAGCAGCTCGACGTCGAAGACGAGCATGCCCGCGGGGCGCCCGGGCCGCCCGCGGTAGGCGAGCTCTTCGGGGATCCAGAAGCGGCGCTGCTCGCCGACGACCATCAACTGCAGGCCCTCGGTCCAGCCCGCGATGACGCCGTTGAGCGGGAACGTCGCCGGCTCGCCGCGCGTGCGCGAGCTGTCGAAGCTGTTGCCGTCGGTCGTCCAGCCCGTGTAGTGCACGGTCACGCGGTCGCGAGGGCCCGGATGGTCGGTGCCCGCGCCCGGCGCGAGGACGCGCGAGGCGAGGCCGCTCGCGGTCCTCTGGGCGTCGGCCGGAGGCGCCGCGACGTCCGGAGGGGCCGGTGGGCCCTCGGGGCGCGCAGGTGGAGCGGGCGGCTCGGCGCGGGCGGTCGCCTCGTCCCCTGCGGCTCCCGCGCTCCGGGCTTCCGCCTCTTCGCGAGGACGCCGGCGGAACTCGGGCTCATCGCGGTCGCACGCGACGAGGGGAAGACCGACCAGGGATGCGAGCAGGGCGCCGCTCGCGAGGGAAGCTCCCAGGGACCGAGAGACCGAAGCGTTCATGCGCGCGGGGTTAGCGTGATGGCGCGCGCACGTCCAGGGGGGCGCGTGGTAGGGAGCCCCCATGCATTTCCTCGGTCGCTACCCCCGCACCCGGATGCGCCGCGATCGGCGCGACGCCTGGTCTCGACGCCTGACCCGCGAGCACGTGCTCACCCCCGCGGATCTGATCTTGCCGCTCTTCGTGCACGAGGGCCACGCGTCGTCGAGCCCGATCGCGTCCATGCCCGGGGTCGCGCGTCTGTCGGTCGACCGCCTGGTCGAGGCGGCGAAGGAGGCCCTCGCGGCAGGCATCCCCGCCGTGGCGGTCTTTCCAGTGATCGACGCCGAGCGGAAGACTCCCGATGGCGAGGAGGCGACGAACCCCGACAACCTCGTCTGCCGCGCGGTGCGCGCGGTCAAAGCCGCGTGCCCAGACCTCGGCGTGATCTGCGACGTCGCGCTCGATCCGTTCACGACGCAC
Source organism: Deltaproteobacteria bacterium (assembly GCA_046342295.1). Classification (GTDB taxonomy): domain Bacteria; phylum Myxococcota_A; class Polyangia; order Polyangiales; family Sandaracinaceae; genus JAFLCL01. The sequence goes on along the minus strand of JBKDQC010000140.1, from coordinate 5,064 downwards.
GGGCAGGACGGCTTGGTCCGCCCCGACGAGCGCGCGCCCTGGTACGCGGGCAACGCGTACGTCGTGAACGACGAGACGGTCGAGGTCCTCTGCCGGCAGGCGATCGTGCAGGCACGCGCGGGCTGCGACGTGGTCGCGCCGAGCGACATGATGGATGGGCGCATCGGCGCGATCCGAGACGCGCTCGAGCGGGAGGGGCTGTCGCACGTGCGCATCCTCAGCTACGCCGCCAAGTATGCGTCGGCGTACTACGGTCCGTTCCGCGATGCCGTCGGCAGCAAGGCGAGCCTCGGCCGGGGCGACAAGCGCACCTACCAGATGGATCCGGCCAACGGCGACGAAGCGCTGCGCGACGTCGCGCTCGACGTGGACGAAGGCGCCGACATGCTGATGGTCAAGCCCGGCATGCCGTACCTCGACGTCCTCTGGCGGGTGAAGCAGGCGTTCGGTCTGCCGACGTTCGCGTACCAGGTCTCGGGGGAGTACGCGATGTTGAAGGCCAGCGCCGAGCGCGGCTGGCTCGATTGGGACCGCGCGATCTTCGAGAGCCTCGTCGGCTTCAAGCGAGCGGGCGCGGACGGCATCCTCACCTACGCCGCGCTCGAGGTCGCGAGGTCGCTCCGCGACGAACCTCACGACGCGAGGCCTTGAGGCGTCGAACGGGGAGGGGCCTCGGCTGCGACGCGGTGCCCTTTTGCGTCTGGTGAAGTTCATGTCAGGCCTGCGCGTCCGTCGCGGTGCCCACCATGCGCTCGTCCTCGATCCACATCGCCCTCGCCCTCGTCGCCGTCCTCGCGTCCGTTCCGGCCGCGGCACAGCTGCCCGGTGAAGAGTGCAGCTCCCAGACGCTGGACCAGTGCGTCAGCGAGGCCGAGTCTCTGCTCGGCGATGAGTCCGGCGGGCTCGAGCGCGCGGTGGGCATGCTCCGGCACTCATGCAATCGGAGCCACGCCGAGGGCTGTCGCCTGCTCGCGGCGCTGTTCATCCTCGGCCGCGGCGTGCGGCAGGAGCCCGAGCGCGCCGCGATCTTCCTCGAGACTTCGTGCGGGCAGGGCAACCCTCGCGGTTGCTTCGACCTCGCCCGCCTCCTCGCGACGGGCCAGGGTGTGCGCGCGGACATGACGCGCGCGGTGAGGCTCATGGGCGACTCGTGCGCCGCGGGCGTCGCGCCAGCGTGCACCGAGCTCGCGCGCCGGCTGCGCGATGGAGACGGCGTGACCGCCGATCCCGCGCGCGCCCAGGCCCTGCTCACCAGCGCATGCGACGGCGGCGCGGGCGGGGCCTGCATGTCCCTGGCCGAGATGGTCCGGGAGGACGCCCCCCGGGCGACCTCGCTCTTCGCGCGGGCCTGCGAGGCGGGTGTCGCGCCGGCCTGCACCGAGCATGCGGCTGCGCTCCGCGATGGCCGCGGCTGCGAGCGTGACGTCGCGCGCGCTGCGCAGGTCCTGACGCGCGCGTGCGACGAGGGAGACCTCGCGGCCTGCAACCACCTCGGGATCATGTTCGAAGACGGTGAGGGCGTCGCGCAGGACGACGAGCGCGCCTTCTCGTTGTTCCGGCAGGCTTGTGCCGGGGACGTCGCGCTCGGCTGCAGCAACGTCGCGCGCTTCGTGGAGACCGGCATCGTCGGGAGCCCCAATCCCACGGGGGCCGCGGAGCTCTACCGCCGCGCTTGCGACGCGGGCGCGGCCGTCGCCTGCACCAACCTCGGCCTCATGCTCGAGGATGGAGCCGCGGGCGTCGAGCGGGACACCGTCGAGGCCCGGGCGTTGCACGAGCGCGCCTGCGCCGGTGGCGCGCAGCTCGGCTGCTACCAGCTCGCCCTGGTCCTCGAGGACGCGAGCGGCGGGCCGCGCGACGCGCGACGGGCGGTCGAGCTCCTCCGCCAGTCGTGCACGTCCGGGATCGCACACGCCTGCACCGCGCTCGGCGGCCACTTCGAGACGGGCCGCGGCCTGCGTCAGGACCTCACGGAGGCTGCGCAGCTCTACGCGAGCTCGTGCCGGGGTGGCGACCTCGCGGGGTGCGTCAACCTCGGCCGCGTGCACGAGGAGGGGCGGGGGCAGGAGCCCGAGGCTGCCGCGGCCTCGCGGCTCTACGAGTACGCCTGCACCGGTGGGGAGCTCGTCGGATGCACGCGGCTCGGCCTGCTTCTCCAGAACGGAACCGGCGTCATCGCCGACCCTGCGCGCGCGGTCGCGCTCTTCGCGCAGGCCTGCGACGGCGGCGAGCTCCGCGGTTGCAACAGCCTCGGGTTCATGCACGAGCGTGGCCTCGGCGTCGCGGCACCGGATCTGGCGCAGGCCCGCAGCTACTACACGCGCGCCTGCGACGGTGGTGTGCTCCGCGGCTGCTCGAACCTCGGCGCGGTCGTCCTCCGGGGGGACGCGGTGAGCCCCGCCGACCCCGTCGCTGCGGCCGAGCTCTTCCGGCGCGCGTGCGAAGGTCGCACGGCGGTCGCATGCGCGAACCTCGCGGCCCTCCACGAGACGGGCTCGGGCGTTCCGCGCGACCCGCAGCGCGCCCGCGAGCTCCGCGAGCAGGCCTGCCGAGCCGGGCATGCCCGCTCGTGCTTGCCGTGAATCCGGAGAAGGGAGTCCGCCCATGGCCACCGTGCTCGCTGCGCTCGCGTTGCTCGGGTCGCAGGTGGCGCTTTATGTCGGGGCGCTCGCCGCGGGCCTCGATTGGAAAGGCCGTCGCCCGGTGCCGCCGGAGGCGCGCTTCGACGTCGTCGTCGTGCTTGGCTGCCGCGTCGGTCCGGACGGGCGGGCAGGCGCGGCGCACGCGAGGCGCGCAAAGGCGGGCGCGCGCCTGGTCCTCGACGGTCGCGCGCGCCGCCTCGTGCTGTCGGGCGGCCGGGTCGGCAGCGACACGAGCGAGGCGAGCGCGGCCTTGCCTCACGCGCTCGCTGCGGGGCTCGGGCGCGGGTCGATCGACCTCGAGGAGCGCTCGCGCACGACGGCCGAGAACGCCGCAGAGGTCGCCCGCATGCTGGGCGCCCCCGAACGAGCCGTCCTCCTCGTGACCGACGCCTACCACGTACCCCGCAGCGTCCGGCTCTTCCGCAAGCACTTCGCGAAGGTCGCCGGCCATGGCGTCGTCGGCGCCGGGCCGTCGCGCCTCCGGGGCGCGCTTCGGGAGGCCTGCGTGCTCACCGCCTACCTCGCGCAAGGGAAGCTCGACTGATGGCGGCGGTCGGCGCCGTTCCGCCCGATTGGCCTGCGCAGGTGGTGGCGCTCCGCGCGCTCGCGGAGGCGCCCTGGGCGCGAGGGATCGCGGCGCCGCTCCTGGCCCTCGCTTCGCACGACGGCCACGTCGGCGTCGAGGAGATCGACCGCCTCCTCGGGCCCGCGGCCGGAGTGCGCTTCGAGCGGCAGAGCGCCGTGCGCCGGCGCGGTGAGCCCTTCGCCCTCGACCGCTCCTACGACGGGTCGATCACGCGCCGGGGGATCGTCCCGACCCGCGAAGGATCGATGCACGATCTGATGAACGCGGTGATCTGGAGCGCGTACCCGCAGACCAAGCGCGTGCTTCACGCGCGCCAAGACGCTGCGCTCGCTCGCGAGGTGAGCGCGGGGCAGACCTCGCTGCCGGGGCGACGGAGCCGCCTCCGCGACCGCCTCTCGATGCTCGACGAGGGAGGCGTCCTCGTCTGGGCGCGCCGCGAGCGGCAGTCGGTGCAGGCCTCGCTCGAGGCCCTGGACACCGAGTCGATCGCGGCGTCGGCGGCCTCCGGGCTGCTCGGCGCGCGTGTGCTCGGCCACGCGATCCTCGAGCCCGCGGCGTCCGACGGTCCGCGCGGGGTTCGCGGGTGCGTCGTCCTCGTCGAGGCGCCCGCCGAGCGGCGGATCGACGAGGCCATCGCCCGCGTGCTCGGGGCCGACGATGCGTCCCTCGAGGCCTGGATCGCGCGCCTGCCGTCGATCCCGATCGGCGCGCTGTTCCGCTGACGGGCCCTCATCGGTCCGGTCCTCTCCGCCCGGGGGACTCCACGCCTCGCAGGTCTCCGACCTCACGTCATTCCATCCAATGGAACCGAGTGGTCTCGCGTCGTTGCGAGGACGAGAGTGAGCTCACGTCGGCGCGAGCAGCGCGGCCGAGAGCGCAGCTTCGTCCTGGGTCCGGGCTTCCGCCTCGGGCGCGTGGACGCGCAACGCCTCGAGCACCGCGGCGCGGCTCTCGCCGATCGAGCGCCGCACGCACCACAGCCAGCGCCGGGTTGAACTGCACGACGGAGCCGACGTGGTGCAGCACCACGCTCCTGAGGTTGTCGTACAGGACCTTCTGCGGGATGCCCCCGAAGAGCTCGAAGGCCCGCTCGTGCATCCGCAGGAACGTGTCGAGGCGCTGCTCGAGCGAGAAGTTCACGAACATCGCCCGCGACCAGCTCAGCACCATCGCGAAGCACGACAGCGGTCGAGTCGTCGATCCGATCCGCATCTGCCCGAAGCTCCCCCAGTCCACCTGCGCCTGCTCACCCGGCTCCGTCTTGATTCGTAGGTACGCCTTGCGAGCTCGGGCGACTCGGATCTTGCGGATGTAGCGTCGGAAGACGGCGAGGCCGCCGGGGTAGCCGCGGTCCTTGAGCTCCATGAAGAGGCGCGTCGCCGTCAGCTCCGGGTACTCGGCGAGGCGCGAGACAGGTAGGGCTTGAAGAGCTCGAGGATGCTCGGGGCCGCGCCCCGCGGACGTGTCTCGTCGCCGGTCGTGAACACGCGTCGCACGTGGTGCACGCCGAAGCGGCGCGCGGTGGTCTCGAACTTCCAGCCGTCGCGCGGGACGAGCCGGCGGATCTCGGCCTCGAACTCGGGCAGGACGGTCCTCGACGCACCCCCGTGGCGGCGAATGCGAGGAGGCTCTCGCCGCAGCGGTGCTCGCCGAGCTCTCCGAGGAAGCGGCCCCGCGCGCGGCGTACGGCCAGGATGCGGATCTCGCGAGTGCGTGAACGCCCGGATCGCCGGGACGTGAACACCGAGATCGCCGGGACGTGAACACCGGGATCGCCGGCGTGAACACCGGGATCGCCGGCGTGAACGCTGGGATCGGCAGGCCTGAGGGCAGGCC
>JBKDQC010000139.1:0-8841 GCA_046342295.1 Deltaproteobacteria bacterium | reverse complement strand
GGAGCATGAGTCAATCCAAGTGACTCATGCTCTGGGAGACCGAGAAAGAATCGATGTTCCGCACGGACCCGCTGGCCAACGGAGTGCGGCCGCGCCCCCGCCCGTGGCACCCTCGACAGCGATGACCTCGAACCGCACCGTCGGCCTGTGGCTCGCGCTCCTACTGCTCGGCGCTTGCGGCGAGGCGCCCGAGCCTCCGATCACGATGCGGCGGGACGCCGGTCCTCCTCCCGAGTGCCGCGGCGTGACGCCCGGGCAGATCGTGTGCGAAGGCACGAGCGCGATCTCGTGCAACGAAGGTGGTCAGATCGAGACCCGCACGGACTGCTCGAGCTCGGGCGCGCTCTGCGTGCCCGGGCAGGGCTGCGCGCTCTGCGCGCCGGGGACGATCCGGTGCGACGGCGAGACCGTGCTCCGCTGCAACGCCGATGGCTCCGCGGAGAGCCGCGACGAGACGTGCGACGCAGCGAGCGGTGAACGCTGCAGCCCCGGCGGCTGCGCGCGTCTGTGCGAGCAGGCAGAGGCCGAGCGCAGCTATCTCGGCTGCGAGTACGTCGCCGTGACGACCTCCAACGACACCCTCGACCCGGTCTTCTCCTTCGCGATCGTCGTCGCGAACCCCCAGCTCGTCCCCGCGACCGTCAGGGTCACGAGGGCAGATGGATTTTCCCAGACCGAGAGCGTCGCCGCCGGCTCGTTGGCCGTGATCACCCTGCCCTGGGTCGAGCCGCTGCGTCGGCCCGTCTTGACGGCGGCCGGCCGAGACAGCTTCCACAGCGCGCGCGTCGAGGCCGGGAGCTACCGCGTCCGCGCAGACGTCCCGGTGACGGTGCACCAGTTCAACCCGCTGAGCTATCTGGCCCTTCGCGATTGCCTCGATGGCTTCGATGCCACGCCGGGGGACAGCCGCTGCAACTCGTACACGAACGACGCCTCGCTCCTTCTCCCCGTGCATGCGCTCACGGGCAGCTACCTCGCGATGAGCCGGGCCTCGCACATCGTCGTCACGACCCGCGGCACGAGTGGCTCGCCAGGCTTCATCGCCATCGTCAACACCGAGGACAGCGAGGCCACCGTGACCGTCCGCCCGCGCGCCTTCGTCGCGGCGAGCCTGGACGGCTCGATCGAAGCGCGCGGCCCAGGGGAGGAGCTGACGCTGACGTTGGCGCCCGGCGAGGTCGTGCAGCTCGTGAGCTCGATCCCCGACACCTGCCCCTCGCTGCTCGAGCCGGACCCTGCGACCACCGAGGTGAGCTATTGCCCCTTGGGCCCCGACTACGATCTCACAGGCACCGAGATCCGCTCCGACCACCGGCTGGCCGTGTTCGGCGGTCACAACTGTACCTTCGTGCCCTACGACAAGTGGGCCTGCGACCACCTCGAGGAGCAGCTCTTTCCTGCCGAGTCGCTCGGGACCTCCGCGGTCGCTCCTGTCGGCTTTCGCCTCCGCTCGGAGCCGAACCTCTTGCGGGTCGTGAGCGCGAGCGACGACAACACCGTGGTGTTCAGTCCCGTGCCCGACGGGGGCGGCCCCGAGACCGTGGTGCTCGACCGCGGCGGGTTCGTGGAGGTCACCATCTCGCGTCCGACCCGCGTCACCGGCACGGCGCCGATCCTCGCCGCGCGCTTCTTCGTCGGCCAGAACTACGAGGGTCTCGGCTCCGCGGGTAGCAGTGCTTCGGGCGATCCCTCGATGGGCTTGCTCGTGCCCGACGCTCAGTGGCGCAACCAGTACGTCTTTCTCGCACCCGACACCTACTCGAGCACCTACGTGGACGTGATCGCGGCGGTCGGCGCGCGCGTCGAGCTCGACGGGCAGGTGCTCATCCTACGGGAAGCGATGGGCACGGGCGTGACGACCGCCACGCTCCCGATCGACCCCGGTGTGCACCGCATCCGCGCGTCGCTGCCCGTGGGAGCGCACGTGTACGGTTTCGGGAGCTACACGAGCTACCTCGCGCCCGCCGGCCTCGATCTCCGCGAGATCGCCGACCCGTTCTGATTTGGTCTTCGGGAGCTACCGCAGGTCGAAGTCGGTGCCGAGGAGGAGGTAGAGGCCCCAGGCCTTCTCGCCGTTGGCAGCGTACGCCGGGTTGTCGACGAGGCTCACGAAGCAGCGGGCTTCCGCGAAGAGGCCTCCGACCTCGACGCGGACGAACGGCACGAGCGAAAAGAACCCGACCGCCCACGGGTCGCTGCCGAACACGCCGGCCGTGCGACCCGCATCGTACATCGCGGTCTGCGCCCGCAAGCCGAGGGCGAGCTCCTGGATCGGTCGCACCCCCCCGAAGCCAGCCAGCTGCGCGCCGAGCGCGAGACCCTCGTAGCCCTCGAGCACCGGCACGCCGAGACCAATCGCGCCCTCGGCCCCGAGGAAGAACGCGCCCTGTCGAAGCTCCGCGTCGAGGCGCAAGACGACTGGCACGTAGCCGCGCGCGATCAGCCACGGATCCCAGCCTCCGAGGGGCAAGGCCGTGAACGGCACGGCGATCACGGCGAAGTCATCGCCGGCGTACGTGTTGAGCACAGGGGCCACGACGCCGAGCCCGCCGCGTACGCGAAGGCCCTCGAACGGCGTGACGACGAGGCGCAGGCCCGCGTAGACGTTGCCTGGGCGGAAGTCGGTGCGCTCGTTCGAGCCCACCTTCCAGATCGAGCCCACCGCGCGGAACGAGACGTCGAGCGCGAGGCTCACGTCGGGCGCGATGCCGAGCACGTCTGCGCTGAGGTGCAAGCTCGGCACGAGGATCGTGCGGCGTTCGGCGCCGAGGAGGGTGTCGCTGCCTCCATGGTAGAAGCCGACGTCGAGCGCGAGCCGCGAACGGGCCGAGCCCGAGAGCTCGCCGGTAGACTGCGCTGCCGCAGGCGAGGCCAAGGCCGCGAGTCCGAGGAACAAGAGCGCGAGCATGTGACGCATGACGTCGAGCTTGCTCGATCGGCGGCCGCACGACCAATCTAGAGCCCTTGACCTCGACGCTCGACGACCTCGCGCGAAACCTCGCGATCGTGCGCGTGCAGCTCCGGCTGTCCGCGATACTCGCGATGCAGTACCGCTGGGAGCTGTTCGCCGACGCGTTCTTCTCGCTCTTCTGGACGGGCACGGCGCTCTTGCCGCTCTGGCTCGTATTCGACGAGCGTCCGCGCATCGCGGGCTACACGTTCCCCGAAGCGCTCGTCGTGCTGGGCTTCTTCACGGTCCTCCAAGGCGTGCTCGAGGGAGCGATCCACCCGAGCCTCGGGACCGTCGTCGAGCACGTGCGCAACGGCACGCTCGACTTCGTCCTCCTCAAGCCCGCCGACGCGCAGTTGCTCGTGTCGACCGCGCGCTTCGCGCCCTTTCGCCTCGTCAACGTGCTCGCGGGCATCGCGCTCGTCGTGCGCGCGTTCGTGCTCCTCGGGCGCTCGCCCGCGGCGACCGACGTGCTCGCGTGCCTCTTGCTCTTCTCGAGCGCCGTCTCGATCCTCTACGGCCTCTGGATCCTCACGGTCTCGGCCGCCTTCTACGTCGGTCGCATCGACAACCTCCGCTATCTCTTCGCGAGCGTCTTCGACGCAGCCCGCTGGCCCGCGACCGTGTACCGCGGCGCGCTGGGATTCCTGTTCACGTTCGTGATCCCTCTGGCGCTCATGACGAGCTACCCCGCGTGGGCACTTCTGGGTCTGCTCGAGCCGGGCCGGATCGCGATCGCGATCGTCTTCGGTCTCGCGTTCAGCCTCGGCTCGCGCCTCGTGTTCCGCCGCGCGGTCGGCCGCTACACCTCCGCCTCCAGCTGATCAGCGTCGCGCCGCCTCCGGCACGAGCTGCGCGAGGTAGTGCGCCTGGAGGAGCACCCTCTCCTCGGCACGCGCGAGCTCGTCGCGCATGCGCCCGGCGATCAGCGTCGGCGTGACGACCAGCGCGATCGACACGACGAGCAGCAAGCCCATCGCGAGCGTCGGGGGAAACGCGACCATGGGTGAGGTGATCGTCATCGCGCCGGCCTCGAAGGCGTAGTAGCTGGCGTCGAGACCTCCGAGCGAGAGCGAGAGCGGGATGACCACCGAGGCCACGCTCGCGGCGACGACGAAACGCCGCAGGCGCGCGTCGGCGTTCATCGCGAAGAAGATCGCGTTCGTCGCCGCGAGGCTCGGCACGAGCACGAAGGGCCCGAACACGAACGACACGAGACCGATCGCCGTGCTCGAGGCGCCGAGGAGCGCCAGCGTCGCGCCGTCGGAGACGCGACGCGTCCGCCACGCGACGAGCGCCATCGCCGCGGTGACGAGCAAGCTCGCGATCAGCGCTCCGCCTCGCGCCCACGAGGTCACGCCGAAGGCGACGACGGCTGGGATCGCGAGCATCCACGTCCCGAGACGCACCGCGCTCGTGCGCGCCATCTGGACGCGCCGCTCGGTCCGAGCGCGATCGAGCGCGGCCCGAGCCTCCGGCGGTACCTCGTCGGGCAGATTGGTGAGCGCACGGGCGAGCGCACGGAGCGCCGCCTCGTGCGAGGGGTCGAGGGCGAGCGCGCGGCCGAGCTCCCGCATCGCCTGCGCGCGGCCCCCCGGCGTCGCCATGTCGGCCGCGGACGCACGCTCGACGTGCGCGGAGGCGAGCTCGCGGCGACGCGCCTCGTCGCGCTCGCCATCGAGGTAGCGCTCGACGCGCTCGGCGAGCTCGCGGGCGCTCCCGATGCGCGCGCATGGATCGATCGCGACCGCGTCACGCCAGAGCCGATCGAGCTCGGGCGGCACGTCCGCTGCGCGCGCTCGCGGAACGTCCACGGTCAGGCCGGTGACCGTCGAGGCCAAGCGCTCGGCCATCCCCTTGCCCGGGTGGAGCGCCTCGAGGTGAAGGATCTCGAAGAGAATGCAGCCGAGCGCATACATGTCGCTGGCCGGACCGAGGCGATCGATCTCGCCGCGACACTGCTCGGGGCTCATGTATCCGGGCGTCCCCATGAGCGCCCCGTGCAGCGTCTTCTGCTCCGCGAGAGAGCCGACGTCGACGACTGGCGGCAGGCTGTCTTCTCGCCCCTCGCCGAGATCCGCTGGCGCACCGAGCAACTTCGCGAGCCCCCAGTCGAGCACGTAGACCTCGCCGAAGTCGCCGAGCATCACGTTCGCTGGCTTGAGATCTCGGTGAAGGACTCCTCGCGAATGCGCGAAGTCCACCGCGAGGCAGACGGTCGCGAAGGCCGTGAGGAGCTTGCGCCGCCCGTGGCGCGCGCGGGCCTCGGGCGCGTCGGTCGCGAGCGCGTCGAGGATGTCGTCGAGGCTCGCCCCGCGGACGCGCTTCATCGTGAAGAAGGCCGTGCCCTCGGAGTTCTCGGCCAGGTCGTGCACCGGGACGATGGCCGGGTGCTCGAGCTGTCCCTGCACGCGCGCCTCGCGCACGAAGCGCGCGAGCGCTCCGGGCGAGCTCGCCTCGGGACGGATCCGCTTGATGGCGACTTCGCGCCCGATCGCACGGTCCTGAAAGAGGTCGACCGCGCCCATGCCCCCTTCCCCGAGGAGCGCGCGGTGCTCGTAACGCTCCTCGAAGCGGATATCGCGCGCGACGTGGGCGCCGGTCTCGAGCGTCACGGGCGATGGCACGGACGGTGTCGCCACGAGCGTGGCGAGCTCACCGAGGCGCCGCTGCACGGCGCCGAGAGGGAGGGTGTCGCCGTCGACCGAAGCGTCTGTGTCCTTCCGCATGGAGGACAGAGTAGAGCAGAGCGCCTCGAGGCAGGAGGCGGACGAGGTGCGCGTCGGCCCGGGGGAGCCTCCTCGACCCGTCAACTCACGCGGGGCGGCGCGCGACGCGCACGCGCAGCACGGCGTCCACCTCGCTGCTCGCCTCGACCTCGATCTCCGAGCGGTGCTCCAAGAGCTCGCAGAGGCCCTCGATGTGGCCGATCGGGTAACAGTCGAGCCAACCGTAGAAGTCGCGGTAGTCGAGCTCGACGACGTCGGGCGCGAGCTGGCGGGCGGAGACCGCACCACCCCTCAGCGAGGCCGCGTACATGTCCGGGAGCTTCAAGAGCGCGCGGGTGGGGTCGCGGCCCGAGAGCGCGAGCATCGCGGAGCCGATGGCGCTCTCGGCGAAGACGGCGATGTCCTCGCGCGCGAGCTGACGCATCGCCTCGACGACGACGACGCGGGGAAACCGCGCGACCGCGACCGCGTGCGCGAGGCGCGAGAAGTCCACCTGTGGATACTCCGAGAATGGAACGTAGCGGCCCAGAAGCGGCCTCTTGATCAGACGCGGCGCGACGTCCGAGTAGATCCGCGCACCGCCCAGCGCGACCATCCGGTTGAAGAACATGCCCTTCATCAGGTGGCCACTCGGAAAGCGCTCGAAGCGCTCCTCGGCATCGACGTCTCCGACGAGCGGCCTCTCCGGTCGAATGCGAAGCACGAAGCGAGCGTACGGGCCCACGCACGAATAGCCCATCCGTTTCGCCGCCGTGGGCCTTCGCCGGGGTCGCTGTGCGCTCACGCCGCTCCCCCGCTGCGAAGGACCTCGGGTTTGTCGCATCATCGCGCGCATGAGCGATCGACCGATTCGCGTGCCCGAGAGTTATCCGCTGGTCCAGGACCCGCCCTTTTCGCTGAAGGGCGCGCGCACGCTCGTGCTCGCGCTGCCGGCGAGCCGCTCGCACCTCGAAGCCCTCTGCCACCGGACCTTTCACTGGTCCGCCCCCGAGGTGCGCGTCGAGCCCCTCGGGCAGACCGTGCTCCTCGTGCTCACCGACGTCCGCGAGGCGCGCGCCCGCGACCCTCTGCACGGCTTCTTCCGTTACCGCGAGGCCACCTTCTTCGTCCCCGTGCGGGGAGAGCGGTTCGGGGTGCCGTTCGCGGCGCTGCACGTGCCGTTCATCTACCCGAGCGAGGGCCTCGCGGTCGCCGCGGGCCGCGAGATCTACGGGCTCCCGAAGAAGCCCGCCTCGGTCTCGATGCCCTCGCTCGAACGCCTCTTCGATGGCAGCGAGGCGATCTCCGTACACGCGCTCGCCGCCGAGAGGCTCGACGGCTCGGCGTGGCAGGACCGCGAGCTGCTCCGCATCACGAGCCAGCCGCAAGGCCTCGTGCCGCAGGTCGCCGACGCCCTCCTCGATGCGATCGATCTCGCGTTCGGCGGGATCCCAGGGCCGCTCGCAGGCGTCGGCCACCTCCTCGAGCAGCGCCTGGTTCAGCTCAAACAGGTCCCCGACGTCCGCACCCACGGCACCCCACCCCGGGTGCTCTACCGCGCCGTGACGGAGGTGAAGGCGCCCGTGCGCGCGCTCTCGAACGTGCGCATCGCCGAGCCCGCCAAGGTGCGCGTGGAGATCGCTGCGCTCGCGAGCGAGCCGATCCGCGAAGTGCTCGGCCTGCCCGCGGTCTCGGTGCCGAGCCTCGCGGCCAGCCTCGACATGGATTTTCTGTTCGAGGAGGGCACCACGTGGCTCGAGCGGCCCGTGCAACCGAGCGCGCCGGCCCAGAAGACCCGCGTCCTCGTGCTCGGCGGCGGCATGGGGGGGCTGGCCGCAGCACACGCGCTCACCGACACCGATGCGCGCCGCGCACGCTTCGAGGTCACGGTGCTCTCGATGGGCCACTACCTCGGCGGCAAAGGCTCGAACCTGCGTCACCCGGACGCGAACCTCGGTCGCCGCGTCGAAGAGCACGGCATCCACGTCTTCTTCGGCTTTTATCACAACGCACTGCGCCTCCTCCGGAGCCTCTACGCCGAGGCCAACCGCGCCTCGACCGACGAGCCCAGCACCTTCGACGAGGCCTTCCGCCCGGAGTGGCGCGTGACCTTCCACGACGGCTCTGCGCAGTGCGAGGTCACCTTCCCGCGGACCCCTGCGACCTATGGGGCCGGCCCTCAGCGACTCGAAGATCAGCTCGAGCTCTTGCTGGAGCTCGTCCGCTCGATCGGAGGCTTCGCTCCGGGATCCGGGATCGCTCTGATGATCGCCTCGCTCGTCGCGCGCGGCTTCGGCCTGAACGTCGGCAACCGACTCGCCGCGGAGGTCATCGCCTTCGCGATCACGCTGGTTCGGGGCGTGACCGAAGACGTCGTCCTCGGCGGCAAGGGATGGGATGTTCTCGACGCGCAGGATTTCCGCGCGTGGATGCACTCGCATCGCATCCCCGGCTTTCCCGACCTACGCCAGACCGCGATCATGCAAGTGCCCTACGACGGCGTCTTCGCGTACGAGGGCCCCGACCAGAGCACGCCCGTGCTCTCGGCGGGCGTGGCCGCGCGCGGCCTGCTCAAGCTCGTCGCCGACTACGAGCGCGCGCCCTACCACACGATGATGGCGGGGATGGGCGAGGTGGTCTTCATGCCGATGCTCGAGGTGCTGCGCGCACGCGGCGTGCGCATCGAGCTCTTCACGAAGGTGAAGGAGCTGCGCATGTCCGGCGCGCGCGTGGGCGAGATCGTCCTGGCGCGGCAGGCCCTCGTGACCGCAGGGCAACACGCCTACGATCCGGTCGAGGTCGTGCAAGGGGTCAAGACGTGGCGGCGCGACCCGGACGCCTCGCAGCTCTCGGCTTCGGCGATCGCCGGCAAGGATCCGATGAGCGACGCGGTGCCCGATCAGGTGGGGCCCGATGTCGTGCTTACCGATGGGCTCGACTACGACTGGGTGATCTGCGCGCTGCCCGCGCCCGTGACGGCACGCGTGCTCCGCAACCACGGCGCGATGCCGGTGCTCGCCGACATCGAGAAGATCCCGACCGTCGCGACGCTGCATCTCCAGGCGTGGCTCAAGGATCCGCTCTTCGCCCTTGGCTGGAAGGGTCAGAGCCGCGTGCTCGGAGGCTTCCCGCAGCCGCTGAACTCGATGCTCACGCAGGACGAGGTGATGGCGGTCGAGCCCT
>JBKDQC010000138.1:0-4719 GCA_046342295.1 Deltaproteobacteria bacterium | reverse complement strand
GCATGACGACGTCGCGGCGCCCAGCTGATACCGTCCCGGGGATGGCGAGAATCGGCTTTTGGCAGCTGTTGCTCGACGACAGGATGTCGGTGTGGGAGGCGGAGCGCATCAACGACGCGCACGACGCCGCCGACGTCGCGCAGGCGGACGCGGCGGGTGCGCAGCACCAGGTCGAGCAGCTGCGACGTCGGGTCGACGCGATGAGCCGCGAGATCATCATGCTGCGCACCGCGCCCACCGTGCTGACCAACACGCTCAAGGACACCAGCTCGTCGACGTTCGCCTGCTCGACGCGCGGCTCGAAGCGGCGATGGAGGAGGCCTTCCCTCCGCCACCGACGCCCGCGGCGGCCGCGGTTCCGCTGCCGCCCCAGCTGGTCTGCATCAAGTGCCGGCAGCGCGTGCTCGCGGCGACGACGACGATGACGGCCGACGGGCCGATGTGCGACGTGTGTCCATCGCCGCCGTCCCAGCCGTTCCGATTGTGGCGATGTGGGCCGGCGACGACACCGAACGCGACCCTCGCTGGCAATCGCGCAGTTAGTTGAACGAAACCGCGCTTCGCGCGGTAGCTCTACTTCATGACGGCCATGCCGATGACCGCGCCGAGCATGCCGATGATGGCCAGACCGAGCAGCCCGGCGAGGACCTCCTGGCGTCGGGCACAGGGTGAGCAGTAGAAGTTCTGGCGAGCGGCCCACGTAGCAGGTCCCAGCAGCGCCATGTACCTCGAGAGACGTTGAAGGTCTCCGGCCGGGAACTGACGGCAAGCAAAGCAAACGCTATCTCCGGGTCGCTCGATCCGAGGCGCATCGACTCCTTGACGCCGAGCGAGGGCGCGAGAGCCGATGACCGCCGCGAAGCCCGCCAGCACAGAGACAGTGCCGACGTTCTCGCCTCCGAACGCGAAGGCGAGCGCGCCAGGGATCGAGATCAGGACGAGCAGCTCTGGTCCTGACCGGCGTCCGATGAGTTCAAGCCACCGCCGCGGCATCGACGCGCAGTGTACGCATCGAGCCATGCCAGGCCAAGCGCGCACATGAAGGGTTGAGACCGTAGTCCGTACGAACTATACCCCGGATGGTAACGGGTCTCACGGTCGCGATGCATTCATGAGGAGGGCTCTCATCGGGTGGTGCGGGGCGTCAACGAGCGCCGTCCGAGCGTCAACGAGCGCCGTCCGACGGTCTCGTGGGCTCGCAAGAGGGGCGTTCGCCGGGGTCTTGGCGCCCGCGCCGTGCTCGGGGCGCACGTGTGCCTTGGCGCGCGCTCCTCGCACCGCGGCGGCGGTCACGGGCCGAAGTCGAAATCCGGCTGCGGTGGCCCTCTGGCGGGGCGGATGGGCTCGAGGTGATGCGGCTAGCCCTTGGCACGCATAGATCGGCGAGCGCGATCTCGCGGTCTACACGTCCACGCTGCGCCGCACGATCGAGACGGCTCGCCCGCTCGTGCGCCCGACCCTCGAGTGGCGCGCGCTCGACGAGATCGACTCGGGTGACTGCGACGGCATGACCTACGACGAGATCCGCCGCCTGCTCCCGACCGAGTACGAGGCGCGCGAGATCGACAAGTTCGACTACCGCTATCCGCGCGGCGAGTCCTACCGCGACGTGATCCGGCGCCTCGAGCCCGTGATCGTCGAGATCGAGCGCGAGCGCACGCCCGTGCTCGTCGTCTCGCACCAGGCCGTCCTGCGCGCGCTCTACGCGTACCTGATGGATCGGCCCCCCCCACGAGTGCCCGCACCTCGACGTGCCCCTCCACACCGTCATCAAGCTCACACCGACGACCTACGCGTGCGCCGAGGAGCGCGTGCACCTCGGTCCGACGGCGAGCGCCTTCTCCCGGCCATGAGAGAGAGCGCGCGCACCCCGCTCGCGATCGCCCTGACGGGGTCGATCGCCTGTGGTCCGAGCGCGCAGCGCCTCGCCGCGGAGGACTCCGTGCGCACGGGCTCGCGCGCCGTCGCCGAGGTCCACAGCAGCGGTGGAGAGTCACCCGCCGTCCAGGCGGCGCTCACCGAGGCAGAGGCGTGGCTCGCGCACAGCGAAGAGGCCGTGTCGGAGTGGGGCACCGGCCCACGCTCGCTCGCGTGGGAGACCATGGCGCCGTGTCTGGCACGCTCGCTCGGCGAGCTGCGAGATGCGCTCCGCGCCGAAGGCCGGGAGATCCCCGCCGATCTCGACGCCGCCGAGGCGGCGGCCGCGGGCGTCACCTCGCACACGTGCCCCCGACCGGAGGCACCTCGATGACACACCGGCTGCCGGTGTCGACGACGCGCGAGGACGCCAGCGTCTCCGCGTTCCTCGAGGCCCTCTGGCCGGTGCTCGACCACACCATCCGTCTGGTCGCGCGCGGCAAGCTCGCGCTCACGATCACGAGCGAGCTGCTCGCCGACGCACGCGCCGAGGTGCTCGCCCGCGCGCCGCGCGACCAGATCGCCTTCCAGGCGCCGAGCCCCGCGGGGACACGGCCCGCCTCGCACCGCGTGATCGAGCATTGGCTCGAGCTCACCACCGTCGCGCTCGGGCCGAGGCTCGTTCAGCTGCTCGCGACCCACGGGCTTCGGCGCGAGGACTGGCCCTCGATCGACACGTGGCTCACGCGCTCGCCCCACGCTCCCATCGTGGGCCTCGGTGGCGTGCTCTCCGTGATCGAGGGTGACGGTGCCGTCGTCACGGACGAAGGGCCGAGCGCTCCGAAGTCCCCGTCCCCGAAGGAGCGCGCTGCGCTCGAGCGGGCGCGGCGAGACGGAACCTGCGCGTGCCCGCTCTGCGAGAGTCTGCGCAAGGCGATCCCCGCGATCGACGTCGACGCCCTCGTGCGTCAGCACGCCGAGCAGCGCCATGCCGAGAGCCTTCGCATCGCGCTCTCCCGAGCGGCCGTGGTGCGCGATCTCCACCTCGCCGGGCGTCGAGATCTCGACGGCGCCCTGCTCGCACGCCTCGGTGAGCTCACGGCGCTCGAGAGCCTCGATCTCTCACGCACGCGCGTCGATGCACTGCCCGAGACGATCGGTCGCCTTCGTCGCCTCGCCCGCCTGCAGCTCTCGGACACGCCCCTCGGGACGCTGCCGTCGTCCCTCGGCGAGACGGCGCTCGACACGCTCGTCGCGACCTCGAGCGCACTCCGCGCGCTGCCCGCTTCGCTCGCGCGCGCTCCCCTCCGCACGCTCCGCCTCGGGTTCCTGCGAACGCCGGCTCCCGACGGATTCCTCGACGTGATCGCCAGCCTCTCGCAGCTCGAGCACATCGAGCTCTTCTGCGGCACGAGCCACACGCTGCCTGACGCCGGTGACGAGGGGAATCGCATCCTCCGCGAGTCCGCGACCCAGTCGGAGGCGTGGGCGCGTGCGCTCGAGTCGTTCGACTTCTCGCGCCTGCCCGCGCTCCAGGGCGTCCACCTGTCGGGCTTTCCGCTCACGCACCTGCCGCCTTCGCTCGCTGCCGTTCCCGCGCTCCGACCCCTGGACGTGCGCGGCGCTCCGCTGCGGGCGATCGACGTCGATCTGCGCAAGCTGCCGCTCGAGCACCTCCAGCTCGAAGGCGTCAGCCCGACCTTGCCGGACTGGCTGGGAGAGATCACGACGCTGCGGCACCTCTCGATTCACGGCCGCTTCACGGACGTGCCCGAGGCGATCTTCGGACTCCGGTCTCTCCAGGGCCTCGGCCTCGGCGGGCGTTACTCGCGCCTGCCCGATCGCTTCGACTCCCTTCCTTCGCTTAAGGACACGTGGCTCCACAGCGTCGCGCTCGACGCGCTGCCCCCCACCCTCGCGAGACTTCCGCGGCTCGAGCTGCTAGCCCTCCAGTCGGTGCCGAGGGCGCGCGAGCTCGCCGATGCGATCGGAGTCCCCAACACCGTGCGGGTCGTGACATGAGTCAGCGCGAGCGTCCTCTCGAGTTCCGATACCGCGAGCGGGCCCATCGCAGCTCGTAGAAGGCCATTCGGAGACTGGCACGTACGCTCGGCTTCGATCCGACCCCGAGCGAGGAGATCGTGTCGTCGTTCGAGGCCTCGTACTACCGCGGTGACCCGCTCGCCGACGCGTACGTGCGAGCGTGCTTGTCGCGCGGCGGCCTCCACGCCGCGCGCAGAGGCCTCGATCACGCGCTCGCGCACGGTCTCGACGAGACGAGCTCCCCGGAGCTCTGCGCGCTCTTCGCGGACCTCGAGGCGCGCCCTGCGTGGCTCGACGACGCGCGCGTGGCCCGCGGCGCGCGGGTGTTCCGTCGATATGGGAGCACGGTGTTCCGCTTCGCCGGGACGATGACGCTCGGCGGCCACCTCGAGAGCTCGGTCGCCAAGCCCCTCGCCCTCTCGGGCGGCTACGTCGGCCACGCCGCGCGACAGCGCTTCCTCGAGACGGCCTCGTTCTGGATCGAGGTCTCCGAGCCCGGAGGCCTCCAGCGCGGCGCCCCCGGCTACCTCGCGGCCCTGCGCGTGCGCCTCCTCCACGCGACGGTCCGCGCGCGCCTCACGGGTCGTCGCGAGTGGAACGAAGAGGCCTGGGGACCGTAGTCCGTACGAACCGTACCCCGGATGGTAACGGGAGCCTCTCACGGTCGCGATGCATTCCTGAGGAGGGCTCTCATCGGGCGGTGCGGGGCGTCAACGAGCGCCGTCCGAGCGTCAACGAGCGCCGTCCGAGCTCCCCCGACACGATGCGAGCATCGAGACGAACAGCGCTCTCGTGAGACCCTCGAGCGAGCAGAGCATC
>JBKDQC010000137.1:0-3624 GCA_046342295.1 Deltaproteobacteria bacterium | reverse complement strand
CCCAAGATCCCCGAAGATCCGCACTATTTCGAGGGCCTCATGCCTCAGGCGCTGGATCTGGCCCCAGCTGCACCCGATTCACTCGGCGAGAGGGAGGGGCTGCGGCCAGACCCTCCGGCAAGAAACGTCAGAGCATGAGTCAATCCAAGTGACTCATGCTCCGAGTTGGCCGCGAGGGCGCCTCGCGCGACGCTCGGCGACTCGGTTCTTCCTCGGACCCGCTCAGTAGGAGACCGAGGCGGTGCCGATGGTGCGGGTGTAGGAGACCGGCGCCGGCAGGGTGCGGCGCACCGTCTGCACCTCGGGCAGCGTGCCTGCCGACGTCGTGGAGTCCGAGCTCACCTGCGCGACCAGCTCGAACTGACCGCCGCCGACCTGATCGACGTCGAAGCGCGGGCCGATGTACGGGTCGGCCACCGTCGCTCCGACCGCGCAGCTCGGGCGCTGCGTCACGCCGACGCCCATCACGATCTGGTTGCGAGCCAGATCCATGTAGTGCTGCGTGAACTCCCGCGTGCCCGCCCGCGCGGAGGCTTCCCACCCGAACAGCGGAGAGCGGCTCGAGCCAGGCGCCGTGTACCCCGTGGGTGTGGTCCCACGGCGGATGTAGTCCACGCCCCAGATGCGGCTCGAGCCGTACTCGCACACGTCCGCCGCGGTCGCGCCGCTGATGAACGTACCGAAGTACGCGCGGCCGTCGAACAGCTCCACCGGGCCCGTCACCATCTCGTTCGGGCGAAGCCGGATCTCCCAGTTGATCTCCGCACGCGCCGTGAAGGGAACGGACGCAGGCACTTCCGTGAGCGACACGACGTAGTTGTTGCCGGGAGTCTCGAGGTTCTCACCGTCGCCCGTGCCGATGAGGATCACCGGGCGCTGCTGCTCGTCGATCGACACCACGGGCGGCTCCTGCGACGGATTGCCCGCGAGCGAG
This sequence comes from Deltaproteobacteria bacterium, assembly GCA_046342295.1. Taxonomy (GTDB): domain Bacteria; phylum Myxococcota_A; class Polyangia; order Polyangiales; family Sandaracinaceae; genus JAFLCL01. The sequence goes on along the minus strand of JBKDQC010000137.1, from coordinate 2,690 downwards.
CCGTCGTTCCAGTAGAGGTCGTGGAACGGGCGGAACGTCCACTGGTTCCGATCCGACGACGTCATGTCGAGCCGCCAGAGCACGCCGTCGGCGCTCGTCAGGTAGGCGCGCGTGCTGACCGAGCCGGTCTGCCCCGTGAACAAAGACACCGCGCCCGTCATCGGGGTCTGGATCGTCGTCGCGTCCCATCCGCGGATCGTGCGGCCCGTCGCCACGTCGACCACCCACAGGCCCCGACCCAGCGGCGGCGACCAGCAGCGGTTTTGCGGGCGCGCGTCGGCCGTCTGGAAATCGTTGCGCGGCGCGCGGTTGTTGCTGTCGAGCGCGCACGCGCCCGGCATCGGGGTCCCCGCGCCGCCAGGCAGGATCGCCACCGCGCGCTGCTCGGGTCCGTTGCCCACGTCGACGAGCGCCTGCGTGATCGCCGGACGACCATACGAAGCGCCCATGTGCGGGTGCGTCCATTGCCAGAGGAACACCGGCGCCTCGGGGTTCGTCACGTCGAGCGCGACGTAGTGCCGGCCGCCCTGTCGAAGGCCCATCAACAGCACCGTGCGGTAGACCGAGGCGCTCGGCGCATCGCCCGGACGGCGGCTGAAGAAGACCTCGCGCACCACCGGCGGACCGTCGACGAGGAACTCGCGGGTCTGCCGCGCGTTGTTGATGCGGCCCATCACCGCGGGAGGCACGAAGCCCCACAGCTCCTGACCCTCGGTGAGGTTGGTGCCCAGGCCCGAGCGGTGCTCCGCGAGCACCATCGCGTGGATGATGCCGTCGTTGGTGCCGAAGTAGACCATCGGCGGGCGCCCAGCCACGATCGGGTCGCGGCGGAACAGGTTGTACGACTCGTCCGAGATGTCGCCCCGCGGCGCCGTCACGATCACAGGCTGCGAGTGGTAGATGTCGCCGAGCCGCGCGCCCTCGCGGCCCGAGCCCGGGTCGGCGCGCACCCACCGGATCGACGCCGCGCGCTGCACGGTGTCGCCCGCAGGCAGGCCGAAGTAGCCCGGCGTCAGCGCGCCGTTGCCCTCCGCGAACGGCGTCGTCGACGTCGTCGTCGTGCCGCCCGGCGTCGGAAGAGACGGCGCCGGCGTCGCGCTCGCCACGCCGCTGTTGGTGATCACGCCCGTCATGCCCGCGACGTCCGCCGTCACGATCGTGCGGATGTCGCGCGAGGGCTGCGTGTTGAGCGTGAGCGAAAAGCGATCGCGCGTCGCGAGATCCCGCGCCACGGGCGTCGGTCCATCACACTCCCAGCGCTGCCGGTTCAGAACGCCAGACCACGGACGGCTCCCGTCGCCCACGAGGAAGCCCGACGTGATCTCGTACTGTCCGATGCCGCCGCCCGTGAGCGAGACCGAAGAGAACGATGGCGTCGTGCGGGTGCGCGCGCCCGGCGAGGCCCGGTCGAGCGCCGCCGCGATCGCCCCGCTGAGAGAGGCCGGATCGGTCGCGAGGTACGCGCACGCGCCCGGAGTGCGGCAGGTGCCGCCCGCCGCCGCGAGGCTGTTCATGATCGCCGTCGCCTGCGCGACGTCCGCATCCGCAGCGGTGCCAGGCTGGAACAGCACCGCGAACAGACCCCGGAACCGGGAGTTCGTGCAGAGGCCGTCGCCGCCCACGCCGCACAGACGCGTCACGATGTCGAGCGAACGATCGTAGGGGCACACGTACCCAGCACCCCCGCATCCCATCCGGTCGCGGAAGGGGTCCGAGGGCTGGCCGTCCGTGATCAGAATTCCGTACTGCGGACGGCAGGCCGCGAGGCGGTCGCGCTCGCCGGCGACCGACGTCGTCGGTGGCGCCGCGTGCGGGTGGTTCGCGAGGTAGAACTCGTAGTCCTGCAGCATCGCCGCCGTCGGCGTCGCCCCGTACGGACGCGTCTGCAGAAGACGGTCCTGGATCGTCCCGTTGTTCACGCGAAACTGGTTCGGGTCCGCCGCCGAGTCGACTCCGAACGGAATGAGCGCGCCGCCGACCGACGTCGGGACCGTCTCGTTGCGCGAGCCCGAGTTGACCATGTACGTCGTGCTGCAGCCCGGGAAGGTCAGGGGACGGTCGGGGCCGTACGAGAAGTCGCCGCGAATGCCGACGGAGTCGAGCGGGCGGACGAGGTAGTCGGCCTGCGGCATCATCAGCACGTGCTCGTCGTTGGTGCCCGTGTAGATGCCGTACAGGTTGTCGTAGACCATCAAGCCGAACTTCACGCGCTCGAGGTACGTGTCCAGGATGCCCGGGTTCTGTACGAACGGACCGCCCGTCACATACGGATTGCCCGCGGAGAACGGCTGCGTGTACGGCAAGTGGTAGTAGCGGTCCGGCGCGTTCGCGGTCACCGTCACCGGCCACGTCGAGCGGTCCCGAGAGACGCACGAGTACGACGGGATCGAGCCCGTCAGCACCTCGACCAGCGAGATCCACCGGTTCCGCTCGCCGCGAGAGCAGTCGGTGGGGCGGCCCACGACCGTGCCCGAGCGACCGTTGAGCGGGTACTCCATCGACCCCGAGGTGTCGACGAGCAGCATCACCGCAGGGCGAACGTTGCGCACGTCGGGCTCCTGCGCGCGGGCCTCGCCGACCAGGGTCAGGACACCCGACGCGAGCGCGAGCGCGAGCGCGAGACGGGTCGCGACCGACCCTGGGCGGAGCGCAGACTTCTTGGGGTGGCTCATCGCATTCCTCCGTTCACA
>JBKDQC010000136.1:0-2038 GCA_046342295.1 Deltaproteobacteria bacterium | reverse complement strand
GCGTTCATCGCCGATTCGCAGCGGAGCGAGACCCACGCCAACAAGCTCGCCTTCCTCGATCTGCGACAGAACCTGACGGACAACGGCATTGATCCGGCGAAGATGCCGCTCGTCATCCAGTTCAACAAACGCGACATGCCGGACGTGCGCTCGGAGGCCGAGATCGACGAGATGGCGCGCAAAGGGCGCGAGCCCGTGTTCAAGGCCGTCGCGCTCCGAGGACAAGGTGTGATCGAGACGCTGGTCGGCCTCTTCGAGGTGACGTGGCGGCGCCTCGAGCAGGAGCACCAGCTCGGCCAGAAGTTCGGCGTGGATGAGGCCCAGTTGCTGGCGGACGTGCGGGCCAAGCTCGGCGTCGCGCGCGTGGCGCGTGAGGTCGGACGATGAGCGACCCCGATCGCGCGAAGGCGGCGCCCGGCGGAGTCTCGTCGCTGGGTGAGGCGTCGCTGGACGAGGCCGTGGTGCTGGGCGAGGCCTTGGTGCTGGGCGAGGTGGCCCGGCTCGAGGACGTCGTGGACCGGCGCGCGCTCGCGGAGGTGTGCCGCTCCTTCTTCGAGCTCTTCTCGGTTCCCGTGCGCGTCTTCTCGAGGGACGGCGGGCTCCTCGCCGACGCGCACGAGGAACGAGAGATCTGCCGTTACGTGAACCAGCTCGGGGGCGGCAGGCGTGCGTGCGCGAGTCTCGTGTCCGAGATCAAGCAGCTCGATCCCGAGGAAGGCGCCCTCACGCATCCGTGCTTCACCGGCGCCGAGTACCGGATCGTACCGGTCGTGTACCAGGGGAGGCGGCTCGGGCGGTTCGTGGTCGGTCCGTACGTGCCTGCGGAGCGCCGCGAGGTGCCGAGGTCGCTTCTCGTGCTCGATGCTCGGCTCGACGCGGAGCGCGCGCGCGGAGCGCTCCAGGAGATGCCGCGCGTGCGCGCGGAGACCATCCAGCGCATCGGCGAGCACCTCGCGCGTGTGCTCGACGTCATCCTGTTCAGCGGCCACCGGGCTTACCTCACGAGCCACATGCACCTCGCGAGTGTCAAGGAGAGCTTTCGCGAGATCGTCGAGAAGAACGCCCAGCTCCAGGAGGCCGTCGACCGCCTGAGGGAGCTCGACCGCCTCAAGTCGAATTTTCTCGCCACCGTCAGCCACGAGCTGCGCACACCCCTCACCTCGATCATCGGCTACAGCGACATGCTCTCGGCCGGGATCGGAGGCGAGCTCACGGCCGAGCAGGCGGAGTTCGTCGAGGTCATCCACGGCAAGGGCGAGCACTTGCTCGCCCTCATCACGAGCTTGCTCGACATGAACAAGCTCGAGCAGGGCGCGATGCGACTCGCGCGCGAGACCCTGTCGTTGAGGGCTCTGCTCGAGGATCTCGCGAAGACGTTGGCGCCGGCCGCAGCCAAGAAGGGGGTACGGCTCTCGGTCGAGGTGGCCGCGGACGCGGGCGACGTCTCGGTCGACCCCGTCCGGATCAAGCAGGTCTTGTTCAACCTCGCAGAGAACGCGTTGAAGTTCAGCCCGAGGGGAGGCGGAGTCCGGTTCACGGGCCGGGTCACCGAAGCGTCGGCCCCCGACGACGACGGACTCGGCGCGGTGCTCTTCGCCATGCCGCGGAGGGCGGTGGAGATCGGCGTGTCGGACTCGGGAATCGGGATCCCGCCGGAGGAGCACGCGAAGATCTTCGACGCCTTCTACCAAGTGGACGGCTCGAGCACGCGAGAGCACGGCGGCACCGGGCTCGGGCTCTCGATCGCCAAGCGAATCGTCGAGGCCCACGGCGGCACGATCCGCGTCGAGAGCGAGGTTGGCCGCGGCGCGTCGTTCTTCGTGACCTTGCCGGACCCCGAGGGCGCTTGAGCGCGGGCGACGAGGAAGCGCGCATCGCTCTCCTTTGTCGTCTCTTCGCCGGCCCGGACGCGCGGGAGAGGGGCGCCCTCGTCGAGGTCGATCTCGGCGACGACGCCGCTGTGCTCGCTCCTTGCGTCGGTCGGGAGGTGCTCTCGGTCGATGCGCACGTCGAGGGCGTGCACTTTCGGCGCGCGTGG
>JBKDQC010000135.1:0-26736 GCA_046342295.1 Deltaproteobacteria bacterium | reverse complement strand
GGACGAAGGGGCGGCCTTCGCGTCAGCCTGGCAGGGCGTCGTCGCGCACGCGCTGGCGGGCGAGCGAGCGGCCGCTGGACGCGACCGCGGCCTCCTCGCCGGCGAGGTCGCCGAGGCCGTGTCCTTCGTGCTCGCGGCGAGCCTGACACGGCGCCGCTGACACGGTGACACGGCGCTCGGTCACCGCCCCGTCATCGTGGCATCACCGGTCGGCGGCGACCGTCCGTGCACCACGAATTCCGTTGGAAAAGCCGAGGCGACGCATGTGGCACGAGGCCTGCTGAAGCGAGGGCGGAGGTCACGATGCGACGCGCTCAGCCGGTTCCCTCACCCTCTCCCTGCAACGCACTTGCTCCCGACATCGACGTCGAGCGCGCGGAGCGCGATGAGATCTCGGGAGTCCACGACCTCCGCGCGCTCGACCGCGCCGCCGATCGGGCGAGCTACGACCTCGAGGTGCTGCGGCACCGCCCCGAGCTGATCGCCGCCGCGATCCGGTTGACCGGCTCGCGGTCGGAGGCCGACGATCTCGTGCAGGAGGCCGTCCTGCGTGCGTGGATGTTCTGGCATCGCTTCGAGCCTGGAACGAACGGTCGCGCGTGGATGCACCGGATCTTGTTGAACACGTTCATCAACGGCTACCGCAAGCGCCGGCGCGAGCGCGAGGTCCTCGCGCAAGTGCACGCGGTGGAGTCCCACGCTCGCCACGGCGCGGGGCTCGTGCCACGCACGCCGGGCGAGACCCTCTCGGACGAGGTGCACGCGGCGCTCGAGCGTCTGCCCGAGGACTTCCGCCGCGTCATCGTCCTCGTGGATCTCGAAGACCGCAGCTACCGCGACGCCTCGGTCGCGATGGGATGCCCGATCGGCACGGTGATGTCGCGTCTTCACCGCGCCCGTCGCGCCATGCAGCGAGAGTTGGCCGCCTACGCCGTGAGCCATGGCTACGTGGCGCAGTTGCCCGCCGGCGAGCCGAGCCTCGAAGCGGCGTGAGCGCGTCAGGGGGCGGGGATCGTGCCCGCCGGGTCCGCGGGCAGCGAGCCGAAGAATGATCCGATCCGCTGCCTGCCCCGCACGTCGGTGAAGAACGCGAAGTGCCCTTCGTCGGCGAACTGCAAGAGCGCGCCGGTTCGCTCTCCCGGCAGGTTCCCGCGGACCTCGCCAGGCTCGTTCTCGATGCCGAGGAACTCGAGGCCTCGCAGGCTTCGGGCGACGGGCGCTGCGACGGGCACGCGGAACGCCGTGGCCAGCGCCTCCATCCCGGCGGGGGGGACATACTCGTCGCGTAGACCGGCGGTGAGGACGACCGAACGGGGCGTGAGGCCAGACCGCGGGCGCACGACGGCGAGCGGGGCGTAGTTGCCCGGGTCGGAGATGTCGATCCACCCCTGGAGCACCGTGATGAGCGGGTGCTCGAGGGTGAAGCCTTCCCGCTCGAGCGCTTCGACCGTGCTCGCCCCCGGCAATCCGAGGAGCGAGCGAAGGAGCGCAGGCACGTCGATCGGGAGGGTCTTCTCGCGCAGCGTGTGCCCGATCAGCGAGCCGCCAGCGCTGAACAAGGCCGCGCGAGGCGCTCGATCGACGCCGAAGAAGAGCGGACCGACCAGCGCCCCCTGCGAGTGGCCGACGTAGTAGATGCGCTCGGGGTCGAAGCGGACCTCGCGCCCCTCGCGCTCGAGCGTGGCGCGGGGGACGACGAGCCGCTGCACGACCACGGCCTGCGCGGCGTGGTCGAGCGCGGCCTGGAGCGGGTTGCAGCGGATCGCGTCGGGGTTGAGGATGTTGAAGAAGAGGGTGTCGTCCTCGGTCGGGTTGCGCTCGCCGTGGACGGGCGCGTCGATGCCCATCGAGGCGATGCCCTGCTGCGCGAGGAGCGTGGCGGTCTGGTCCTCGAGAAACGAACGGAAGTTGCCGCCCGTGCCGTGGCCGTAGAGCACGATCGGGTAGCCCGCTTCGGGCATGGGCGAGCTCGGGACGGCGAGCGCGAAGCGCGCCTCGAACGTTCCGGTCACGCGCGGGCGGCCGTCGGCGTCGAGGCGGATCCCGCCGCCCCCGCTGCGGTAGGGGCTCTCGCCATCCTGGAACGTCGGCGCGCCGCGGTAGCGACCGTGGAGCGCCGTGTAGTCCATCGTGCTCTCCCGCGTGCTCCACGCCCCCTCGACGGGGGCGGGAGGCGTCATCTCCGCGTGGACCCAATCCGTCGCGGTGGCCAAGAGCGAGGTCGGATCCTGCGTGCGAAAGACCGCCAGCGAGAGGATCGAGTCCCGATCGATGCCCATCGCGTCGAGCGACGCGAGCGCCGGATCATAGACTTCGACGAGCTCCGCGACGCTCGCATCGGACGCGAGCACGGCCTCGAAGTCCGCGTCCCGCGAGAAGCTCTCTCCAGCGTCGGTGCGCACCGCGGTCGTGACGACGGCGGCGTAGCGCGTGTCCGGCAAGAGCGGGAAGCCGTCGGCGGGCCGGATCGCGAGCGCGTTGCCCGGCCAGTACTCCGTGACGCGCGGCTCGAAGCGCACGACGGCCGGGTGCCGCTCGGCGCGGGTGGCTCCCTCGAGGAGCGGCACGAGGAAGACCGCCGCGTCCGCAGCGACCGACTCTTCGAGAGAGCGCGGGAGCGAGCGGGAATCGACCGCATGGGTGAAGCGGAAGTAGACGGAACCGAGAGTGGACCAGCCGTCCTGGGCGACCGAGATGGCGTCGAGGTACTCCCGCACGAGGCCGCGCGAGGGCGCAGGGAACGAGGAGAAGTCGGGGGTCCCCGCAGGGGTGAGGCGCGCGTCGTTCGGCCACGGGAGATCGAAGAAGACCGAGGGGTCGTCGCCCTCGTGGGGCGCGACGAAGAGGGCGCGCGGCGGCCCGGCGTCTCGCGGAGCGTCCGAGCCCCCGTCCGCTTCGACGCGCGGATCGGCCGGGGGCACGCCTGCGTCCGCTCCGGGGCCGGCGTCGAGAATCGCGACGGGCTCGCATGCGACGAGGAGGCCCAGGAGGGCGAGACAACCGACCGCCAGAGAGCGCAACCCACGGGTCATGGGCAAAGGATGTCCCTTCGCTTGCCGTGAGTCATCGCCGAAGGCGCGGCGCAGCCTCGTGGCCGCTCCTGCGGTCGCAACGTCTACGGACACCAGTCGCGCCAGCCGAAGACGGTGTCGCGGCGAACGCGCGCGTCACCGAAGCGGTAGCGGTTGGTGGCCTCGGCACAGCCTGGCCACTTCTCGACGGTCTCGAAGCTGCCGCGGGTGAACTTGTAGAAGAACCACGCGCCGCGCGGGACGCGGAGCATGCCGCGCGCGGTGGTCGGCCCCGTCCAAGCGAGCGGAACGTGCGCCCCGCCCACGGCGTCGCTCGCGATGTGGATGGGCGTCGTGGTCGGCGTCCCCATCGGAACCTCGACCTCGATACCCACCTCCACCGTGGGCCGAAGCTCCGTGATGGTGGGGTCGTAGACCATCTCGAGCTCGAGCATGCGGGTCGCGTCCGCGCGCAGTCGCACGTAGAGCGCGCGCTCGTTGGTGTCCGCGAACCAGCCGCGCTCGGCTCGCTCGAAAGCGTCGCGCGACGGAAGCTCGGCGAGGGAGCTCGTGCCGAGCGCCACGCGGCTCACCGCACCGTCGACCCGGAGCACGCGCACCACCACGGACCGAACCTCCGGGCCACCCGAGCCACGCCGGGGCTCCATGCGGAAGCGCGCGCCGCGTTCGTCGCCGCGGAGCGTCACGCGCTGCGTCGCGCCCGACGCCGGTCCGTCGTCGTCGTCCTCGTAGAGGGTGAGGCTCGTCTCTTCGCGCGAAGGGAAGAGGTCGAAGGTGAGCTCACCATGATCGGCCCGTGCGCTCTGGCCCGGGTCGCTCCATCGGGGGAGGATCGTTCCCTCGCGCGCGAGCATGGGGATGGCGGCCAGCGTGCCTCCGAGCTCGATCGTCGCGGGGCCGTCCCAGAGGGCGCCCGACTCGAGGTCGACCCACCGCCCGGAGGGCAGCACGACCTCGCGCGTGCTCGCGCCCTCCCGCGTGATCGGGGCAACCAGGAGGAACGGGCCGAGCATCGCTTCGTCGTCCACGCGACGAAGGGGCCTCTCCTCGAAGCGCTCGAGCGCCAGGGCGCGCAGAAGGGGCAGGCCCGTCGTTCGGTGCTCCTCGAAGAGCGCCTCGAGATACGGCAAGAGCGCATACCTCGCCCGCAGACGCTCACGCGCGATGTCCTCGACCTCCTGGCCGAACATCCACGGCTCCTGCCCCGGCACGCCCTGCGTGACGTGCGCTCGGAAGAATGGCGAGAGCCACCCGACCTCCATCCAGCGCGCGTAGAGCTCGGGGCTCGCCCGGCCCGAGTAGCCGCCCACGTCGCTACCGACGAACGGCACGCCCGAGAGCCCCATCCCGAGCAGCATCGGCAGCACGCCCTCGAGGCTCGTCCAGCTCGAGGGTGCGTCGCCCGTCCACACCGCCGCCCAGCGCTGCACCCCCGGTGAGCCAGCGCGGCAGAGGACGAAAGGTCGCCGCGTCGGTTCTGCGCCGAGGAGGCCCTCGACCGTGGCGCGGGCTTGCAGCGTCGCGTAGGCGTTGTGCGCCTCCGCCATCGTGGACGGCTGCCCGTCTCCAGCCACCGCGAGCGTGTCGGGCACGGTGGTCTCGCCTCCGCTCTCGGGGAAGGTCGTCGGCTCGTTCACGTCGAGCCAGATTCCGTCGATGCCGAGCGCGGCGAGCGCCGCGACTTGGCGCGCCCAGAATCCGCGGGCGCCGGGGCTCGTGAAGTCCGGGAAGACCGAAGGGCCAGGCCACGCGTTGTCGACGTGCGGGGAGCCGTCCCCGCGGCGGAGCACGTGCGCTCCGGCGACGGCCTCATCGTAGACGGACCAGCCAGGGGCGACCGCGAGGCCCGGATCCGCGATCGCGACGACGTGGAAGTCGCGCGCGGCGAGCCGCGCGGTGAGCCCAGCCGGGTCGGGGAAGCGCGTGGGGTCGAAGGTGAACGGCCGCAGCCGGTCGTGGTGCTGGATGTCGAGCCAGAGGACATCGGCCGGCAGCGCGCGGCGCCGGAGCTCGTCGGCGACCTGCTCGACGCGCGCCGCGTCCTCGTAGCCCCACCGAGACTGGTGGAATCCGAGCGCCCACCGCGGGGGCTGGGGCGTGCGTCCGGTCATCGAGGTGTATCGGCGCAACACCTCGCGCGGGGTCGGCCCCTCGATCAGCCACTGGTCGAGCTCGGGGCCGGTCGAGTCGATCGCGTAGCGGTCCTCGGCGCTCGCCGCGAGGTCGAAGTCGAGGCGGTAGGTCACGTCGGTGAACAAGCCGTAGGCGACGTCGTCCTCCGGACGCGCCCCTTCGCGCACGCCGACGAAGAGCGGGATCGACTGGTACAGCGGGTCGGCGTCTGGCGCGTAGCCACCGTAGCGCGCGTCGTACGCGTCGGTGTTGCGCATCACGAGGCGTCGCCCGCGCCGATCGAGCCGGCCCGTGCGTTCACCCAGGCCGAGGAAGAGCTCGTCCCGCGGGCTCGAACGGACGACGCGATCGCCGCGCGGGCTCGGCTCGGGCAGATCCTCGAGGAGCGTGCGCCCGGAGAAGTCCTCGACACGCACCCGCCCGCCGTCGCGCTCGAGGCGGATCGTGAACCGGTCGGTGCAGATCGTGGCGCGCGCGCTCGCGGCGTCATGCGCGACCTCGAAGCGAGCCGGCAGGCCGACCGGAGCCTCGACGGTCGAGAAGGCGCGGCCGACGAACTCTGCCTCCGAGTCCACGTAGCGCAGACGCACGAAGCCGTCGTCGAACACCGACACCAGGACGTCGCGGCCCGTGCCTCGCGCCGCGAGCTCGTTCGGGCCTCGCGTCTCGGCCCAGGACGGCGGCCCGGGCAGCGCGTCGCAGGGGCGCGGCGCCTCCGTGTCCGCCACGCCATCCGGCCGCTCGACGGCGTCGGACACGCCGCGGCCGGCCTCCTCCGGCGACACAGCGTCCAGCTCGAGACCGCTTCCGGCGTCGACTCCGCCAGGCTCGCTCGCGCAGCCCGCGAGCAGCGCGGCCAGGATGGCAAAGGCGTTCCGCTCCCGTCTCATCGCGCGGGCCTAGCAGACTCGGCGCTTCACTCCAGACCGCACCGGGGGAGCGTCGGGCGTTCATCTCGTCGGAACATTTCCGTATAAGAACACGCGTGATTTTCCAACACACGCACGGCGCCCAAGTTTTCATTGACGACATTCCCGCGCGAAGGTAGGGGTTTACACATGGGCAAGTCCTACTCCGATCTCCTGCAAGACGTCCGGCACGCGGTGAAGCAGGTCTCGCTCGAGGAGCTCGAGCGCCGGCTGCGGGAGCGCGAGGAGTACACGGTCGTCGATGTTCGGGAGAAGGACGAGTGGCGCGGAGGCTTCGTCCCCGGCTCGATCCACGTACCGCGGGGCTTCCTCGAGATGCAGGCGGAGCAGAAGCTCCCGGACAAGAAGGCGCGCATCGTCGTCTATTGCGCGGGGGGCATCCGGAGCGCGTTTGCCGCCAAGACGCTCTCGGAGCTCGGCTATGCGCACGTCGAGAGCGCCAATCCGGGCTTCGGGCGATGGAAGGACCTCGGCTTCCCAGTGGAGAAGCCTGCCGATCTCACGAAGGAACAGCTCGAGCGGTACTCGAGACATCTCCTGCTCCCGGAGGTGGGCGAGAGAGGCCAGGAGAAGCTCCTGCGCTCCCGCGTCCTCCTGCTCGGTGCTGGGGGGCTCGGCTCGCCCGCCGCGCTGTACCTCACGGCCGCAGGCATCGGGACGTTGGGCATCGTCGACAACGACGCGGTCGACGCCTCGAACCTCCAGCGGCAGATCCTCCACGGCACCGACCGCGTGGGCGTCTCGAAGGTCGAGAGCGCCCGCAAGACGCTCGAGAACCTCAACCCCGACGTGAAGGTCGTGACCTTCGACGAGCGACTGAACAGCACCAACGTCGATCGGATCTTCGACCGAGGCTGGGACGTGATCGTCGATGGGCTCGACAACTTCCCGACGCGCTACCTCGTCAACGACGCGTCCGTCTTCAAGAACATCCCGGTCGTCCACGGCTCGATCTTTCGTTTCGACGGTCAGGTCACGACCTTCTGGCCTCACAAGGGCCCGTGCTACCGCTGCCTCTACCCGGAGCCCCCTCCCCCGCACCTCGCGCCCAGCTGCGCGGAGGCGGGCGTGCTCGGGATCCTCCCGGGCGTCGTCGGCACCATCCAGGCGACCGAAGCGATCAAGATCCTGCTGGGGCAGGGAGAGCCTCTGGTGGGGCGTCTCCTCACCTACGACTCGCTCAAGATGTCGTTCAGGACGTTGAAGCTCCGCCGCGACAAGGCCTGCCCTGTCTGCGGCGAGTCGCCGAGCATCCGCGAGTACATCGACTACGAGGGCTTCTGCGCCGTCGGCCGCTGAGGCTTGACGGGCCACCAGGCGGCCGTGTGTAGTTCGAGCGACCATGTCGAGCGCGGACGAGCCCACCACGAGCCGAGCGCAGCCAGCGCCCTCGCTCGACGACGCCTTCGTGCGAGAGCACGAGGCCTTCGTACGCAGCATCGCGAACCGCGTGCGCAGGGAGCTCGATCTGAACTGCGAGCTCGAGGATCTCGTCGCGTGGGGTTTCCAGGGCCTCGTCGAGGCGCGCTCCCGCTACGACGCGAGCCGGGGCGTGCAGTTCTCGACCTTCGCGCACTACCGCGTACGCGGCGCGGTGATCGACGGCGTACGCAAGATGGCCTACCTCTCGCGCCGTGCGCACGTCGCGCGGAAGGCGGCCGAGGCTGCGGACGACCTGCTCGAGCACGAGGCCGCAGTGCGTGCCGCGAGCCCCGAGGCCAGGACCGACGTTCAGCAGACCGTGCAAGCGATCGACGACATCCTCGGAAAGCTGACGGCATCGTTCGTGATCGCGTCGGTCGGGCAGGACGAGAGCGCCGCTGCCGAACCGGCCGACGAACGGTTGATCCGCGAGGAAGAGAGCGTGCGCGTGCGCCGCGCGGTCGGACAGCTCCCGGAGCGCGAGGCCAAGGTGGTGCGAGAGCTGTACTTCGAGGGGCGACTGCTCGACGACATCGCCAAGGACCTCGGCGTCTCGAAGTCCTGGGCGAGCCGCATCCACACCAAGGCGCTGTCGTTGATGAAGGCCGCGCTGTCCGCGGGGTGACGGCCGCCGAAGGATGGCCTCGCGCAACAGGCTCGTCGGTCGGAGCGACGCGCGGATCACTGCTGCGAGGTGAGGACCTGTCGGACAGCACCGGTGAGCTTGTCCGTGAGCTTCGCCGCCAGCTCCACCTCCTGCGTGTAGCGGTGCAAGGTCGCCTGGAGCGCGAGCAGTTGCTCGGGGCCGAGCGGCGCGCCGCGTCGCGCGAGGACGCCATCGAGCGCGGCCTCCCGGCGTGCGATGCCGTGGGCGGCCTCCCGCAGCGCATCGCGGAAGCTCGAGGACGCGCCGCCCTCGCGCGCAGGCGGCGGCTGCGGAGCCGAGGTCAGGGGGGACGAGGAGCCGAGCGCCAGACGAATTCCATCGGACATGGCGCCGTTGTCGGCGCGCGCGCGCGCCGGTTGCGTGCGCGCGCCGGTTGCGTGCGTGCGCGGTGCCTCAGGGCCGAAGCCGCTCGAACGCTCGAAGGAAGTTGCGCCCGAGGACGTTGAGGATCCGATCCTCGCTCCACCGGGCCTCGAGCATGCGCTGGACCAGGCGCACGTACGCGAGCTCGCCGTCGCGCAGCTCTGCCGGCGGCAAGATGAAGCCGTCGTAGTCGCTGCCGAGCGCGGCCGCATGCTCGCCGCCCGCACGGATCACGGCTTCGAGGTGCGCGAGCACCGCGCGCGCGTCCTTCGCTCGATGCGGTCCCCACGCCGGGCCCAGGAACGCCGCCTGGAAAATGACGCCGACGCAGCCCCCCGTGTCGGCGATCGCCCGTGCCTGTGCATCGTCGATGTTGCGCCACACGTCGTGGACCGAGCGCATCCCGGTGTGCGTCACGAGCGCGGGAAGCTCCGGGTCGTGCGCGGCCATCGCGTCCCAGAAGCCCGGCTCCGAGACGTGCGCGAGATCGACGAACACCCGCGCCTCGTCGAGCGCGCGGACCATCGCGCGTCCCGCGTCGCTCAAGCCGGCGGGCCCACCGGCGCGGAGCGGGCTCGACGTCCCACCGAGGCGCGAGCTCGAGAGGTGCACCACGGTCACCCGGGTGATCGCGCTCGAGGGATCGACGAAGTGGCACTCGACGCGGCCCCGCGCCACGCGGTGCTCGAAGGCGTTGCCTCCCTGCACTGCGACGAGCGCCGCGTGCTTGCCTCGGGCGCGGGCTCGACGCAGCTCGGTCGATCGCGTGACGACCTCGACGCGGGGGTCTCGGAGCAAGCTCGCTCGCAGCGCCTCGACGTTGCCCTGGAGCACCTCCGCGCGCGCCGCCGCGGATCGCAGAATGTTCGTGGCGATCGACCACATCGCCGCACCGAGACCTCCCGCGTGAACGCGAGGAAGGTCGAGGTGGCCGAAGAACCTCCCCCACGGAGGAAGGCGCGCGTGCGAGCGATGGAGGTCGTAGCCCCAGAGGCGGGGCGGGATGAACGTCTCGAGGTGCAGGTCGACGACATCGGCGCTCCGGAGGAGCGCGACCGCTTCGGCCGAGACGCCCGCGCGCCTCGCGAGATCCCGTGGTTCGTTCGCTTCGTGCTCGCTCACGCCACTGCGCACGGTAGCCGTGATCGCGCACGGTGGGGCCGCCTTTCGCGTTGACCCCGCGACGTACGCTTTGGCAGGCTCACCGCATGACGGCGCCGCGCCACGCGACCGCGAACGCCCGCCCTCCTCGCGGGCTGCTCGCTGCGTTCTTCGCGGGCGCGCTCGGCGGCTGCGGGATCGTCGAGCTGGGCGACAACATCGTCCCACCGAACGTTCGGGTCGACGAAGATCGCTTCTACTGCGAGATCGCGCCGCAGATCCTCCAGGCACATTCCTGCGCGGGCGGAGGCACGGCGCAGTGCATGGGGACGAACTGCCACGCCTCGACCTCTTCGTTCCGGCTGAACCGCACGCTCGCGCTGCCGCGCTGCGAGGACGGCGCGCCGGTGGAGCCGGTCGACCCGGCGCTCGAAGACGACTACCGCTCCGTGACACTGTTTCTCGGCTCGGACTCCGCGTCGTCGCCATTCTGGCGTCGTCCTGTCCGCGCAGACTCTCACCCGTGCACCGTCTTCCCGATGATGTCCTCGGAGGCCGACCTCGTCGCCGGGTGGATCGAGAGCGGCGCGCTGTGAAACGCACGCGGAAGCAGCCCGTGTGGGCACTGCGGTGGGTATTGGGGTGGGCGCTGGCCGCGCCCGGCATGCTGTGCACCGCGGGCTCGGTGAGTGGACAGGACGTGGCCCCCGCACGAGGCGCGAGCGCGGAAGCCCCCACCGCGGAAGCCCCCACCGCGGAGGCTCCGAGCGGCGTGTATGCGCGCGTGATCGTCGATCGCGTCGAGCTCCGGAGCGGTCCCGGCTCGACCTTCCGGCGCGTCTGGGTCAGCACGCGAGGCGATGTGCTCGCGATCGCCGAGCGCGGCACCCACGCTTACTGGTTCCGGGTCGAGCTACCGGACGGTACCCACGCGTACATTCCGGGCGATGCGGTCTACGTGCACGAGCTCACCGCGGAGCAGGCCGGCCAGGGCCGTTTCCTACCGGAGCTCTTCGCGCCACCCGCGCTGCCGCACGCGACCGGGGAGATCGCGTTCTCGTTCGGCGTGCTGGGCATCTCGGGGCGCGGCGTGGACACGGGCCTCATGGCGATCCGCCCCGCGATCAACCTCTCGCCCGAGCTCGCGATCGAGGCGACGGCCGCCGCGGCCGTCGGCGAAGGCGGCAGGCTCTTCCTCGGAACGCTCGGCGGGCTCGTGAATGTCTTTCCGACCTCTCCCGTGGTGCCGTTCGTGGCGCTCGGCGGTGGCATCCTGAGGAGCGATCCGAACGCCGACGCGTTCTTGCTCCGGCCCGGATGGCGCGGAGCGATGTACGCGGGCGGCGGGCTCCGCATCGGCTTCCGGTACCGCATCACGCTCCGCCTCGAGGCGCGGGCGTGGGTGCTCTTCGACGAGAACCAGTGGTCCGAGCAGGAGGAGGTGAGTGGTGGGCTCACGGTGTTCTTCTGACTCAGAGCATGAGTCACGTGGATTGACTCATGCTCTGACGTTTCTTGCCGGAGGGTCTGGCCGCAGACCCTCCCTCTCGCCGAGTGATTCGGCGAGAGCCTCCCTCCCGCCGATTCGAGCCCGTGGCACCCGCATCGATCCATCCGAGTGCCACGTGCTCTCAGTCCGAGCCTCTCGCTCGCACCGCGCGCTCCGCGGTGCCCTGTTCCGCGCGTGGCTCTGCGCGTGGCTCACCGGCCTCGCAGGATGCGTCACCGTGCGTCCGGAGGAGCGCGAGGTCCTGGCCGATCCTGCCATGACGTTCGGCGCTGGCGGGGACGCGGCGGCGCACGAGGATCATGTGCTCTCGAACCGCGAAGGAAGCATCGGGGGCGGTGCGAGCTCGGGCGGCGGATGCGGCTGCAACTGAAGAGACCGGCGCACGCCGCGGCGCTGGGCATCGGCGCTCTCCTCGCTGCGGTCGTCGCGCGCGCGGATGGCGGTGAAGTGGACGTCGGCGCGACGCTCTTTCACGAGGGCGGGGGCGGTCTGAACATGACCGTCGTCACCCCGTCGGTTCGAGGTCGCGTGGACCCCGTGGACGAAGTGACGGTGCGCGTCGGGTGGGACGCCGATGTCGTGTCCGGCGCGAGCGTGGCGGTGGTCGACGCGCCAGGGACGCGTCCCGACGCGATCACGACGGCGACCTACCTCGACGATTTGCGCAACGTGTTCTCGGGGGGTCTCGAGCTTCGGTCGGACTTCGGTTCGCTGCGTGCAGGCTACGCGTACGGCTTCGAGAGCGACTACGTCTCGCACGCGCTCACGCTCGGCGCGCGCGCGGAGCTCTTCGAGCGCAACACCACTTTCGACCTGTCCTACGCCCACGGGTGGGACTCGGTCTGCGACGTGGCGCAGCCCCGCATGCAGGAGCCTGTCGAACGGCGGCGCTTGCCGTCCTCGACGGGATGCTTCGGCGCGATCGCGGATCTGACGTCACGCGCGGTCGCCCTCAACACCCTGCAGGGCACCTGGACGCAAGCCTGGGCGCCCGTCTTCGTCACGCAGCTCACGCTGTCGGCCCAGCTGGTCGACGGATTCCAGAGCAACCCGTACCGCGCCGTGTGGCTCGGCCGGTCCTCCGCGCAGGAGCATCACCCAGAGCATCGATTCCGCTATGCGGCGGCGCTCGCGGCGCGCTTGTGGATCGAGCCCATCTCCGGAGCGCTGCAGGTCCTCGGCCGCGCCTACCGTGACAACTGGGGGGTGGAGTCTCTGAGCGCGGAGCTCGCCCTCGAAGAAGTGATCGACGGCGCGCTGCGCCTCCGCGCGCGGGGTCGGTACTATGCGCAAGGAGCGGCGGCCTTCTTCTCGGACGATTACGCCCTGGCACCTCGAGGTCAGTACTTCACGGGAGACCGCGAGCTCTCCGCCATGTCTTCCGTGCTCGTCGGGGTCTCGATCACGTACACGTTCTCCGCTGGCGCAGAGGGACCAGTGCTGGGCTTTCTGTCCCGGCTCAGCCTCGTCGCCAAAGGAGACTGGCTCCACAGCAACTTCGGGCAGTTCCGCTACGGCAACGTGGGCGTACCCAACCGGGACGCTGTGATCCTGACGCTCGCGATGGAGGCTGAGATCTGATGAGACGACGCGCCGAGCCACGGCTCATGCCACGCGGGCTGACCGCGGCCCTCGCAGTGTTCGCGTTCGCGTGTCAGCGGCCGCCCGAGCCCCTGCCCGCGCTCGGCGCGACGAGCGAGGCGCGCGCGCAACCCCCGGGCGAAGGAGACGCCGCGCGCCGGCCCCCGACGGGAACCAGCTGCGGCGGACGCGACGACTGCCCGAGCGACCAGGCCTGTGTCGAGAGCCGTTGCCGACACCGCGACACGAGCGTGGCCGGCGAGATCCTCGCGAGCTCGGCGCGGGCGCTCGCGGAAGCGGGCGACTGGGAAGGCGCGATCGAAGCCTACGGCGACGCGAACGACGCGTACGACGCCGCGCACGCACCGGTGCCCGCCGAGCTGCTCTGCGACCAAGCCACGCTGATGTTGAGCACCGCGACGACGCCGGAGGCCCGCGAAGCCGGCGCCGCACGCGCCGATGCGTGCTTTCGGGCCTCTCTGCCGGGGTTCGGGCCACGCGAAGACACGCGGCGGGCCGTGGCTCGGCTGCGCTTCCAAGGGCTCGACGTGAGCCTCTTCGATCGGCCGACGCCGGCGACGCGTTTCTTCACGCAGGCGCAGTCGCCGCCGACCGTCGACGCCGTCGTGGTCGAGGCCACGCTCACGGGGGACGAGCAGGCCAGCCTCACGGAAGTTCGCTCGCAGATCGACGGGGAGGCCGCCCGCCGCGCCATCGCAGAGTGCTTCATCCAGGACTGGGGGCTTCGTCACGAACGCGCGGTGCGGGCGTCGCTCCTCGTGCGCTACGCCACCCGCATGCGCGACATGGGAACCTACGATTCGTACGAGCCCGAGCTCCTCGTCGAGAAGACGACGGTGGCCGAGGACGGCTTCGAGCCGTGCATCGCGCGCGCGCTCAGTGCGAATCTCACAGCGCCGCGCAGCGGGCGCCTCGTGGCGTGGCAGGCTCCGCTCGAAGTGTCCGCGCAGGTCCAGTGACTGGCGCCCCGAAGAAACACCCATGAGCAAGCACCTCTACGCGATCGTCATGGCCGGCGGCTCCGGAACCCGCTTCTGGCCTCTGTCGCGACGGCTCCGGCCCAAGCAACTGCTCGCCCTCGCCGAGCCCGATCGCACCCTCCTCGCCTCGACCCTCGAGCGCATCCGCCCCCTGGTTCCGGCCGAGCGCGTCCTCGTCGTCACGGGCGAGCATCTGGCCGTGGCGACGCGCGCCGCTCTGCCGGCGCTGCCCGCCGCGAACGTGCTCGCGGAGCCCGTCGCGAAGAACACCGCGCCGTGCGTCGCCTGGGCGGCCAACCACGTGCTCGGGCGCGACCCCGACGCGGTCCTCGCGGTGCTCGCGGCCGATCACTTCGTGGTCGATCAGCGCGCCTACCTGGAGGTGATGAGGCGCGCGCTCGAAGCAGCCGCCGACGGCTCCCTCGTCACCTGTGGCATCAAGCCGTCACGGCCCGAGACGGGCTACGGATACCTCGAGGTGGGCGGAGAGGTCGGGCCTGGCTTCTCCCACGGCGTGCGTCGCTTCGTGGAGAAGCCCGACGCGGCCCGCGCGCTCGAGTTCGTGCAGAGCGGACGCTTCCTCTGGAACAGCGGTCAGTTCTTCTTCCGCGCGGACGCGATCGTGCGGGCGTTCGAGGAGCACATGCCGGAGCTGGCGGCGGCCATGGCGCCGGTCAGGACCGCGGCGAGCTCCGAACAGGAGCGTCGCATCGTCGCGGAGGCGTACGCGAAGGCGCCGAGCGTGTCGATCGACCACGGGGTGATGGAGAAGGCGGCCAAGGTTCGCGTGATCCCGGGCGACTTCGGCTGGTCGGACGTGGGGAGCTGGACGACCGCGTGGGAGCTCGCCGCGCGCGACCCGAAGGGAAACGCCGGGCCTGCCGTGCTCATCGACGCGCGCGGCAACTACGTGCACGCCCCAGAGGGCAAGGTGGTGGCGCTCCTGGGCGTGTCGGATCTCGTCGTCGTGGACACCCCGGACGCCTTGCTCGTGATGCCGCGCGACCGCGCGCAGGACGTGCGCGCGGTCGTGGACGCGCTCAAGGGGCGACGGGATGACGTGCTGTAAGGCGCGCGGCGCGTTGACGCAGCGCGTCGGTCGATCGTCGCTGGATCGCACGCACCCCGCCGAGTAGGGTCCGCTCCGCGCTCGCGCTCCGAAGGTCGAGGTCGACCTCGCCGCGAGCCCTCAAGGAGGCCCTCGTGCTCATCGGCGTGCCCACGGAGATCAAGACTCGCGAGTACCGCGTCGGCATCAACCCTGGTGGCGTGGTGGCGCTCACGCGCGCCGGACACCAGGTGCTCGTGCAGAAGGGCGCAGGGCTCGGCGCGGGCATCAGCGACGCAGAGATGGTCGCGGCCGGCGCGAAGATCGTGCCCACGGCGGAAGACGCCTGGAGCGCCGAGATGGTGATGAAGGTCAAGGAGCCCCTGCCTGCCGAGTACGGCTTCTTCCGCGCGGGCCAGATCCTCTACACCTACCTGCACCTCGCGCCGCTGCCCGAGCTCACCCGCGAGCTGATGAACAAGAAGGTTCGCGCCATCGCGTACGAGACGGTGCAGAACCCCGACGGCTCCCTCCCGCTCTTGCGGCCGATGAGCGAGGTCGCGGGTCGCATGTCGACGCAGGTGGGCGCGGCGTGCCTCCAGAAGGAGCACGGGGGCAAGGGCGTGCTCCTCGGAGGAGTACCGGGGACCCGGCGCGGCAAGGTCGCGATCCTCGGTGGCGGAGTCGTGGGATCGCACGCGGCGCGCATCGCGGTCGGCATGGGCGCGCACGTGACGGTGCTCGACGTCGATCACGCCCGGATGAGCTACCTCGAGGACATCTTCGGCGCCTCGATCGAGACGCTCTACTCGAACCCGAAGAACATCGAGAAGGCCGTCATCGAAGCCGATCTCGTGATCGGCGCGGTGCTCGTCGCCGGCGCCAAGGCACCGAAGCTGGTCGACGAGGAGCTCGTCAAGCGCATGTCCCCGGGCTCCGTCGTGGTCGATGTGGCGGTCGATCAGGGCGGCTGCATCGCGACGTGCCGTCCGACCGACCACGACCACCCGACCTTCGAGCTGCACGGCGTCGTGCATTACTGCGTCCCGAACATGCCGGGCGCCGTCGCGCAGACCTCGACGTTCGCGCTGACGAACGTGACCCTGCGCTACGCCGAGATGATCGCGAGCCTCGGGGTCGAGAAGGCCATCCGCGCCTCGAGCGCGCTCGCGCTGGGCGTCAACTGCTGGGACGGCGCCTGCACGTACCGCGCGGTGGCCGAGGGCGTGAACGTCGAGTTCACGGCGCTCGACAAGGTCCTCTGACTCGTCCTCGAGGTCCAACTTCGAGGGCCTGCCTCCAGACCGCGCGAGAGCCCCTCGCGATGAAGCCCGCCTCGAGAGGCGGGCTTCGTCGTTTGGCCGTCAGATCACGTAGTCCTTGAGCCGCAGCACGTCCTTGAGCGCGGCGAGCTTCGCGAGCCCTGCCGTCTCGACCTGACGCACACGCTCGCGGGTGAGGTTCATGATCTCACCGACCTCCTCGAGGGTGATGCCGCCGCGGTCGGCGATGTCGAGCGCGCAGGTCTCGGTCATCTCCCAGACCTCCACGTCCGTGAAGTTGATCTTGATCGAGCCCCGCACGGGGTGGACGTCGATGTAGAGGTGATACTTGCACGACACGTACGGGCAAGGACGCTCCATGTCGACGCATTCGGCGCGCGTCTTGGGACGCCAGTAATCCGTCTCGGGGTAGAGCTCGCGCCCGCGACGGAGCTCGGCCTTGCTCAGGCGTCGGATCGAGATCGTGTGGGCCCGCGCACGGTTGCGCCGCTTGCGACCCTCCGAGTCGAGATCCGACTCCTCGTCCGAGGTCTCCGCCAGCTGAAGCGCCAGCGACCCTTGCATCGACGGCGCCTCCATGACGCCCGCGCTGCTGCCCTTCTTCGGAGCCATCTCGTCGCCCACGAGCTGCTCCATCTCCTCGCTCTCGAACTGCTCCATGACCGCCTCCCACACCATTTCGCGTTGCTCCACGCAGCCCCCGGACCGCTCGCCCAGCGATCCGAGAGCACGCGGAGGAGGTTCGCGCTCGCCCGCGCGTTCCTCGTCCTCGGGTCACCTCGCCGGTGACCTCACACCTGCGCCCGCTTCAACCTCGCCTGCAGCGACGCGCGCTGCTCGATCTCGTCCAGCGCCCGGAGAAGTTCCTCGCCGAGCCTCCGTGCGTCCGCGTACTTCT
This sequence comes from Deltaproteobacteria bacterium, assembly GCA_046342295.1. Taxonomy (GTDB): domain Bacteria; phylum Myxococcota_A; class Polyangia; order Polyangiales; family Sandaracinaceae; genus JAFLCL01. The sequence goes on along the minus strand of JBKDQC010000135.1, from coordinate 9,768 downwards.
TTCGCGCGAGCTCGTCCGCTCCGCGACCCGCGTCCGCGACGCGTGGGCTCTTCGACGCCGAGGCGCCTTCGCGAAGCGAGAGCGCGCGTTCGATGGCCCCGTAGACACGCGTGAGGCTCCGGGAGAGCTCCTCGATGTCACCGCGGATGAAGAAGAACTCTCTCTGAATCTCCTCGATCGTGTAGCCCTGGCTCATCAGGCGACGGATCGTCTCGATGCGACGCACCACCGTGGCCGGGTAGAGGCCCTGCGAGCCTCGGTTCTTGCCCTTGGCGCCAACCCTCACGCTGCGAGGGAGGAGGCCGAGCTGCACGTACTTCCGGAATGGTGCCTCGGTGAGTCGATCGCCCTTGGATCCGAACGCATCGACGATCTCCTGAACCTTGAGACCGGCCGGGTGTGCTCGCTCGAGGGCGACGAAACGCTCCTCGGTCCAGCCCATTCCTTCGTTCTCTCGGCCCCCAGGCGACACCAATGGCTCCTCACCGCTCGAGCTCTCCAACACGCAATGTGCTCGTCTGAACTGACCAGCGCCTTGAGCGATGCCGGAAGATATTCCACTGAAAAGAATGCTGTCAAACATTTTGTGCAACGATCGTACGTTCACAAAAACCCATTAACTACGGCATGTTGGCCCGGTAAGACCCCGACTCGGCCCAAAACCGCCCGATCTTTTTCAGGGGCAGATCTGCTGTGAAGGACGATCTCCGGAGGTCCGCATCGATCGGGCTTCCCTGGACACCTCCGGTCGGACACGATGCCGGCCGATGCGCCCTTCCTGTGCACTGTGGCTGTGCGCGCTCCTCGCTTGTGGCCGTGGGGACGCGCGGACGGGTGAGCGCTGCTCCCGGGATCGAGACTGCGCCCGCGGGCTGTGCGTCGCGGGCGTCGCGGGCGCGCAGGGGGCCTGCACCGTCAGCTGCGGCTCGGACGAGGAGTGCCCGCAAGGCTGGAGCTGCACGGGCGTGACCCAGGCCAACGTCGTGGTCTGCTCCCAGGGAGCGGCCACCCCCTTCGGCCGGTGATGTCGGGTCGGTGGCGCGTGCTGCTCGGGGGGCTCGAACCGCGGGCCCGCGCGCGCCTGCTCGCGCACCGGGGCGCGCGCCTCGGCGCGGCGCTCGTCGCCTCGGTCTCGCTGGTGGCGGTGGCGGGCCCGTTCGTCGCGCCGCACGACCCCGCGGCGCTGCTGCCCGAAGGGTTGCTCGAGGATGGCACCCCGGCGCCCCCTGGAACGCTCTGGCTCGGGGCGGACACCCTCGGGCGAGACGAGCTCTCACGTCTTCTGCACGGCGGGACCCTCTCGCTGGGCGTGGCGCTCGTCGCGACCGCGATCGCGATCGGCTTGGGCCTGTTCGTGGGCGTGCTGAGCGGCTCCCGACGCGGCGTCATCGACTCGGCGTCGATGCAGACCGCCGATGTCCTGTCGTCCCTGCCCTTCCTCCTGATCGCGATCACCTTGGAGCGCGCGATCGGCGAGCCCTCGCCGTGGTCGCTCGCGATCCTCCTGGGCTGTCTCTCCTGGACGACCCTCGCGCGCGTCACGCGCACGAAGACCCAACAGATCCGCGAGCTCGACTACGTACAGGCAGCACGCGCGCTCGGTTTCTCGGAGGCGCGCATCCTCGTGCGCCACGTGCTCCCGAACGTGCTCGGGCCGGCCATCGTGCTCGGCTCGACGCTCGTGGCGCAGATGATCCTCGTCGAGAGCGCCATGTCCTTCCTCGGAGTCGGGGTGCAGCCGCCCGCCTCGACGTGGGGGACCATGCTCCACGACGGCCAGGATGTCCTCTCGATCGCGCCCCGCCTCGTGCTCCTGCCGGGCGCGCTGATCGTCATGACCGTCTTCGGCTTCAACCTGCTCGGCGAAGGTCTACGCGACGCGGTGGACGCGAAATCGACGGGGGCCATCGCCCTCACGGGCGCGACGCGCGCGGGCCGTCGCCGGCGGCGCGATGACGCGGTGGGGCTTGCGGGCTTGACCGTGATGCTCGTTGGCCTGGGGCTCTTCGTGCGCTTCATGCCCGAGGTGCCGCAGCACCCGGCGTTCGTGGGCGCGGGCGACACGAGACCGCGTCGCGGAGGAACGCTGGTCGTTCACCACGAGGACGACATGCGCTCGCTCGACCCCGCCGTGGCCTACGACGAGATCTCGAGCATGGGGCTCAAGCTGATCTTCGAGACCCTGGTCGACTATGACGAGGCGCTCGCGTTCGTGCCTCGGCTCGCGCGCGCACTGCCCGAGGTCGGCGAAGGCGGTCGCAGCTACACGTTTCGACTTCGCGAGAACGTCCGATTCCACCCGAGCCCGCACCTCCGGGACGACCGAACCCTCGTCGCGGACGACGTCCGCTACCAGATCGAGCGCGTGCTCGCGCCCGAGACCGCCTCGCCGGGGGCGGTGTACTTCCGGAACCTCGTGGGAGCCGCCGAGTTCGAGGCGGGCACCGCCGAGCACGTGCGGGGCATCGAGGTGCTCGACCCGCTGACGGTCCGCTTTCGGCTCAACGCGGCCGATCAGACGTTCCTCAACGCGATGGCGCTCACGTTCGCCGCGCCTGTCCCTCGCGAGGCGGTCGAGGCCGAGGGGAGCTCCTTCGCGCAGCACCCCATCGGCACGGGGGCCTTCGCGCTCGAACGCTGGGAGCCCGCGCTGCGCGCGACCTTCGTGCGTCACGAAGGCTTCTTCCTCGCGGGGCAGCCCTACCTCGACCGGATCGCGTTCGAGCTCGACCTGAGCCGCGGGCCGGCGTTCCTCCGCTTCCAGGCCGGCGAGATGGACCACATGCACCGGTTCACGCCGAGCGACAGTCACTTCCTCCACCGCGCGCCCGCGTGGCGTCCGTACCAGACCGACAGCGCGAACCTGGACATCTGGGGCGTCGGGATGAACTGCGAGATCGAACCGTTCGACGACGTGCACGTGCGGCGCGCCGTCGCGTTCTCGATCGACGGAGAGCGCTGGCGACGCTCCCGGGGCAACCGCTTGCGCCTCGTCGGCCAGCCGCTGCCCGCGAACATGCCGGGCTACGTGCCGGGGCTCGAAGGCGAGCACCACCTCGACCTGGACCGCGCCCGCGAGGAGATGCGGCTGGCCGGGCACCCCGTGACGCGAGAGGGCGAGCGCTGGATCGCGCGCGGCCTCGAGGAGCCCATCGAGGTGTGGGTGGGCGCGGGCGAGACGGGCCAGGCCTACGGGGAGCTGATCCAGCACGATCTGGGGCAGATCGGTCTCGACATCCGCGTCCGGCAGGTGGCCTTCCCGGTGTACCTCGCCGAGACGGCGCGCCGGCGAACCGTTCCTCTCTTCCTCACGGGCTGGAGCGCCGACTACCCCGATCCTTCGAACTTCTTCGACACGCTCTTTCACTCGCGCTCGATCAGCGACACGGGCTCGCAGAACCGCGCGTTCTACGAGGACCCCGAGCTCGATGCGCTGCTCGACCGCGCGCGCATCGAGCCCGATCGTGCACGTCGGATGGCGCTCTATGCGGAAGCGAGCCGCGAGATCGTGGCGGACGCTCCCTGGGCGTTCGTGTTCTCGAACCTCGTCACGGACGTCTGGCAGCCGTACGTCCACGGATACCAGGTCCATCCGGTGTGGCGACCGTTCTACCGAGATGTGTGGCTCGATCTCCCGAGACGCCGCGCGACGCCCGGCGACTTCGCCGAGGAGACCGGCACCGTCTCCCTGCTCGAGCGAGTGCTCGGAGGCCCAGGCGCGCAGGGGGGAGAGCGATGAGCGCCTCGAAGACGCGGAGCGCCTTCGCTCGACGCGCGGCGCTGCGTCTCGTACGGAGCGGGTTCGTCGTCTGGCTGGCGATGACCCTCGTGTTCTTCGCCGTCCACGGAATCGGAGACCCCGCCGTGGCGACCCTCGGGCCACGGGCGCGCGCCGAGCAGATCGAGAGGTTTCGAGAGCGCCACGGGCTCGATCGGCCGCTGCCCGAGCAGTACGGACGCTACCTCGTCGGCCTCGCGACCCTGGACCTCGGGACGAGCTGGCGCGACGAGCGGAGGGTCCTCGACGTCTTGGCCGTGCGCCTCCCACGCACGCTCGTCTTGATGTCGCTCGCGACGCTCTTCGAGCTCGCGCTCGGCCTCGGCCTCGGCCTCCTCGCGGCGCGGCGGCGCGGCACGTGGATCGACACGGTGGCGATGGGGGCGTCGTTCCTCGGCGTGAGCACACCCAGCTTCTTTCTCGGTGTGCTGGCGCTCCAATTCCTCGCTTTTCGGCTCGGGCTCTTTCCCGTGGGCGGTTATGGGCTCGAGGGGCCCGATCACCTGAGGCACGCGGTCCTGCCGGCGCTGGTGCTCGCGTCGCTCGGGGCCGCGACCTACGCGCGGCTGCTCCGGAGCGAGGTCATCGAGGTGAGCGCCCAGGACCACGTGAGGACGGCGCGCGCCAAGGGCCTGCCGCCGGGTCGCATCCTCGTCTCGCACGTGCTGCGCAACGCGATGCCGCCGATCGTGACGATGATCGGCCTCTCTCTTCCGACGCTCGTCGCGGGGGCGGTGGTCACCGAGAGCGTGTTCGGCTGGCCGGGCATGGGGCGCCTCGCTGTGGAGTCGATCTACAGCTTCGATCTCCCGATGCTTCTCGGCATCGTCTTCGTGGGCGCGGTCACGGTGCAGATCGGCAACCTCGGCGCCGAGCTCGTGGTGGAGCGCATCGATCCTCGGGTCCGCGCGCGGGATTGACGAGGCGCGCTTCAGCGCTTCCGCGGACGCAGCGGGTAGATGCGTCGGTCTCCCTCGAAACGTGGTGGCAGGGCTTCGAGCGTCTCGAGGTGCACGACCTTGCGCATCCCGGATGGCAGGCGGATGAGCAGCCCGCCGTCGACGTTCTCGCCATCGACACGACACAGTCCGAACTGTCGGTGGTCGACCCAGTCCCCCTTGGTGGGCGTGGGCTCGTGGTCGTCCGACGGCCGCTCCTTGGGCTTGTCGAAGATGGGCACCGTCGGCACGAAGCTTGGGCTCCCGCCGGCCTCGGAGCTCGGCTTGCGCTCGACCCCGGGCTTGCGATCGAGGCCGGCCCGGCGCTCGACCGGAGCGCTCGAAGAGCGCGCGGCCTCCGCCTGCGAAGACGCGCGGGCCACCTCCGCCCAGCCGAGCGCGGTTCCGGGTGGCGCGATCTCCGGGGCGTCCTCTGGCTCCAACACGGGCTGTGGCGGCGGCGCGGGCCGCGCAGACGCGGCCGGGTCACGCGGAGGCCCCGAGCTGACGACGGCCGGCCGCCCCGTGCGCTCGAGGGGTCGCGCCACGACCCCCTGTGTTCGCTCTCCCTTCCAGACCGAGAGCCCCGTCTCGCGTTCTTCGTCGCGGTCGAGCCGGACATCCTCGAAGACATCGATCACGAGCTCGACGTTGAGCGAGGACGCGAGCACGAGCTGACCGCCGAGGACGATCAGGCCTGCGTCGCCTTCTCGCGAGAGCGCTGCGCGCAGCTCGACGTAGGGCTCGCCGAGGCGCATCGAGACGTTGCCGTCGCAGCTGAGCAGCGCGAGCGGGCCTGCCAGATGCCGCGGCGCGCGGAGCGACTCTCGCGCAGCGTCCCACTCGGTGACCTCGGCCCACTCGCAGATGCCGGTGCCACGCACCCAGGCCGCGCGGACCCGCTCGCTCTGCGCGAGCTTCTTCACGGAGGCGACGACATCCTCCCCGCGGTCGATCCGCACGACGAAGCGCCGAGCGTGCCGGCTCTCCATGACGATCACGTTCGCACTCCTTCGCCCGCTCGGACTTTGCGGGGCGGCGCCGGGGATAGCACATGGCCCGCGTCGTGAACGAGCCCGCGTCGTGAACGCGCGCGCTTCGACTCGCGTGTCCGGCCGAATCGCTGCAAGGTCCGGCCGGAGCGGCCCGCGACGGGCCTGCGCGCCGAACCGAATCGCCGAGACTGGACGATGAGCAAGCGACCGCAAGATCACTGGGGCCACCGGGCGCGCAAGGAGGGCTACGCCGCCCGCTCGGTCTACAAGCTCGAGGAGATCGACCGACGGACGCGTGTCCTCAAGGTCGGTGGCCGGGTGCTGGATCTCGGCGCCTACCCGGGGAGCTGGTCGGCGTACGCCGCGCAGCGCGTGGGCGCCAAGGGTCGTGTGCTCGGCCTGGACCTCCAGGAGTTCAAGGGCACCCTGCCCGAGCACGCCCAGATTCGCTGCGGCGACGTGCTCTCGCTCGAGCTCGAGCGGGAGCTCGGACCGAGCTCGTTCGACGTGGTGCTGAGCGACATGGCCCCCGCGACGACGGGACATCGCTTCACCGACCAGGCTCGCTCGCACCGACTGTTCATGCGCGCGCTCGAGATCGCTTGCGCGGTTCTCTCTCCGGGCGGCCATTTCGTCGGCAAGATCTTCGTCGGCGAGGACTTCGAGATCGCGCGGGATGCGGTGCGGGCCGCATTCGAGGAGCTGAAGATCATCAAGCCGCCCGCGAGCCGGACCGAGAGCTACGAGACCTTCGTGGTCGGGTTGCGGCGCAAGGGTGGCAGCGCGCTGCGGCCCCGGCCACCCGAGAGCGAGGGACCGCACCGGACCTGACGTCGAGCGCGGTTCGCCTCACGCATCACACTTCGGAGGTCTCGCCGGCTACCGCGAACGTGCGCGCACGTAGTCGCGCCGACCCCGCGCTTCGTCCGCGTCCGCGCCGCGAGGCTCGGCGCGGAGGTAGGCTTCGTACTCGCGCGCCGCCTCGCGCCACGCCTCGCGCGCCGCGAGGACGTTGGCGAGCAGGTAATGCGCCGATGCGTAGGACGGCATGTCCGTCAGGAGCGCCCTCAAGTGCTGCTCGGCTTGCGGGCGCTGGCCGGCGGCGAACTCCGCGAGCGCGATCTCGGCGCGCAGCCCCGGAGGGGCCGGCGCCTCGTCGGCCGAGACAGCCTCGGCGAGCACGCGCATCGCCATCGCCGCGTCGCCCGCGCGCCGCAGCCCCGCACCGATGGCGGCGAGGTCGGCGCGGGACTCGGCCAGGGGCGCGGCGCGGCGGAGCTCGAGCAGCGCCTGCTCCCGGCGGCTCGTCCGAAGAAGGAGCAGACCGAGGCTCGTGCGGCTCGTGGGCTCTCGGGGCGAGAGGCGGATCACGGCACGGTACGCGGCCTCCGCGCCCTCGTCGTCGCCCGCGTCCTCGAGCGCGAGGCCGAGGTTGAGCTGCGCCGACGCGAAGCCAGGCCGCACGCGCACCGCGTTCCGGAGCATCGCGACGCCCTCCTGCACGCGCCCCGAGTCGCGGAGGAGCGCTCCGAGGTTGTTGAGCGCTTCCGAGAAGGTGCCATCGACCTGCAACGCCCCTCGGTACGCTTCTTCCGCGCCCTCGAGGTCGTCCTGCATCTCACGGGACAAGCCGAGGTCGAGGAAGGCCCGGAGATCGCCGGGGCTGACGCGCACGATGGCCTCTAGGCGCTGCTCCGCTTCGCGCGGACGGCCCTCGGCCAGGAGCTGCTCGGCCGCGAGGACTTCCTCGCTGGCAGGAGGCGCGGACCTGGCCTCGGCCTCGTCGGGGAAGGTCAGCTCGTCGCCGCTCGCCGGCCCGCCGTTCGGGGTGCCCGCGAGCGATCCTTGCCGGGCACCGGGCACGCACGAGGCGCCCGAGAGGGCGAGGAAGAGCAGGAGCGGGAGCGTGGAGGGTCTGGACACGTTCACCTCGAGACGTTCGATCCGCGCGGCGGATCCCGTCAACGACGAAGCTCCGCTTCCGCGAGGTCGGCGATTGCGCCACGGACTGCCTCGCGGATCTCCGCGACGCGCGCCGTCCCCTCGACCTTTCGGGCGTCGGCCTCGCAGACGTAGAAGGCGTCGCTCACGCGCTCACCCTCCGTCGCCACCTTGGCGAGGACGATCGAGAGGCCCACGGCGTGGAGGGCGTGGGCGATCGCGTGGAGCAGGCCGTCTCGGTCGCGCGTGAACACATCGAGCACGGTGAAGTGCGGAGAGGCGGCGTTGTCGACGACGATCTCGGTGCGGACATCCGGGCTGCGGCGTCGCGACCACGCAGGCGCGGCGACCCGGGCGAGGAGGAGCGCGTGGGCGTCGAGCTCTCCGGACACCACGCACTCGAGATCGCGGAGAATCCCGGCGAGCTTGGACGCCTCGACGACCACTCCCTCCACGCCCGGCGAGCTGCTCCGCACCATGAACATGTCGAGCGCCTCCGCGCGACCGTCGGGCCTCAGACGGGTGTGGATGCTCGCCGTCGTGTTGGCGAGTCGACGCGCGGCGAGGACGGCGGCGATGTCGGCGAGGAGACCGGGGCGGTCATCGGCGACGACGACGAGCTCGGCGAGCCCGGAGACGTCACCGGGCACGAGCGCGGCATGTACGGCGCGCGCACCGCGTGCCTCCACGATCTCTGCGTGCGCGATCACGGTCTCGGCGTCGTTTCCGACGGAGTAGCGGTCCGGCAAGGTCGCGAGCAACGCCAGCGCCGCGTCTGCCCCGCGCGCCTCGAGCTCCGCCTCGAGGGCCGTGGCCTCGCCTGGAACGACGCCACCTTCGAGGACCCGGCTGAGGTCCAGGAAGAGATCATCGAAGAGGCGGGCCTTCCACGGTGTGAGCGCTTTGGGGTTCGTCGTGGCGAGATCGACGAGCGTGAGAAGGTAGAGATCCCTCAAGCGCTCGATCGATCCGATGGCGCGCGAGATCTCGTTCAGCGTCTCGGGATCGCTCGTGTCGCGACGCGTGGCCCAGTGGTAGAGGTGCAGGTGCTCGCGCACGAGCCAGCGAACGTGCTCGGTGTCCTCGGCCGACAGTCCCAGCCGCGCGCAAACGGCGAGCGCGAGCGAGGCGCCCTCGATGGAATGATCTCGGCCGCGCCGCTTGCCGACGTCGTGCAAGAGCACGGCGAGCGCGAGGCGCCTGCGGTCACTCACCTCGGTCGCGACGCGGGTCGCAACCGGCAGTTCGTCCGCGAGCTCACCGCGGAGGAGCGTACGAAGGCGATCCACGGCCGCGATGGAGTGAACGTCGACGGTGTACACGTGGTAGACGTCGTGTTGAACGCGTCCCGTGACCGGCTCGAGCTCGGGGATCATCGCGACGAGAGCCCCGACGTCGTGCAGCTCCGCGAGGACCGACCCCCGACGCAGGGGGACCTCGCCGGTCCATGCGAGCATCTCGAGAAAGGCCTCGGCCGCTCCCGGGCTCTCGCGGAGACGGGCGCGCCCTTCGGCGGTGCGGAGCGCGCGGGCGAGCGCCTCGCGGGCAGCGGGGTCGGGCACGACGGCGCGCGAGGTGACGAGTCGGTAGAAGCGCAGCGCGAGCTCGGGCGGCACCTCGCCCGAAGGGCGGAGACCGAGGCGACCGTCGACCCACTGCAGCGAGGGCTCGTGCTCGAGCCAGTCGGCTTCCCCGGCCGGCGTTGGCTCGTTGCCCGCCGCGACGCGGGTGCGCGCGAGCGCTCGCTCCGATGCTTGCTCGGCGACACGCGCGTGGCGGTAGTAGCGCTGCATGAAGCGCTCGACCGCGAGCATGTCCGGTCCGTCCTCTTCCCCGAGCGCCCGCGCGATCTCCTCCTGATCCTCGAAGGTGAGCCGGTCCTGTCTACGGCCCGCGCGCGCGTGGAGGCGCTGCCGGACATCCCAGACGAAGGCCCGCGCCGCCGAGAGCTCCTCGGCCTCGTGGGGCAGCAGGAGCCCGGCTCGGACGGCGTCCTCGAGGGCGAGGAGGCCCCTCGACAGCCCCATCGACCAACGCACCACGTCGAGGTCGCGCAGGCCTCCGCAGCCATGCTTCACCTCCGGCTCGAGGAGAAACGGCGAATCGAGGTAGCGGG
>JBKDQC010000134.1:0-3442 GCA_046342295.1 Deltaproteobacteria bacterium | reverse complement strand
CGTCGACTTGCCGGCGCCGTTCGCGCCGATGACGCCGATCTTCGCGCCCGGGAGGAAGGAGAGGTAGAGGTCCTCGACGACCTTCTTGTCCGGGGGGTTCACCTTCGTGACCCCCTTCATCGTGAAGATGTAGTCGGTCATCGCAGGCTGGCTCCTTGATCGCCCGCCGATGGGCGGGCCCGCCTCTATCGCACGGCCCGCGCTTCGCGAAAAGAGCGTCTCCGTACGTGTTGCGGCCAAACCTTCGATCGCGACGGCGCGCCCTGGTACGTTCCGGGGCCATGACAGCGATGTCGCGATCGCCCGCGCGCGGGCCTGGCCGAGGCCAGGTTTCACGGGCGATCTCGCGTGTTCGGTTCCCTGGCACCGTCGTTGCTGCCCTCCGTCTCATCGTGTCCGCGTTCCGAGTCTCCGCTGCTGCGCTCCCCGTGATGGCCTCGGGCCCGCTCGCGGGCTGCATCACGCAGGACCTCGACCTCGTTCCGCCCTCGAACTTCCCGGCCTCCCTCGAGGTCCCAGCGACGAACGCCTACCCGCTCGACGAGGTGATCCGACTGCGCGCCGACGCGATCGGGACCGGGGGCGACGGCGGGCCGACCAACACGCTGCGCTTCGACGTGGTCGTGCGTGATCCCGACGTCGAGCAAGAGCTCCAGTACCTGCTCTTCGTGGACTACCAGCGCGGCGTCACGCTCTTTCCGAGCGGGACCGGCTTCGTGCAGCCCGCCCCGCGAGGCGCGAGCGACCGGCGTCTGCGCGCGCTGCCCGTGCAGGTGCCGGTGCGGGGCGAGGCGCTGAGCCGCGCGGGCTGCCACCGCGTCGAGCTGCTCGTCTCGCAACGCTTCCGCATCGAGGACGGCGTGCCGACGCGCGAGCCGATCGTCGCGGGAGATCTGGGCACCGCGACGTGGTGGGTCGCGACGCAAGCGAGCGAGGGCGACGCGGTGGACATGACGGGGTGTCCATGACCCGTGCCCCGTCCCGGTCAGCACGGCCGCCCCTCGCGTGGGCCCGCGCGCTCTGGGCGCTCGTTGCGGCCAGCCTCTCGGGCTGCTCGCTCCTCGTCCCCGCGCCGAGCCCCCAGATCCTCAACCGCTGCGACATCGACGCCGACTGCGCTGCGAGCAGCGCGTGCGAGCCGAGCGTGCACCTCTGCGTGACGCCCGCGGCACCCACCTACGAGGTGCGAGTCGAGGTCACCCCGGCGAGCGATCCGCTCGGCGGTGAGCCCGTCCCGGTGCTCTTCGACCTGGGCGTGCTCACGCCCGGCGGCGTCGAGGACCTGATCGCGCCGGTGCAGGTCCCGGTTCAAGGCACCGCCCGCTTCGACGGCGCTCCGATCTCCGCGCAGATCACCTTCGCGCGTCGCCCGGTCGAGCACGAGCAACGCCTCGATGGCGTGCTCTCGGGGACGGTCGCCGTGCGCGCCTCTTCGGGCACCGCCAGCCGCGTGGACTTCCTCACCCAGTTGCCAGGGGGCGCGACGTACGACGTCTACGTCGAGCCGCAGAGCGAGTTCCGCGCGCTCTTGCCTCCGCTGGCGGCGACGCTCGAGGTGCCGCGCGATGCGGGCGTGGCCTTCGCGATCGAGTACCGAAGTGAGGAGCTCGTCCAGGTCAGGGGCGAGGTGCGGGACGCGGAGCGGCAGCCGCAGGAGGGGCTGCTGGTTCACATGATCGACGCGGGTGGGCGTGCGATCTCCTCCCGAGCGAGCACGGACGCGGACGGGCGCTTCACGCTCGCGGCGCCGCGCGCCTTCGGCCCTTTCTCGTTCCGGGTCCGCGGCGATGCCAGCCGTCAGGACACCGTCGCGCTGCTTCCGTCGATCACCATCGACGCGAGCACGCTCTACCCGGACACCTCGGGGGCCTTCACGCTTCTCGTCCCTTCTTCGGGGCACGCGATGCGCCTCGAGGGACGCGTCGAGCTCCCGGCGACGCTCGGCATGAACGCGCCAGCCCCCGGAGCGCAGGTGCACCTCCGCTCACCTTACGTGACCGACGCCGAGACCGGCCTCGTCGGAAGCCTCGAGCTCGACCTCACCACCGACGCGGAGGGGCGCTTCGTGGGTCACGTGCTGCCGGGCGACTACGCCGTCGAGGTCGTTTCGGGCGACGAGGACGTCGGCGTCCTCGTCAGCGCGCTCGAGGTCTTGCCCAACCCCTCGGGCATGCTCCTCGGCCAGCTCTTCACGCTCCCGCAGCGGTCGGTCCTCGGGGGTACCGTGCAGCTCGCCGATGGAGAGCCCGTCTCGGGCAGCCGCATCCGCGCGACGGCGCTCGGGCTCGAGCTCGCGGGCGACCCGATGGCCGCTGCGCGCCTCAACCGTTCGGCGATGGGACTGAGCGGAGCGATGGGGGAGTTCCGCCTGCCGCTCGACGTTGGGGTCTATGACGTCGTCGTCGAGATGCCGGCGGAGAGCGGCTATGCGTGGCATGTGGAGCACGACTTCGGGGTCGGCGGTTCGTCGGCGCCTTTGCGTCGGGTCATGTCCGTCCGCGCTCCGTACCGCATGGCGGGGCGTGCGCACTTCGCGGAGGGCACGGCCCTCGCGGGCGCGCGGGTGCGTCTCTTCGCGCTCCATCCCGGCACCCGGAGGCCCATCGAGATCGGAGCCGCCGAGTGCGACGCCGAGGGCGGCTTCGTGGCGCTGCTACCGCCCGCGCTCGAGTGAGCTCGCGGGCGTACGGCGCCGGACGTGTGCGACGACCTCGACCGTTTCTCGGTCCTCGGGCCGGCGCCACCTCACAGCGGGCCGCGGGCGTGGTAGCCCACGGCCATGTCTGGAACGGTCCGCGCGTACCATGACGACGCCCTCCTCGACGAGCTCGAGTCCACCGTCCTCGCCCATGCGAGCCACGGCTCGCGCCCGAGCCTCGTGCTCGACCGAACGGTCTTCTACCCCGAGTCCGGCGGGCAGATGGCCGACCGCGGGGCGATCGACGGGGCTGCGGTGCTCGACGTACAGCTCGACGAAAGAGGGGTCGTACACCACGTGCTCGATGGCGCGTTGCCGCCGCTCGGGGCCCGCGTACGCGGCGTGATCGATCGGCCCCGGCGCCGCGTCCACATGGCGCTTCACACCGGCCAGCACATGCTCTCCCGCGCGCTCCTCGACCTGTGCGGGGCCGAGACCGTGAGCTCGCGCCTCGGGGAGCAGGCCGCGACCATCGACGTCGATCGCGATGGAATCCCCGCGGCCCGGCTCGCGGAGTGTGAAGCGGTCGTAGCGCGCGCCATCGACGAGGACCGGCCCGTCCGCGCGTGGTTCCCGAGCGCCGAGGAGCTCGCGGGCCTCGCGCTGCGCCGCGCCCCGAAGCAGAAGGAGAACGTGCGCGTGGTCGACGTCTCCGGCTTCGACGTCTCGCCCTGCGGTGGGACGCACGTCCTGCGCACCGCGCAGATCGGGCTCGTCCGGATCACGGGCGAGAACGCCATCGCC
>JBKDQC010000133.1:0-9809 GCA_046342295.1 Deltaproteobacteria bacterium | reverse complement strand
TGTTGGTTCCAGAAATTCTGCGGCGTCCCGTTCCGGAAATTCTGCGGCTCCTCGAAGGAAGGAGCGCGCGTGATGTTCGCGATGATCGCGATGATGATGGTCGGGATGGCGACGGTTGGCGGCAGCGGATGCGAGGCAGGGGACATGCTCCCCCTGCTCAAGCGCCACGAGATCCAGATCCTGCTGTCCGTAGGCATGCCGTTGGCGCTCGTCGCCGAGCGCGTGGGGGTGTCGGTCGACACGATCGAGCGCGTGCGGAACGAGGCGCCGGTGACGCACGTCGACGACGCAGCCGAACGGCGCGCGCGAGGGATCGGTCGTCCGTCGAAGGCGTCGAGGTTCGCTGACGAGGTTCGGAGCTGGCTCGAGGCCGAGCCTGAGACGCCGACTCAGGAGCTGCTGCGTCGGGCGATCGAGCGAGGCTACGACGGCCGCAAGAGCGCGTTCTATGCGCTGGTCGCAGCGTCGCGTCCTCCACGGGGCGCCCCCATCGTTCGGTTCGAGGGGCTGCCGGCCGAGTTCTCGCAGCACGACTTTGGCCACGTCGATGTTCGCTTCGTCGATGGCCGCAAAGAGCGCATTCACTTCTTCGCCTCGCGGCTGAAGTACTCGCGCTTCGTGGCCGTGTCGCTCGTGCCGAACGAGCAGGTCGAGACGTTGGTCCGTACGCTGGTCCGGCACTTCGTGTCGTTCGGTGGCGTGCCTCTGCTCGCGGTGTTCGACCGGCCTCGCACCGTGGTCGCCAAGGGCGGCGTCGGCCGCGAGGTCGAGCGCTTCAACCCGACGTTCGCGCAGGTGATGCTCGAGCTCTGCGTCGGCGCGGAGATGTGCGCGCCACGCAGCGGCAATCAGAAGGGCACGGTCGAGCACCTCGTGAAGTGGGTGAAGAACACCTTCTTCAAGTGGCGGAAGTTCGCCGACGAGCGAGACCTCGAAGCCCAGCTCGCAGCGTGGTGCGGGAGGTGAACTTCGAGACCCCGTGCCGCGCGACCGGCGAGACTCCGGAAACGCTACGCCAAGAGGAGCTCCCCCGACTCCGCCCGGTGCGGCTCGCTCCGGAAACCCTCGCGCTCCGGGTCCCGATCTTCGTCGGGCCCACCGCCGAGGTCATGTTCGAGGGGCGCGCGTACACGATGCCTCCGCGCGCCGCGAACGTCGCCGGCACGGCGTTCGTCTACGAGGACCGCATCCGCTTCGTCGCGGGTCGCTTCGAGGCCGAGCACGTACGCGGCAAGGCCGGAGATCCTCCTGCGTCGCTGCCCGAGCATCGAGCCCAGAAGGTCGCTGCGTTGCACGGCGCCAGGGCGCGGCTCTACGAGAAACGACAGCAGCTTCTCAACCTCGGCGCGCCAGCCCTGAGGCTCATGACGGCGCTCGTCCATCGCGCACCGCAGCGCGGCAACGAGCACGTAGAGCGTCTCTACGCCTTGTTCGAGGAACATGGCGAGGAGGCGATGCGGGCGGCGCTCCGCGAAGCCGTCGAGAACAGCGAGCTCAACATCGCGGCAGTGCACCGAGCCCTGTCGCGGCGTCGCGGAGGTGCACGATGAGCACTGACCTCGACCCGCTCTTCAAGCGTCTGCACCTGGCCAACGCGCGTCGCGTGTGGCGCGATCTCGTGAGGCGTGCCGAGCACGAGGAGTGGTCCTACGAGCAGCTCCTCACGACGCTGATCTCCGAGGAGGTCGCGCATCGGCGCGGCACCCGTCTTCACCGCGCCGTCCGGTCAGCGCAGTTTCCCTTCCTGCGAACCATCGAGGAGTTCGACTTCTCCTACCAGTCGACGCTCCGCCTCACGACCTTCGGCTCACTGCTCTCGCCGGACTTCATCACCGAGGGCCACTCGGTCATCCTCGAGGGCAAGCCGGGTCGCGGCAAGACGCACCTCGCCATCGCCATCGCGTACCGCGCCATGCAGAACGGTTTCGAGGCGCTCTTCGTCAACTGCGCAGAGCTCATCGACGACCTCTCGTGCGCGAGCCGAAGAGGCGAGCTGCGCGACGCGCTGACGCGCTACCTGCGACCTCACGTCCTGGTCGTGGACGAGGTCGGCTACCTCGCCTACGGCGACGATGCCGCGAACGTCCTCTTCCACGTCGTCAACGAGAGGCACATCAAGAAGCGCGCGATGGTCTTCACGACGAACAAGAAGCCCAAGCGCTGGGGACCCGTGCTGCACGACGGTGCGCCTCGCGGAGGCGATCGTCGACCGCATCCTCGACCGTGGCCGTCTACTACGCCTCGATGGTCCCTCGCTCCGCACCAAGCACCTCGCTGGTGACACCAGCCTCGATGACGATCAGGATGACCCCGGAGACCGCAGAGTTTCCGGAACGAACACCGCAGAGTTTCCGGAACCTACAGAAGCTCGAGCGCGCGCCGATCGGGGCGCAGAAGAAGCGCGCGCGAAAGGCCTCCACAAACGACGACGAGAGCCCTCGCCGTCGGCCGCCGGGAGAGGGTTCGCGCACAGCGCACACCGTCGATCGCTTGATCTCCATCGCCAGGTCCGTGACGAACGATTGAGAACGGCTCTCAGGTAGCGCCGTTCTCCCTCGTTCATGGCGAATTCACGCGATCGCTGGGCGCGCTTTCTGGAACTGGCCGAGACGCCGGCGCCGGTGAGCGGGCTCGTGGCGTTTCGGGTGCTCTTCGGGCTGATGGCGTTCTGGAGCGCGGCGCGCTTCGAGCTCAACGGCTGGGTCGAGCAGGTCTTCGGAGGGCCGCGCTTCTTCTTTCACTACTGGGGCTTCTCGGTGATCGAGCCCATGAGCGTGGGCTCGATGCACGTGCTCTTCGGCGTGATGCTCGTGAGCTCGGCGCTGATCACGGTGGGCCTCGCGTACCGCGCCGCGACGGTCGTGTACTTCCTCTCGTTCACGTACGTCGAGCTCTCCGACGTCACGAACTACCTGAATCACTACTATCTCCAGAGCTTGCTCGCGTTCGTGCTCTGTTTCTTGCCGCTGCATCGGGCGGGCTCGCTCGACGCGCGATTTTTCCCTTCGCTCGCCGTCTCGTCGTTCCCGCGCTGGATGACGTGGCTCCTCCGCGCGCAGATCGCGCTCGTCTACTTCTATGCGGCGGTGGCGAAGGCCACGCCGGACTGGCTGCTCCACGGACAGCCGATGCTGATCTGGCTGCATGCCAGGACCGACACGCCGCTCATCGGCTGGCTCTTCGAGCTCGAGCACGTGCCGCTCCTGATGGGCTGGGCCGGGTTTCTCTACGACCTCACGATCCCCGCCTTCCTCCTCCACCGTCGCACGCGGCCGTATGCGTACGTGGCGGTGATCGTGTTCCACACGACGACCAAGCTCCTGTTTCCGATCGGCATGTTCCCAGTGATCATGACCACCGCGACGCTGATCTTCTTCGAGCCGGACTGGCCCACGACGCTCGCAGCGCGCGTTCGGAAGCTCGTGGGCCGCAGCTCGGACGCTGCGACCGCAGGGCCCACCGCCGCGCGGGCGCCGGCGCTCGCGTGGTCTCGCGTCGCGCTCGTGGTCGCGGGTGTGTGGCTCGCCATCCACGTGCTCGTACCGCTCCGGACCTTCGCGTACGGCGGCAACGTGCTCTGGCACGAGCAGGGGATGCGCTGGAGCTGGCGCGTGATGGCGCGCGAGAAGAACGGCAGCGTCGTCTATCGCGTGCGGGCCGATGGCTGGCCGCGTGAGCGGCGGGTGCGTCCCTCGCAGTACCTCACCTCGATCCAGGAGCGTGAGATGTCGGCCCAGCCCGATCTCATCCTCCAGCTCGCCCATCACATCCGCGACGAGCAGCTCGCGCGGGGCCTCACGGGGGTCGAGGTGCGGGTCGATGCGCTCTGCTCCTTGAACGGGCGTCGCATGACTCGGCTCATCGATCCCGACGTGGATCTCGCGGCGATCGAAGACGGTCTGGCTCCCGCCACGTGGATTCTTCCTGCGCCCGAGGGCCCGCCGCCCGCGAGCGAGGGCTCGCGGCGGCTCGTGCTCTCGCTCGAGCCGTGATGGCGCTCGAGCCGTGATGGCGGTCCTTCGTCGATGACCGGCGCCATCGGACCGGGCAGGATGCGGGCATGAGTACTCCGATGCGTGACGTGGAGCCCACCCCTTGAGCGTCCGGCGCATTCTCCTCGTGGGTCCCGGGCAGCTCGGCCGCGTGATCGCTGGCGGTCTCGTGGCGTGCAGCGTCTCTGTGGATCCCGTGCGTCGTGGTGAGGCGATCGCACCGGGCCCCGAGCACGACCTCGTGATCGTGGCTGTCGGTGAGAACGAGCTCGCAGGCGTCCTTCACTCGATTCCTCCTACGCATCATGCGCGGGTCGTCTTGCTCCAGAACGAGCTCGTCCCTGCGAGCTGGGAGCGATCGGGGATCGAGAGCCCGACGGTGCTCGTGGTGTGGTTCGAGAAGAAGAAGGGCCGCCCCATCCAGGTCGTACGACGCACCGAGATCGCCGGGCTCCACGCAGGGCTCTTCGTCCGAGCGCTCGAAGCGATGGGTGTGCCCGCAGAGGAGATCCCGAAAGACGCGCTCGCGGGCGCGCTCGTCACCAAGAACCTCTACATCGTGGGCGCGAACGCGATGGGCCTCGCGGTCGCGGGCACGACCGGCGAGCTAGCGAGCACGCATCGCGTGCGCACCGACCGTGTGCTCCGCGAGGTGCTGGCGATCGAGCGTTCGCGGCTGGACTCGAATGGGAGCCTGCGCGGCCGCATCGACGACGAGGACATGATCGCGCGAACGTTCGAGGCCTTCCTCGCCGACCCGCAGCACGGCACCGTGGGACGCACCGCGAAGGAGCGCCTGGCTCGCGCTCGCGAGCGTGCGAAGCACGCGGGGCTCGTGACCCCCGAGCTCGATGCGAGCGCCGCGGGTGCTCTGGCGTGAGAGTGTGAGTCCCATGCGTCGCAACGAGTCGCGGCGGACCTCGAAGGCGTCGCGCGCCCGGACGAACCTGCGCACGCCCGCGTCGTCGTTTGTGGGTCGGCGCGAGGTGCTCGACGCGCTCGCCAGCGCGTTCGACGAGGCCCGCCTCGTCACGCTCTTCGGTCCCGGCGGGATCGGCAAGACGCGCCTCGCACTGCGCTATGCCGAGGAGCGCCTCGCCTCGCTGACCCGTGCGGGCCGTGGTGGCGTGTGGTTCGTCGACCTCGCCGATGCACAGACAGGCCTCGAGGCCCTTGTACAGATGGCCGCGGTGCTCGGCCTGCCGCTCGCGGGGCACGCCACTGAGCGCGCAATGTCCGAGGCGATCGGGCAGGGTCTCGCGCGCTTGGGTCCAACGCTCGTCGTGCTCGACAACGTCGAGCAGATTGCAGGCTTCGTGGCCCGCCACGTCGAGGCCTGGATCGGTCCGGCGCCGTCGGCACGCCTCTTGGTGACCTCGCGTGTGGTCCTCGGCCTGCCCGCCGAGCGGGTGCTCTTGGTGCCGCCCCTCTCGCCGTCCGAAGCACGCACCCTGTTCCTCGATCGCGCCGCCGCCGTCCGCCTCATGCACGCGAGCGAGATGGAACCGGCCCTGCTCGACGGGATCGCCGCGGCGATCGACCGCATGCCGCTCGCGATCGAGCTCGCGGCCTCGCGGATGCGCGTGCTCTCGGCCTCCGAGCTCGAGGAGCGGCTCGCTCGACCGCTCGAGGTATTGGCTGGAGGTGTCACGCACGAGCGGCATGCATCGATGCGCAAGGCGGTGCTCGGATCGCTCGCGCTCCTCGATGCGCGCGCACGATTGGCGTTCGCAGCGCTCTCGATTCTCGATCACGACTTCGCGACGGACGCCGCTCTGGCCGTGCTCGGTGCGATCGGAGCAACCCCTCGACATCCAGGTGCCGGGGAGCCACTCGCGTGGCTCGATGCGCTCGTCCGCAACTCGCTCCTGCGCGTCGAGATCGGCCCCGACGGGCGAGCGCGCCACGCCTTCTTCGAGACCATCCGAGAGGTCGCACGGGAAGGACTCGCAGAGGCGGTCGAGTCGGGGCTGCTCGACCTCGGTGCACTGCGCGCGGCGCACGTCACACAGCACGCAGCCCTCGCGCGGCGCGCGCGGGACGCCGCGGGCTCCGTTGAGCTGGAGCGCGTGGCGCGGGAGCTCGAGCATCTCCTGACGGCGCGTCGCTACGCATACACGTCGTCGATGGTCGACGAGCTCATCGTCATCACGCTCGCGCTCGAGCCGGAGCTCTCCCGGCGGGGCCTCTCCACGCTCCGTGAGGAGTCGTTGAGCGAGACGATCGCGGCGCTCGGTCCCGACGGTTTGGCGGCGCATCTCGCAGAGCTCCACCTCGGGCGCGGCGACGCGCGTCGCGAGCTCGGCAGAGGCGACGCTTCGCGGAAGGACTTCGAGGCGGCCTCCGCGTACGCAGAATCCGCCGGCGACGTCGGTCTGCGAGCGCTCGCGCTCTCGCGCCTCGGTGCCGCGGCCGACCTGCGGGGCGACACCTCGGGTGCCCGAGAGCTGCTCTCATCAGCGCTCGTGCTCCTCGGTGCCGTGCCTCGCGATCGAAAGCGAGACAGCCGCGAGGCCGAGGTGCTCCTTCGACTCGGTCACGCGCTCCGCCGCGAGGGAGCGCTCGAGCTTGCGCACGCCTCGTTCGTGCGTGCTCGGGATCTCCACCGGGCGCTCGGGCTCGACGCGAATCTCGCGGCTGCGCTCTACGAGCTCGGCGTGGTGGAGATGTTTCGCGAGCGAGTCGAGCAGGCGTTCGAGAGCTTCGACGAGGGGCTGGTCGTCGCACGTCGCGGTGGCGCGCGAATCATGGAGGGCGCGTGTCTGACGGCGCGTGGCTGTCTTCTCCAGGATCTCGGGCGTCTTCGCGAAGCGCTCTCGCATCACGCGGAGGCGGCGAGCCTTTTTCGCGATCATGGGAGTCGCTACCGCGAGGGGAGCGCCCTGCACTACCTCGCCAGCACATACCTCGAGCGTGGCGAGCCGGAGGAGGCTCTCGCCGCGCTCACGCAGGCGCGTCGAGCGGTCGAGGGCGTCGGAGCCGCTCGCTACGACGTTCTCATGAGCGGCGGAAGGGCGCTGGCGCTCGCGGCGCTCGGACGCCACGACGAAGCGCGCGCCGAGCTCGCGCGCGCGCACGAGGCGATCGCGAAGGTCCCGAACGAGCCGTCGCTCACGACGGTCCTCCGCATCCACGAGCGAACGCTCGCGTGTCGGGCGGGCTCCCAGAACGTTGGAGCGCCCGAGGTCGAGCTCGAACGAGCGCGCACCGCCGCGCGCGCGAGCCCCAGCGACGACACACGGTTTGCGCTTCGAGAGCTCGAGCGAGCGCTCGGTCGCGCCACGGTGGAGGCCCACGAGGCGCTCTGCGTCTGGGGGAGCGGGGAGGCCTTCCTCACGCCCAGCGGCACGAAGGTCGCGCTGCCGATGCGCTCGCCGATGCGGCGGATCCTCGATCACCTCCTGACGCAGCGCGAGAGCAAGCCGGGTGCGCCCGTGTCGCTCGAGTCGATCATCGAGGTCGGCTGGCCGGGCGAGAAGATCGGCGTCGACGCCGCCCTCAACCGCGCGTACGTTGCCATCGCGGGCCTGCGCAAGCAGGGCCTACGCGACGTGATCGTCCGGGCCGGCGGTGGCTACGCGATCTCGCAGGGCGTAGTCGTGCGGCGCATGGGTCCCAGCGAGCCGTGAGCTGGAAGCTCCATCAACTATCGAGGCCCGTCCCCGTCCCCCCGTTTGCTCCGTTTAAGGGTCGACTTAAGGAGCGGGCGCCGCTCCATGGGTCAGGTTGGGGAACACGTGGAGGCCCAAATTCGCGGTGAACCGCGCCTCCGCCCACGAGGACACCATGATTCACACTCACGTCGTTCGCTTCTCCATCCCGCCGCTCACGCTGGGCGCCTTAGCGAGCCTCGCTGCCCTCACCGCCTGCGGGTCTTCGAGCACATGGGAAGCACCTTCCTCGTCGAGCGATCGCTGTGTCGATCGGCTCTACGAAGGCGTCGATCTGCCCCCCGGCACCACGGTGGTCGCCTGCGGCCTCGCGCCTGGCAGCGAGCTCATCGACGTCGTCGACGGTGTGGTCTTCACGAGCAGCCCACGTGGCACCTTCTTCCGCGGCGAGGTCGGCATGACCGCGCGCACGCTCCTCTACCGGGGCCAAGCCGGCGATCACACGGCCACGTACGTGGATGGCGAGATCGTCTTCGATGGGTGGATGCGTCTGCCCGACGATCGGGCGCGCGCGGGGATGCTGGCGATTCCGGTCGACGCGGGCGGTGCCGGCTCCGCGCGGATGCTCTCCGAGGCGCGGGACTACGCGGTGGGAGGGCGCATCCTTTCGGACCGGCTCGTGCGCTACGTGAGCCAGTCGGGGAGCGCCACCGTCCTCGAGCTCGATGTCGCGACGGGGAGCACGCGACGCGTGGTCAACGGTGATGCCGTGGGGCTCAGCGCGAGCTGGCTCTATTACTGCAGTGTCGAGAGCGAGGTGCGACGGATTCGCCGCGACGGCACCGAGGACCAGCTCCTCGCCGCGCGGACGGTCCCGACACCGCACTGCACCGCCGAGCTTCGCGCGGTGGACGACGAAGGCATCTACCTGACGCGGCAAGACGCGCCGTACGAGATCTGGCGCTTCGGCCCCGACGGACGCGAGGACTACATCGCGACGGCGCCGGAGGGCCCGGGCGGAGACTTCGTCCTGCCGCCCCCCGCACGGCTCTTTCTCCACGGGTCTTTCCTCTACACGCTGCAGGCGCCCTCGGGAACGAGCTGGGGCGATGCGTTGGCACGAGTGAGCCTGTCCGGCGGGGAGCACACGTTTCTGGTCTCGGGGACCGAGCTGGGGCCACCGCTGTTCCGCGATGGAGCCGTGTACGTGAGCATGACGCGCGACGGGCTCGATGGACCGGTCGACGGGGTGGTCCTCCGTCTCGAGGAGCGTTCGCTCTGAGAGAGCTCGCCGCCCCCACGTTGGCTGCCCGGGGCAGTAGTCCGGATGAACGGCCCCTCGGTTGGCTGATCTGAACGTCCGCGTGTCCATGAAGCGGTTCGGCGGGGCGCTGAACTTGAACCCGCACCTGCATGTGTTGGTCGCCGACGGCGCGTTCATGTGTACCGAGGATGGTCGCGCACCGCGATTCGTGGCGGCCTCTGCGCCGACACGCGCCGAACGGGTCGAGGTGCTGCGGGTGGTGGCGACGCGGGTGGCGCGAATCACCACCGTGCGCGCGGACGACGGGCTCGACGCGCTCCGCGCGGCGGCGATGGCGCGAGGGACGGTGGCGCGGCTGCCGTTCGGTGATGACGCGGGCGGGGGGACGCGCGCTTCGGGGCGCGGCAACGCGGCGTGGAGCACGCGGGCTTCAACCTCCACGCGGGCGTATGCGTCGCGGGCGACGACCGCGTCGCGCTGGAGCGGCTGTGTCGCTACGTGGCGCGTCCGGCGGTGTGCGGCGAGCGCGTGGAGCAGCTCGAGGACGGACGCGTGGCGTATCGGTTGAAGCACCCACGGCAGGGCGGGGAGACGCATCGCGTGATGACCGGGCAGGAGTTCATGGCGCGCCTCGTGGCGTTGATCCCGCCGCCGCGGTCGCCGTTGGTGCGCTACCACGGCGTGTTCGCGCCGCACTCACCGTGGCGCGCGGTGGTGGTGCCAGGCCCGCGCCGACCGCATCACCGCGATGCAGTGCAGGCCGTTGGATGTGGTCACGACGGCACCGTCGTTGCGCGCGGTGAGGGTGAGGCCCTCACGGGCGCGGTCGATCCTCTTCTGGCGTGCGACCGCGCGCTCGAGCTCACCAGCCTGGTCATGTGCACCGCCGGTCCGGTCGGCCTCTACCTCGCCGGCTTCACCGACGACGAGGTCAAGCGCGAG
>JBKDQC010000132.1:0-6827 GCA_046342295.1 Deltaproteobacteria bacterium | reverse complement strand
GCCTCCTCGTGAAGAAGGACAAGGAGACGGGCGAGATCAAGGTGATGAGCGACGATCAGTTCAACGCCGTGATCCACGTGAACCTCACGGGCGCCACCCTCGTCGTGCGCGAGGGCGTCGCGGAGATGGCGCGCCGCAAGGAGAAGGGTGTCGTCATCCCGATGAGCTCGGTCGCGCGACACGGCAACCGCGGCCAGAGCAACTACGTGAGCGCCAAGGCCGCGCTCGCGGCCAACGCGGTCACATGGGCCAAGGAATTCGGCGTCTTCGGCATCCGCGCCGTCGCGATCGCGCCAGGGATGGTCGAGACGCCGATGACGCAGGGCATGAACCAGAAGGCGCGCGATCTGCTCGTCGAGAAGATCCCCGTCGGTCGCATCGGCACGCCCGAGGACCTCTGGCTCGGCGTGAGGTTCGCGATCGAGTGCGAGTACCTCAACGGCACCACCATCGACATCGACGGCGGCGCCAAGCTCTGAGAGCACGTGGCACTCGGATGGAACTATGCGGGGGACACGGGATCGAATCGGCGGGAGGGAGGCTCTCGCCGATTCACTCGGCGAGAGGGAGGGGCTGCGGCCAGACCCTCCGGCAAGAAACCTCAGAGCATGAGTCAATCCAAGTGACTCATGCTCTGAGCGCGCGATCGGGCCGCTCGAGCTCGCAACTCGCCCTCGGTCGCGAGACCGCGTCGCGCGTCGATGCGTTCGAAGGTCAGCGAGACGATTCGGCTCCGATGACCGACAAGGCCAGACCTTCTCACAAGCCTCTGCTCGCAATCCTCGGCGGCATCGCCGTCGTCGCGGCCGCATTCTGCGGAGGCGGCGTGTACCTGCTCGCACGCAGCGTTCGCGAAATCCAGCGTACGGTCGAGGCGCGGCGCGGACCCGTGGAGGTCGTCGACGACGCGCTCCGCCTCCGCGTCACCCTGCCGACGGACGGCGATCCGAGCTGGGAGATCTGGGGCGGAGAGCTGGCGCTCGGATGGGACCCCGACGCGGTCGTCGTGCTCCGCAACGACGCGTGCGAGGCGGCGCTCCTCGCGCAGCCGCTCTCGGCCAGGCGCACGCTCTCCGAGCAGCTCGAGGGCATGTTCGAAGACACGCCGAGCACGCCTTGCGCAGCGCCGGCT
This sequence comes from Deltaproteobacteria bacterium, assembly GCA_046342295.1. Classification (GTDB taxonomy): domain Bacteria; phylum Myxococcota_A; class Polyangia; order Polyangiales; family Sandaracinaceae; genus JAFLCL01. Next base: position 5,695 of record JBKDQC010000132.1, on the reverse strand, counting down.
GGAGCGGACGGCGATGCGCGCACGCTGACCGTCGAGAGCGGGTTCACGGTGGTCGCGTTCGCCCACGCGGGCACGCTCCACCGCGCCCTGGGTGACGAGCCTTGCGTCAGCACCCTCGTCGAGCGCATCGAGATCCTCGACGCCAACGTTCGGCCCCGCCGCCTTCGACCGGCGGTCGCCTCCCGTGACAGCCGCGGCTACCAGGTGCGTGACGACATCTTCACGTCCGCGGCGACGGGGCTGCGCGTCGATGCGCGCCCGCCCTTGTCGCTCGAGCTCGACGACGCCCATCCGGGGGCCGAGGTCGTGGTGGTCCACGACAACGGCTCACGGATCGCGCTCGACCCGCGCCGCACCCTGCTCCCCCTCGACGGTCCGGAGTCCGCAGGCGACCTCGTCGGTCCGATGTTCGGCCGAGACACCCGTTTCGTCCCGGATCCGGAGGGCTTCGTCGCCGTCGTGCCGTCGGGAGCGGCGCTCGGTGTCCGCCTCTTCGCTTCCGGAGTCGATCGCGAGCGCGTGGAGGAGGCGCTGGGCGCGCTCGCCTCACGCGTCTCGTTGCTCGCCCGAGACGAGCTCGCCGCGCTCCGTCGCTCCATCCCGGCGCCCTCGGACCGTCGCGCGGGCCTCGACTGGTCGTTGCGGGACGGTGTCTTCCGCGAGCATCCGAGCGAAGCGCGGCCGCGGGCCGTGCTCCGCGTGCCGCCCCTGGCGGAGGTCCTCGCGGGCTCCGAGCTCGCGTCGCTGGACGTCATCCGCGTGGACCGTCGCGATCTCGGCGTCGTAGCGCGCCTCTTCGTGAGGGCCATCGAGAGCACGGACGCGCGCGAGGAGCTCAGGCGCGTCACGGCAGGGCGGGGCGAGATCCGAGGAAACGCCTCACGGGCATCCGTCGAGACCCCCCTCGACGCAAACGGCCCGCTCCCCTGGACGAGGCACGCCGAGCTCGTTCTCGAGGGCGGCTGGGCGTTCGAGCTCGACGTGGAGTGGCACTCACTCGAGTCCCACGAAGAGACGCCGTCGTACGTCGACGAGCTCGTGCGCGGCTTCACCGTCGAGCCGGCGGAGCCCGATTCTCTCGCGCGCGAGTCACGGCTGGGTTTCTCCATCTCGGACGCCGGGGGCGTGGCGCGCGCGCTCGAGACCTCCGAGGCAGCGGCCGAGGCCAGCGCCGGGCTCGTCTGGGAGGGCGCGCACGGCGCCTCGGTCACCGTCGTCGCGGTCAGCGATCCGAGGGTCGCCTCGACGCGCACCGAAGCGCTCGACCTCCTCGACTTCCGTCGCACCGTGGCGGCCTTCGATGCGCGCTCCGCCGCGGCCGCAACCCTCGATGGCCGGGCCGCGATGATGCGCAGCTTCGGTACCACCGGCCGCGCGACGCGCGTCCTCGAGACGCGCATCGATCGAACGACGTACGTGGTGGTCGTTCGCGGCGCGCACGCGAGCGATTGGCAGACGGAGCTCGCGCGGGTCGACCTCGACCCGTGAGGGTCCCGGGGAGCGGCCACGCAGGGGCGCCGATCGGCTACCCTGCATGGCCGTGAGCACGCTCGATCTCTCACCGGGATCCCTCTTCGCTGGCCAGTTCCGCATCGTGCGGCCGCTCGCGAAGGGCGGCATGGGTGCGGTCTACGTCGTCGAGCAGGTTCGTACGGGGCGCGAGCGCGCGCTCAAACTGATGCACCCGATGCTCGTCTCCGATGCCAAGAGCATCGAGCGTTTCGAGCGCGAGGCGCAGGTCGGCTCTCGCATCGACAGCGACCACGTCGTCGAAGTGATCGCCGCGGGCGTCGAGGCCGCGGGGCCGACGCCGTGGCTCTGCATGGAGCTGCTCAAGGGAGAGACGCTCGCGGATCGCTTGCATGCGAGGGGAGTCCCGTCGCACGAAGATTTGCTCGAGATCGTGAGGCAGCTCGCGCACGCGCTCACCGCCGCGCACCGCGCCGGCATCGTGCACCGCGACCTCAAGCCGGAGAACATCTTCCTCTCCGAGAGCCGCCGCCAAGGCGTGCCCTTCACGCTCAAGGTCCTCGACTTCGGCGTCGCGACGCTCGCGCTCGGCACCGGAGACGTCACAGGCTCGAGCACCACGCAAGGGGTCGGCTCGCCGCTCTGGATGGCCCCGGAGCAGACCAACGTCGGCAAGGTCGTGCTCGCGACGGATGTGTGGGCGCTCGGCCTCATCGTCTTCAACCTGCTCACGGGTCAGCCCTACTGGCGCGCCGCGCGCACGCCCGGCTCGACGATCACGGCGCTCCTCGTCGAGATCCTGATGGAGCCGCTCGATCCCGCGTCCGTGCGCGCACGAGAGCTGGCGCCGCACACCGAGCTTCCACCGGGCTTCGATGCTTGGTTCGCGCGCTGTCTGGTGCGTGACCCGGGGCAGCGATTCGCCGACGCTGCCGCCGCCATGGCGGCGCTCTTCCCCGTCCTCGGCGAGGCGGGCCAGACGCATCCGCACTTCGCGCTCGGGGCGACCGCCTACGCGCCCCGCCCGGGGGACACGGCTCCCGGAGCGCAGCAGCACCCGTCGCCCGAGCCGCCGACCGCCGCGCCCGCCGAGGCGGCGCTCCCTCGGACCCAACCCGGGCCGTCGGGTCCCCACGAGCCCGCGCCCTGGCACAGCGGACCGCTCGCGGCGTCCGCGCAGCCCGACGCAACGCAGCGCGCGTCCGCGTCGGCGTCTGCCCCGTCCGGGCCGCCGCCTGCCGTCGAGAAGCGGCGGGTGTGGCCGTACGTGCTGCTCGGCACCTTTGGCATCGGCGCGCTCTGCACGGTCGGGGTCGTCCACCAGCTCGTGCGCGGCGGCCAGCAGATCGCGCGCGAGCTGGCCGTCGCGTCACCCAACCTCGGAGGTCGCTTCGTCGATCCGAGGACAGGCACCGAGATCGAGATCGGGCCCGATGGAGTGCGCGTACAGTCGAGCGAGCCATCCTCACCCGCCGAGCTCGACGAGACGATCGAAGAGGAGGCTGGCGAGACCGGCGAGGGGGGCTCGCACACGGAGGGCGCCGAGAGCGAGGCCGAAGAGACGGCCATGGACGAGCGCGACCCCGAAGCCCAGGGGGCGACCGACGCCGAGGGCCACGACGCGAGCGAGGCCGACGAGCCGAGCGCATCCGTGCGCCGGCCCGTCGTGACGACGCGGCGCGAGCCCGACACCGCGGAGCCGGCGGCGTTGCGCGCGGTCCGGTCGCGCGTGGTGGATCCCTGCTGGCGCGGAACCTACGAGGGGCAGAGCGCTCCGGCCCGCGCGCGCTACGTCGTCCACGTCTCGGGCTCGAGCGTCCGCGTCGAGGCGCCGCGCGACACCGGCGCGCAGCGGAGCTTCGTCGCCTGTGTCGTGTCGCGCGCCCAGGGACAGCCCGACGGCGACTACATCTTCATGCTTCCCTGATCGCGCCCCCGATGACCCACGAACGCTTCGGCGCCTACACGCTGCACGAGAAGCTCGGTCAGGGCGGGATGGCCGTCGTGTACCGCGGCGAGCGCGTGGGCGAGGCTGGCTTCAGAAAGCGCGTCGCGATCAAGCGCATCCTGCCCCAGTACCGCCGGGACGCCTCGCTGCTCGAGCGCTTCGCCGCCGAGGCGCGCACGAACGCGCGGCTCGATCACCCGAACCTCGTCCAGGTCCTCGACTTCGGGATCGACCCCGAGCCGTACCTGGCCCTCGAGCTCGTCGAAGGCGTCAGCCTCTCGCAGGTCATGCAGCGCTTGCTCGCCCGCGGCGAGAAGCTCGACTTCTCCGCGATGCTCTTCATCGCGGCGGAGGTCGCCAACGGCCTCGACCACGCGCACCGCAAGCGCGGAGACGACGGCACGCCGCTCGGTATCGTGCACCGCGACATCTCTCCGCAGAACGTGCTCCTCTCGAACGAGGGCGCCGTGAAGGTCTCGGATTTCGGCCTCGTCAAGGCCGCGGACAACGTCCTCAAGACCGCGAGCGGCATCACGATCGGCAAGCTCAGCTACATGGCTCCCGAGCAGGCCGACGGCCGTGACATCGATGCGCGGGCCGATCTCTTCGCGCTCGGCGTGACGATGTGGGAGATGCTCACGCTTCGCTCGCTCATCCCACCCGACGATCCCGCGCGCGCGACACAGTTGCTCCAGAGCGGCGGCTTCGAGTCGCCTTCGCGCTACCGCGCCGAGGTGCCGGAGCACCTCGATCGCGTCGTGATGCAGTGCCTGGCGATCGATCGCGAGGTGCGGATGCCGTCGGCGCAGCAGCTCGGCGCCGCGCTGCGCGAGATGCTCCACGAGCGGGCGGCCGGCTACGACCGCCACCAGCTCGCGCGCCTGCTCGCGTGGCTCTTCCCCGAGAGGGGCTGGGCCATGCCCGAGCCGGACCGGCCTGCGGCGCAGCCGTCTCCGGAGGAGCGCGCCTCGATGGTCCCCGTCACGCCGGCGACGGTGGCGCTGGCGCGCCACGCCGAGCCATCCGTGCCCGCCAGCGTGAGCCTCGAGCCCGGCCGCTCGACCGGGCCGATGTCCGATCCTTCCCAGCTCGGGGGCTTGGTCGCGGCGGTGCCTCGTGGATCCGTCGTGCCGCCCGTCGTCGCGCCCGCGCACGTCACCGGGCCGGTGCCCGCCGCCCGCACGTCCCTCACCGCGCTCGTCAGCGGACCGGCGCCGGCCGTCCGCGCGCCTTCGCCCGAGAAGCCAGGCTCGAGGCTCCGCGCGTCGTGGTGGGTCGCTGCGCTCGTGCTCTCGAGCTCCCTCGTGCTCGCGGCGCTCGGAATGCTCGGCCTCGGCGTCACGGGGTGGCACTTCGCGAGCCAGAGCCAGCGCGGGAGCCTCCGCGTCGAGTCGAGCACGCCGGGGCTGGTGCTCTACCTCGGTCCGGTCCTGCTCGGCTCGGCGCCGCGCGAGATCGCGCCTGCGGAGCTCGTCGGTCAGCCCCTCATCGCGGTCGCGCCAGGCCACGAGCCGCGCGTCCTCCGCGCCGAGCGCCTCGAGGAGCTCACCCGCGCGGCCGACCGCGTCGAGCGCATCGACCTCGCACCCTCACAACGGCCCTCGAGCATCCTCTACGTGCGCTACGACGGCCAGGGCGTCGCGTACTCCAACGACGGCCTGGGCTCGCTCGGCTGTGTCCCTGGCGCGCTCCGCATCCAGAGCGGCGCCACCGCGAGCCTCACGATCCTCGACGACGAGAGCGCTCAGCGCCGCGAGATCCGCTGGCAACCCTGCGGCGCGGGCTCCCTCTGCGTCCTCGACGCGCGCTGACGGCCCCCGCGTCTGCGGGAGCAGAGACGAGGCGCTGAGCGAGACGTTTGCTGCTCGGCGATGCGTGTCTCGCACGCGCGGTGGATCAACGCGGGGGCTGCGCGCTCGCGCATGACGCCGCGGAGCGCTCGGCATTCTGTCGCTGGTTCGCCTCGTCGGTGCAGGGAGCGGCCGCGGGGGCGAGCTGCCGCTGGATCTCGCGCAGCGCGGCCTCGGCCTCGGTGGCTGCCGCCCGGGAAGGATCTCCCTCGCGATCGCGGAGGATCGACTCGGCGGCGTTCTCGGCGCGGTCGAGCGCCACGTGGTCCGTCAGCTCGGGCGAGACCGCATCGAGCAACGCCCAGAGCGCGTCGGCCGCGCGCTGCGCTGCCGCGGGGGGGACGGGCCGAGGCGAGGCGCCGATCGAGCCGAGCTCGAGGAGGGCGGCGCCATACAGCGCACCGTGCCTCCAGGCCGGCACCGCCCC
>JBKDQC010000131.1:0-13400 GCA_046342295.1 Deltaproteobacteria bacterium | reverse complement strand
CTCCTGCTGGATCCTGGGGAGCAGCGGCGCGCACCGAGACGGCCAGTCCTCCGGTCCGCTCTCGAAGAGCGCGGCGAAGCGCTCGCGCTCGCCCAGGGGTAGCGCCAGGCCGAGGGAGTGCCGCGGGCGTGCGTCGAGCAGACAACCGGAGAGCGCGACGACCGCGCGCGCCGATTCCTCGGCGCGCCGGCGTCCTCGGAGGTAGGGCCAGCCGAGGAGAACGAGCGCGAGCGCGACGTTCGCGAGCAGGGCCGTCACGAACGGGCGGACGCTCGGCCGGAGGCCTCCCAGCTCTGTGTGCTCGTCGCTCATCGGCTCATGGACGTCTTCGTCGTGCGGACCGCGGCAGCGGATCGCGAACCGCGTCACTGGCAGAACGGAGGGCGGTCCGAGCGAGCGCGCTCGGGCTATACTCCCGCGCCACCAGCGAGCTGAGCTTGCCCGACGGAACGGAACGAGGACAGCGATGAACGACGCGAACGACTCCGGTCACGACGCCCAGCCGAGCGAGGGGCGCTCGCGGCCGAGCCCGGAAGGGGCCCCGAGCGCGCTCCGGACCCGTCCGGCCGCGGTCCGGCTGCTTCAGGCGGGCATAGGGGTTCTCGCGATCGCCGGTGCCTTCGCGCTCACTTACTTGTATCCGGACCGCAACGGCCTCGACATCGACATCGACAACTCGGCCCGCGCCCAGGAGGTGCGCGCGCACGAGCCTTACGATCTGACGCAGCGCGCGCTCATGAACCGCGTGATGATGCAGATCGTGGAGCACTACGTGGAGCCCGAGCGCATCGAGCCGCGGCGCATGCTCCTCGGCGGCCTCAACGCGATCCAGGGGCAAGTCGCGCCGGTGCTCGTCGATTACGAGGACGGTGCTCCGAGCCTCACGCTGCAGGTCGACACCGCGCGTCGTCAGTTCCGCGTGGACGACGTCAACAGCCCCTGGGCGCTGTCGGAGCGCTTCCGCGACATCTTCGCGTTCATCCAGGCGAACCTCCACGACGAGGAGATCGACCTCCGCGAGGTCGAAGAGGCCGCCGTCAACGGGATGCTGCGCACCCTCGACCCGCACTCGATGTTCCTCGACACACAGACCTTCGAGGACATGCGGATGAGCACCCGCGGCGAGTTCGGCGGGCTCGGGATCGTGATCTCGCTGCGCGATCAGGATCTCACCGTGATCCGACCGATCCCCGGCACCCCCGCGGACCGGGCCGGCCTTCATCGACGGGACCGGATCGTTCGGATCGGCGCCGAGAGCACCATGAACATGCCGCTCCAGGAGGCGGGCGACCGCCTCCGCGGGCCCCCCGGGTCGACGGTGGACGTGTGGGTGGTTCGCAACGGGGAGGGCGGATGGACCGAGCCGCGCCGCTTCGAGCTCGAACGGGCGATCATCCACATCGAGAGTGTCGAGGCGCGCATGCTCGGCGACGGCGTCGGCTACATCTCGATCGACAGCTTCCAGGGCAACACCTTCGACGACATGCAGCGAGAGCTCGCTCGCCTCCACCAGCAGGGCATGCGAGGGCTCGTGCTCGACCTCCGTGACGACCCCGGTGGCCTCCTCGACCAGGCCGTGCGCGTTGCGGACGCGTTCCTCGAGACCGGGACGATCGTGACGACGGAGTCCACCGATCCGGAGCAGCGGGACGAGAAGGTCGCGCGTCGTGAGGGGACCGAGCCGAACTACCCGATGATCGTCCTCGTCAACGGAGGCAGCGCCTCCGCATCGGAGATCGTCGCCGGGGCGCTCAAGAACCATGATCGCGCCTTGATCGTGGGCGAGACGACCTTCGGAAAAGGCTCTGTGCAGCAGCTCTACGACTACGACGACGGTTCGGCCCTCAAGCTGACGATCGCCCAATACCTCACGCCCGGAGACGTCTCGATCCAGGGCGTGGGGATCACGCCCGATGTCCAGATCGAGCCGATGACGGTCGATCGCGAGGAGATGGACCTCACCGTCGACCAGCAATACGTGCGCGAGGCCGACCTGTCGTCGCACTTGACGAACGAGAGCGCGGAGGCGGGCGAGCACGCCGCGCTGACGCTGCGCTACTACCTGCCGGCCGAGACTCGTCTCGCGCTTCGCGAGGCGGGTCCGGACGCCGACGAGAACAACGACGAGGATGAGTTCCTCCTCCGTTTCTCGCGGTCCCTGCTCGCACGTGCGACTCGCGCGGGACGCCAAGACTTGCTCGGGGACGCGGGGCCTGTGATCGCGCAGATGCAGGAGCAGGAGATGTCTCGAGCCATCGCGGAGCTCGGTCGCATCGGGGTCGACTGGTCCGAGGGGACCGACCAGGGCGCGAGCACCGCCAGCGTCGAAGTCTCGACCGTCCAGCCGGACTCGACCGGGACCGCGGGTCAGCCCTTCGACCTGACGGTCCGGGTGACGAACACGGGCTCGGCGCCCATGTTCCGTGTTCGGGCCAGCACGCGCAGCGACTTCGCGCTGTTCAACCGGCGCGAGCTGGTCTTCGGTCGCATCGACCCTGGTCAGACCCGGGAGTGGACGACGACCCTCGGTGTCTGCCAGCTCGTCGAAGGGCAGCGCGCGTGTCGGCTGCCCATGGACATCTCCGGACGCTCGGATGGGATTCGCGTCGAGTTCGAGGAGGCGCGCGGTCACGCTCCGCCGCCTGCCGAAATTCGAACGTCGGTGAGGGGGTTGCCGCGGCCGCAGTTCGCCTACCAGGTCCAGGTCGCCGACAGTGCGCGGGGCAACGGAGACGGAGTCATCCAGCGAGGCGAGCAGGGGACCATCTACGTGAGGGTGCGGAACACAGGCGCGGGACCGACGCACGAGACGCAGGCCAACTTGAGGAGCCTCGCCGGACGCGGCGTTCTGCTGCACGCCGGACGCTTCCGAGTGGACGACATTCCGCCGGGACAGGAGCGGACCGTGGCCTTCACCTTCGAGGTCCTCCAGAACTTCGAGAGCGACAGCGCGCGGTTGGAGGTCCAGATCGGCGACGTGGACCTCCGAGAGTCGTTCACGGAGCGGGTGGACGTGCCGATTGCCCCCGCGGCGTCGGTCGAGCCCAGCGCACGGCGGGGTCAGGTCACCGTGGGCGAGGGGAGCTCCCTCTATGAGCGACCGGGCGGGCGTGTCATCGGCCAGATCGAGGCCGGCGCGATCGAGCTTCCGGCGCAGGCGGAGCTGGGAGGCTTCGTCCGCGTCGACGGGGGCGAGGGGCGCCCCGCCTGGGTCGCCGAAGGGGATACGCACGGCCGAGGCCGTGGCGGGCGCCTCGCGTTGTCGCTCGACCACATGCCTCCCCGCATCGACGTCGAGGCCGCGCCGGCGCTCGTCACCCGGGCGGCGTCGCTGCCCTTGCGGGCGCTCGCTGTCGACGACCAACGGGTCCGCGACGTCTACATCTACGTCGGTCTCCGCAAGGTCTTCTACCAGTCGAACCGCGGCGCCACCCAACCTCGCGAGGCTCGATTCCAGGCCGAGATCCCGCTGCGTCCTGGCATCAACTACGTCGTGGTCTTCGCACGGGAGAGCGACGAGTCGATCTCCCGCAGGACCTTCGTCGTGCGCCGGGACGGGCCCGACGGTGCACTGCTCGAGACGCCGCGGATGAGCGACGAGTGGTTCCACTTCGGGGTCGAGGGCGAAAACAGCGAAGAGTGATCGCGCGACGAAACCCTTTACAGAAGTGTGTTCGTGGTGTTACAGGGGCCGCTCCTGACGGAGGGGCCTCTGTGGCAGCCAAACCGAAGATCAAGGCCACACCGAAGGGTGGGGCCACCCGCACCAACAAGTCGAAGCCCGAGCCCCAAAAGCCCGAGCCCAAAAAGCCCGAGCCCAAAAAGCCCGAGCTCAAGAAGCCCGAGCCCAAGAAGCCCGAGCCCGTGATCACTCCGGCGCCAGCCGTGCCGGAGAGGCGCAGCAAGATCCCGCCGAAGCTCACCGTGCGTCAGCCCGCGGGCGCCGATGAGCTGAAGGCGAAGATCGGAGCGCTCGCCACGGCGACCGCCCAGATTCGCGCCCTCAAGCGGACGCTTGCTCGCAGCTTCATGGACGTGGGCACGATCCTCATCGACATCCGGGATCGACGCCTGTACGAGGCCAAGGGGTACGGGTCTTTCGAGGCCTTCCTCGAGCGCGAGATCGAGCTCGGCAAGACCGCCAGCCTGCGGCTCACCCGCGCGGTCGAGCTGTTCCAGCGGCCCGCAGCGATCTCAGGCGGCATGGACAAGGTCCTCGCTGCGGTGGCCGCCTTCGACGGCGACACCGAGACGCAGAGCGGTCCGACTCCGCCCACGTCCTCGGGCGGTCTGCGATCGCCGATTCCCTTCCACAAGCGATGAGCGCCGGGGGCTGCCGGTTGCCGGCCACGCTCCCGACCGCGTACCTTGCTGCTCCCCTGTGCTCGCTCTGGCCGCCGCCATCCTCTGCGTGCTCGCGAACGGCTTCTTCGTCGGAGCGGAGTTCGCGCTCGCGAAGGTGCGTCCGACGTCCCTCGAGACAGCGGCCCGAAACGGTGACGCCTCGGCGGCCCGAGCGCTCGAGGTTCACGGACAACTGAGCCACTACCTCGCTGCCACACAGCTCGGGATCACCCTCGCATCCTTGGGCCTGGGCTGGCTCGGAGAGCCTGCGGTCGCCGCGTTGCTCGAGCCGTTGCTGCGGTCGTTCGAGCTCAGCGACAGGGTCATCCACGGGGTCGCTGCGGCGGTTGGCTTCTCCGTGATCTCGACGTTTCACATCGTGATCGGCGAGCTCGTTCCGAAGTCGATGGCGCTCACCAACGCCGTCGGAATCGCCCGCCACGCCTCCGGTCCGCTCAAGGCCTTCTACTACGCGTCGTTTCCGGCGCTCTGGCTCCTCAACCACGCCTCGACCCTCGTGCTCCGCGCGATGCGGCTGCCGGCACCCGACCACGCCGAGGGCAAGCTCTCGCTCGATGAGTTGCGTCTCCTCATCGCGGCCTCCCTCACCGGCGAAGAGGCGGAGAAGCAGCGGGAGATCCTCGAGCGGGTGCTGAGAGCGACCGATCGTCCGGTCCGGGCCATCATGGTCCCGCGGGTCGACATGCAGATCCTCTGCCTCGAGCACGACCTCGACTCGGCGCTCAGTCGCATCCGCAAGCACGGCTTCTCGCGCTATCCCGTGTCGAGCGACGACAATCCCGACCACGTCGTGGGCTACGTGTACGTCAAGGATCTGCTGCTTCGCGAGGGCCGGGAGCGTCCGACGCTCGCGTCCCTCAAGCGCGACATCCTGATTGTCCCCGAGTCCCGCACCGTCGGCGAGATCTTGAGCGAGTTCCAGACGAGCAAGATCCCCATGGCGCTCGTCGTGGACGAGTACGGCGGGACGAGTGGCCTCGTCACGATGGAAGATGCGGTGGCGGAGATGATCGGCGACATCACGGACGAGCTCAAGGGAGCGAGCCAGCCGCGCGCGCGCGAAGAGTCGGATGGCTCGGTGGTGGCAGACGGTGCGCTTCCGATCGACGATCTCGAGCTGGGCGGGATCAAGCTCCCTGGTCACGAGGAGGCGGACACCGTGGGAGGCTACGTCCTCGGAAAGCTCGGTCGCTTGGCGGGGCCTGGCGACCGGATCGAGCTCGAGGGCTGGGTGGCCGTCGTGGAGGACGTCCGCCAGCGGAGGGTGCACCGCGTGCGGTTCCGCAGATCGGAGCGCCCCGAAGACACGGCTGGCCCGCCCGGAACCTCGACCCCGCCGGGCCGCGCCCAAGACCGTTAGGAAGACCCCGCGAGGCCGGCAGTGGCTCGGAGGTGCCGGGCCACCCTTGACGCGTCGCGTCAGAACCTGGCATCGTCTTTCTGCGAGCGCCGCGACTTGCTCGCATTCTGTCGGGCCGTTCTGGTGAGACCCATGGCCGAAGCACCCCCTCCTGTCCCTGCACGACGCCGCATGCTCATCGCCGAGCGGGGCACGGACTGGCTCCGCGCGCTGCGTAGCCTGTCGCTCGGGCACGAGCCGTTCACGACGCTGGTCCAAGCGCCCGGCGACGAGGGATTTCTCCGCGAGCGCCCCTGGGAGGGGCAGGCGCCGGAGGAGATCCTGTTTCTGTGCGGCCACCGGATCGACATCGGCCTTCTCGGGGCGCGTCTCGCGCTCTTCCGTTTCATCGCCGAGAGCGACGGCGGAGCGGGCGTCGTCCGCATCGTCGCCGAGTCCGACGAGGGCCGGCTCGCCAACGCCGCGTTCCTCGAGGTGGTTCGAAGCCTCGCGCCCGGCCTCGCGGTGGAGATCACCACGCTCGCGGCCCTCGCGGCCGAAGTCCGCGTCCGGAGCGCTGCGTGACCGTCAGGCGGCGCCGAGCGACCGCTCGAACAGATCGTTGACGACGACGCAAGCTTCGCGGAGCTCTACGCCACCGCCGACGAGCATGGCGAGGGGGTCGATGCGCACGCTGGTCACCGCATCGCGGTGATCGATGACGAACACGGCGGTGCGGTTCAGGGCATCGACCAGCGCCTCGAGCGGGGCCCGTGCGCGAGATGGGCCGATGCCGAGCCGCGCGAGCGCCGCCCGGGTACGTTCGGGGGTGGTCGGTAGCGCGCAAAGGGTGCTCCGCGCTGGGTCGTCGGACCGCGCGAGGTCGCAGAGCGCCCAGACGCCCGCGATGGGGCGCAGGGTCGCGCGCAGGCACAGCGACGTCGCGGCTTCGGCGGTGACGTGCACACCCAGGAGCCGCGCCGAGGGATCGCGCTCGGCGGCCATCGACGTGACGGTCCGGAAGCCGTCGCGGACCGCCGCCGCCGAACCGGCGCCGAGCACGACGAGGTCGGGGTGATCCCACACGCGGAGGTCCGGAGAGGCCAGGGAGAGCTTGACGGGGAAGCCGATCCGAGCCGCCTCCGCAGCCGCGCGCGATGGGCTGGCGCAGAGCTCCTCGACCGGAAGTGGGACGCCATAGGGACCAAGCGCCGACTTGCTGGCAGGGTCCGAGAGCGCGCGCCCAGGTCCGAACAGGACATCTCGAACGCTCGCACGGTCGACCCCCTCGACGCTCGCCCTCCCGGGCGCGCCGCCGACGAGGCTGCGCCGGATCGCGTCGGCGGCGTCGGCCACGTCCGGAGCCTCCCCCAGCGCCACGGATTCTTCGCCGTCGCGCTGCCACCCGACGATGCCGCCGTCGAGCATCACGAGCTTGCCTGCCTGTCGATCGACCACCCACCCAGCGCGTTCGAGCCTCGCCCGGGCGGCGCGAGGCAGCGCGCGTGTCTGTGCGCCCCAGGCGGGAGCGCCGAGGCTCCGCATCACCGTCGCTGCCACGAAGGCGCGCGTCTCGCGACAGACGGGCACGCCGAGGTCCTGCCCGAGCCCGACGATGTCGCGCTCGCTCGGGCCAACGAAGCCGAGGAGAGGCTGAGCGCCGCTCCGGACCAGCTCGACCAGTTGTTCCGGGCTCGGGGGCTCGAGCAGGAGCGCACCCGGAGCATGCTCCTCGAGGGGGCTCGCGGACACACGGGGATCGAGCGCGACACCGACCTGCCCGGCGACCCGAGCCAACTCCACCGCCAGGTCGGCGTCGTCGGTGACGATCGGGTGGATGGGAGCCATCGCTTCCTGCGGAGCGTACGATCACCCGGGCGGGCCCACAAAAACGCGGGCGAGACGCCCGCTGCGTCACCGTGGTAGCGTGGCCTTCGTGACCCGCACGCCGCTCGCACCGCTGGGGACTGCGTCGCTCCTCTGGCTCGTGGCGCTCGTCGGGGGCGAAGCCCGTGCGCAGGCGCCGCAGCCCCCCGAGCCCGCCACCGCGCCCTCGGCCTCCGCACCCGACGCGCCCACGGAGGAGACCGTCGGCGCGCAAGGCGTCGAGAGCGCCCGGCAGGCGCGCGAGGAGTTCCGGGCGGGCGTCGCGCACTACCAGGCCGGCAGATACGTCGAGGCGATCCACTCGTTTCAGATCGCGGTCTCGATCATTCCGTCGGCGGACCTCTGGTTCAACATCGCGCGCGCCTACGAGCAGCTCGCGCGGTCGCGCGGCGAGATCTCCGCCTGGGAGCAGGCGATCGTTCACTACCGGCGCTACCTGACCGAGCGAGTCGACCCGCCCGACCGCGCTGCCGTCGAGGCGACCCTGCTCGTGCTCGGAGAGCGCCTGGACGCCGCGCGCGCTTCGCTTCTCACGGTGGCCACCACCGGGACGCTCAGGGTGCGCGCGCCACAGCCGGGTGCAGTCGTCGCCATCGACGGTGAGCCCGTCGGCGAGACTCCCCTCGAGCGCGACCTCCAGCTCTCACCGGGGAGGCACCGAGTGGAGGCGAGCCGCGATGGCGATCTGCCCTTTCTCGCCGAGGTGGCGATCGAAGTGGGGCTTCCTGTGACCACACCGATCGAGCTCGTACCGGGACGCACGCACCGGTCGATCCGGCAGAGCCCGGTGTTCGCCTGGGTGGCCTGGGGCTTGGCGGCGGCATCCCTCGGCACGTCCGTCGGCCTCGGCGTGCACGCGGTAAGCCTCGTCCCGGAGACGTTCGACGCGACGCGGGATCAGTACTCCGAGGCGCGGACGTGGAGCGCGGCGGCGGATGCGATGCTCGCGGCGACCGCGGGCCTGACCGTGCTGGGCGTCGCGCTGTTCTTCGTGGAGGGGCGCGCTGTCGAGACGGTCACCGAGCGTGGTGGGGTGGTCGAAGCACCCTGAGAGCACGTGGCACTCGGATGGATCGATGCGGGTGCCACGAACGCAGCGCCGTCGGTCGCAGGTCGCCGTGATTGACGCGACGCGCCCTGTCTCTAAGATGCGCCCCCCGTGTCCATCTCTACGAGCCCGCCCGTCAAACCCGCGCCGCGACGGCTGATCGTCCAGAAGTTCGGAGGCACGAGCGTCGGGACGATCGAGCGGATCCAAGCGGTGGCGCGCAGGGTCGCCGACGCGCGTGCCGCCGGCTTCGACGTGTTGGTCGTCGCCTCGGCGATGTCCGGCGAGACCAACCGGTTGATCGCGCTCGGACAGAAGCTCGCGTCCCGCCCCGACCCGCGCGAGATGGACGCCCTGGTCGCGACGGGTGAGCAAGTCTCCGTCGCGCTTCTCGCGATCGCGCTCGCCGAGATCGGGGTCCCTGCGCGGAGCTTCCTCGCCCATCAGGTCCGGCTGCGAACGGACTCGGCCTTCATGAAGGCGCGCATCCGCGGCATCGACGCGGACCGGCTCATCGAGAGCGCCCGTGAGGGCGTCGTGCCGGTCGTCGCCGGGTTCCAGGGCGTCGACGACCAGGGCAACACGACAACGCTCGGACGCGGAGGCTCCGACACGACCGCGGTCGCAATCGCGGCGGCGCTCGGGCAGGGAGTCGCGTGCGAGATCTACACGGACGTCGAGGGGGTCTACACCGCCGACCCCAACGTATGCCCGCGGGCTCGGAAAGTGGCACGGATCAGCTACGAAGAGATGCTCGAGCTCGCGTCGCTCGGCGCGAAGGTGCTGCAGATCCGATCCGTCGAGCTGGCCATGAAGTACGCGGTGCCGGTGCACGTGCGCTCCAGCTTCTCGGACGCAGAAGGGACGTGGGTCGTGAACGAAGACGAGTCTCTCGAGTCCGTGGTCGTCGCAGGCGTGACCTCCGACAAGAACGAGGCGAAGGTCACGATCCGGCGTGTGGAGGACAAGCCAGGCCGCGCGGCGGGCCTCTTCGAAGCGCTCGCGGACGCACGCATCTCCGTCGACATGATCATCCAGAATCCGTCGCCCGATGGCTCGACGGACATGACCTTCACGGTGTCCAAGGGCGAGCTCGAGCGGGCCCGGGAGATCGCGGGCAAGGTGTTCGCGAGCCACGAGCTCTTCGTTCGCGAGGACGTGGTGAAGGTCTCGATCGTCGGTCTCGGCATGCGTTCGCATGCGGGAGTCGCCGCCAAGATGTTCCGCATCCTCGCGGACGAGGGGATCAACATCGAGGCAATCACCACGAGCGAGATCAAGGTGAGCTGTCTGGTTGCGGCCAAGTACCACGAGCTCGCCGTGCGCGCGCTGCACGACGGCTTCAGCCTCGGCGACTAGACTGGTCTCTCTGGCCGCAAGTTCGATCCGGGTCCGGCGAACGCTGCGGGCAGGGGTACTCGGTTGGGTGGGGGCCCCGGCGGATTCACTCGGACGGGGCAGAGTCTGGGACACACCCTCGGCAAGAAACGGCCTGGGACCATGCCCAGGATCCGGATCGGATTTCTGGGCGGCGTACTGGGCTGCACAGCCAGCAGCGACCGCAACCGTCAGCCTGTCTTCGCGATGAAGGGCGATGCATGCACGGTCTTCCCCTCTCGCTGCGCTCGGAGTCTGTGTTGCCCTCCTGGCGATCGCGACACTCGGTCGCGGGCCGGGCGCGGAGCCCACGCGCGAGGTGCGGAGCCCGGCTCCGCGGTCGCGGGTGTCGGGACCGCTCGAGCTGAACCGAGCGAGCGCGGCGGAGCTCGAGGCGCTTCCGCGTGTTGGCCCCGCGCTCGCCGCGCGCATCGTGGCCTACCGGGACGCGCACGGGCCCTTCCGAAGCGTGGAGGCTCTGGACGACGTGCCAGGGGTGGGGCCGGCGACGCTCGCGACGCTTCGCACGCGTGTCACCGTCTCGCCTCACGCCGGAGATCCGTCGGCCTTGCCCGACCGGAACACTCCGCGGTAGGAGTGAGGACTTGGCTCGAGGAGAACCGACATGACGCGCGTGACGATGGCTTCGGTGGTGACGGCCGTGCTCGGCCTGGTGGCTTGCGGTGGAAGCGGCGGGCGTGACGTCGGCCCTGGGGGCATCGACGCCAACATCCCCCGAAACGACGCCTACGTGGCGGGCTGCGGCGCGACGGCACCCGAGGACAACGCCGCGGCTTGTGGCGATGGCTGCGACAATGACGGCAACCGCTTCGCCGACTGCGAGGACTTCGCGTGCTGCGGCCTCGTGAGTTGCCCCGCAGGCACGGCCTGCGGCGACCGCGGCGACGCGGGGCCGCGGACCGACGCGGCGGTGATGGCCTGCGCGACGATGGGGCCCGAAGATACAGCGGCGGCTTGCGGCGACGGTTGCGACAACGACGACAACGGCTTCTTCGACTGCGGCGACTTCGATTGCTGCAGCGTCGTTTCCTGCGGGTCCGACACCCCGTGCGGACGTCGCGGTGACGCGGGACCGCGGCCTGACGCCGCGGTGATGGCCTGCGCGACGATGGGCCCCGAGAACAGCGCGATGGCTTGCGGCGACGGCTGCGACAACGACGGCAACGGCTTCTATGATTGCGGGGACTTCGACTGCTGCGGGGTGGTGAGTTGCGCGCCGAGCACCCCGTGCGGGCGGATGGACGCAGGGATGCGCGCCGATGCTGGGCCCCGCTGCGACGCGGGTGCGGGAGCCCCCGCGGAGGAGGGCGCACGCGCTTGCTCCGATGGCGTGGACAACGACTGCGATGGATTCACGGACTGCCGCGATTTCTCCTGCGGCCGGGATGCGCCCGCAGACCGCACCTACTGCATCGAGAACACCGCGAGCTTGTGCAACGACATGATGGACAACGACGCGGATCGGTTCGTCGACTGTGACGATCGGGACTGCTGCGGCGTGCGGATGATGAGCAGTTGCCCGATGGGGAGCTACATCGGCGGCGGGCGCTGCTGATGAGAAACCCCACGCTCGGGCTGCGCTCTTCAGCTCGGCGTCGACGCCGCGATCTCGAAGCTTCTCGCGGCGTTGCCGAGTCTGCTTGGCGCGGTCGACGGTGGTGAACTGGGCCGCGCCCGCTCCGGCCGCCCCAGCGGCCGCTACGGCGCGGGGCCGGTCCCGAACCGCTCACGCCGGAGAGGAGTCCCGCAGGTGTTCCACCACCTCGGCTTCGATCGCCGCGCTGGAAGCAGCGGGCGCCGGTAGGCTCCCCCGTATGCGTCGCTCGAGCGCGTCGGCGGCGATCTGGAGGAGGATGTCGGCCTGCGGAGAGACGTCGCCGTCGTCGCTGAGCCAGGCGACGCGCAGCTTGGCGCGCGCTGCGCCCACCACGAACGAAGCGCGCACGGGCTCCCGAGCTCCGTTCGGGTAGGCATCGGCGCTCGCGAGCCACCGCATCGGGCGGAGACCCCGGACCGGCTCCTCTCCCGCGGGCTCGAGCTCGAGCTCGAGCAGCTCCGCGACGCTCGCGAAGCGCTCCAGCAGGGCGGGGATGTCGTCGCGATCGACATCCTCCAGCGACCGGATGAGCTCGGGCACTGCCACCCGAAGGCGCTCGGTGCCCCGCGAGTGGATGTGCTGCTTCTGGCGGCGGCGGATCTGGAGGTACTCGAAGTAACCGACGAAGCGGGCGAGGCCAAGCATCGCCACCGTGAGAACCAGGAGCGCCGCACCGACGGACCAGTTTCGTCCGAGCGCGACGGTGATCGCGCCAGCGGTGAACACGATGGAAACGCCGTAGAGAATCAGCACCGCGCGGCGATGCGTGATCCCGAGGTCGAGCAGGCGGTGGTGGATGTGACCGCGGTCGGGCGAGAAGATAGGGCGCCTCTCCACGACACGACGCACCATCGCGAAGAGCGTGTCCATGATCGGGACGCCGAGCGAGATGAGCGGGACGAGGATGGCCACGGTCGTCGAGCCCTGGATCGAAGAGCCCAGCATCGAGGTCGTGGCGAGCACGAAGCCCAGGAACATGCTCCCCGAGTCACCCATGAAGATCGTCGCGGGGTTGAAGTTGTAGAGGAGGAACCCGAGGATCGCGCCGCCGAGCGCCGCCGCGAGCAGCATCACGAGCGGGTTGCCATTGAGGGCAGCGACCACGAAGTTCGTGAGGCACGCGAAGAAGGCGATGCCTCCGGCGAGGCCGTCGAGACCATCGATCAGGTTGATCGCGTTCACGATCGCGGTGATCCAGAGCAGCGTCACCGGGAGCCCGAACACGCCGAGGTCGAGCTCGCCGATGAAGGGCAGCGTGAGGTGCTCCATCCGGAAGCCACACGCCCACGCCACGAGCGCCGCGAGGACCTGCACGCCGAGCTTGTGCCAAGCGCGGACGCCGCGGATGTCGTCCCATGCGCCGAGGGACACGACGATGATCCCCCCGACGAGGAGACCCACCATGTGGAGCGGGTCGGCGTAGAACATCTCCGCCACGTCGCTCTGGGTGAAGGCCAGCGCGGCGAGCGGCGCGAAGAAACCAGCGACGACCGCGAGGCCGCCGAGGCGCGGGATCACCCGCGTGTTGACCCTTCGACCGCCAGGGTTGTCGACGATGCCGCCGCGCCGCGCCGCCCACCGCACGAGCGGCGTGACGGCAGCGGCCACGACCAAGGACAAGACGAGAGCGCCGAGCGATGCTCTCATCGGCTCGCTCCTCTCCTGCCGCTCGTCTGGGTCTCCCGCATGGGCCGCGCATCCTGACGCGGCGTGGCTCACCAGGCGTGCCCGCGTCGTTGAGTTCGTGTCCCGGGACGGGTGGCGCA
>JBKDQC010000130.1:0-5002 GCA_046342295.1 Deltaproteobacteria bacterium | reverse complement strand
CTTGACCCCACCCCGACGCCGCCCGCCGCGAAGCCGGGTCTCTTCCCGACGTCCGGACGGCCAGAGCGGCAGTCCTTGCGTCGAGCTCTCGCCGGGCCCGCTCTCCCCCTCCGACCACGGAGCGCAGCGGTGGTCGTCGAGGTCATCGATCTCGCGACCTCCGCCAACACTCTGCTCGTCGAGGAGGGCCGCCCCGCGACGGTCGCCGCCGCCCACCGCTGCATCCTCGGCGCGTTCGACGCGGCCGAGGACATCGACGAAGTGTCCGTGGTCCTCGAGCCCTACCAGTATCTCTGGGCTGCCGACCCGCTGAGGCACGGAGCAGCGAGGTGACGTGCACGAGCGGCCGCTGGCTCGGCAGCTCTCCGCGAGACGGAACGAGCACGCCGCGAGGTGGCCTTCGACCCGGGCCTGGTTCCGCCCTGGTCGACGGCGGCTGACCCGTGCGCGGGCGCGCGCCCGGGAGCGCGGCACGTCAGTAGTGCATCCGCGCCGTCACTTCGCGCGTCTGCTCGGCCGTGAGCGTCACGGACGACTCCGAGAACGACGGCGGCGAGAAGTCGTGGGTCACGTCGTTCGTCGTGGCCCAGCCCTCGGTCGGCGCACCGAACATGTTCGTGTCGACGGCGCCGTCGGCGTCGTGGTCGTGCAGGGCCGCGACCGCGTAAGTCCCCGGGGCGAGCCCCGCGAACACGCACGTGGCGCGGCCCCCCTCGCGCGTGGCGACGACCCGCGTCGCGCTCCTCGGCGAGCCCATCGGGAAACCCTCGGCTCCGCGGAAGAGCCTGCAGGAGAGCGGTCCCGGCCGATCCGCGCGCACGCCCTGGAGCACCACGCGCAGCGTGGCTCCCGCTGGCTCCTGCGCAGCCGCGGGCTCGCTCCCGAGGGACGGCACAACGAGCAGCGCCGCTCCGAGGCCGGCGCGGAGAGCGAAGGTGGAGGTCGAAGTGGAGAACGAACGGTTCATGGAAAGACTCCTGCGTGGAGGGTTGAGGACGTGCGGTGTGGCGAGGAAGAGGAACGTCGGCGTGCGCTTCACTCGGCTGCGTTCGGCCGAGGCGAGCGCAGGAGCCCGATCCCCGTCAGCACGACGGTGATGACGAGGCTCAGCGCGCCCGCCCAGAGCAGCGCGGCGAACTGGGGCAGGAACGCGAGCCCGAAGAAGCCTCCCGAGAGCAGCACCGCGGCCAGAGGCGCCGTCGCACGCGCGGTCCAGCGCAGGGCGCTCGGGAGCTCGGTGGAGTCGAGCAGCACCTGGAGCACGAGCGAGAGGATCACGAGCGCGCCGGCGTGGGCGTGGCCTGCGCGGAAGAGCGTCGCCTGGAGCGGCGTGAGCTGGAGCCCGGCCGTCGGTGGCAAGCCGTGCGCGTGCGCCGTGACCACCGCGAGCACGGTCAAGCCGCCGTACGCGATCGTCGGCACGGTGAGGAGCGTGACGCCCGCCATGAAGCGTGAAGCACGCGTCAGCATCACGACGCTCCTCCTGCCGCGAGCGCGCGCGGCGAGTCTCCACGCATGAGCCATCCGGAGAGGAGCGCCGTCACGGACCGGGGCGAGAAGCGCGCTCCTTGGGCGGCGACCCAGTTCCCCCAACCCACGACGTGCGTCGGTCCCGTCGCGTCGAGCGCGACGAGCGCCGCCGACACGACCTCGCCCACCGAGGTCGTCCGGCGAAAAATCCGACTCGACCGGACCCCGGCGCCGACGGCCTCGAGGAAGGGTGTCTCGACCGGGCCGGGGCACAGCGCGACCACGCGCAGCCCGCGCCCGCGGTACTCGGCCCAGAGGGCCTCCGAGAGCGACAGCACGAAGGCCTTGGTCGCTCCGTAGACGCTCATGAAGGGAGCCGGCTGGAAGGCGATGGTGGAGGCCACGTTGAGGATCGTGCCGCCCCGTGTGAGCAGCGACGGAACGAAGAGCCGGGTGAGCTCGGTCAGAGCCACGACGTTCACCTGGAGCTGCTCGGACACGTGCAGCGCGGGCTCCTCGTCGAAACCACCGAAGTGACCGAGACCCGCGTTGTTCACGAGCGTGTCGATCGCGAGCCCGCGCCGCGTGACCTCCTCGAAGACCGCTTGCGCCGCGCCGGGCCGTGACAGATCCGAGGTCAGCACGGTCGCGCGGCCCCCTGCGCGCTCGAGCTTCTCGGCGATGGCCGCGAGCTTGCTCTCCGAGCGCGCGAGCAGCACCACGTGGTCTCCCCGCGCGCCGAGCGCGAGGGCCAGCGCTTCCCCGATGCCGGACGAGGCCCCGGTGATCAACACGATCTTCGACATGACTTCTGCTCCTTCCGCGTCGACCGCAGCGCCGCGCAGACACGCACGGCGTTGACTTGCACCGACGCTCTGCCGGCTTCCGAGGCGCCACCTGACGCCGTCACATGACAATGTCTAGCCTAGGAGGTTGACAGCGTCAAGTGCGGGCGCGCGACGCGGCGTGGGCGCTCCGGCGGTGACGATGTCCACCGCACGGAGTTGACGGCGTCAAGTGCGGCGAGCTTCGCGGCCGCCGCGGGTCGTCTCGATCCGGCAACGCCCCGGGGGCGTACGCAGACGTCGACGGAACCGCGAGGCCGATGAGCCGTTCTCGGCACCCCGCGGCTCTCTCAGGGCAGAGGTGCATCATGCGTAGTCTCTCTTCGAGCCGTTCCGCCGCCGCCGCTCGTCTTCGGGCCTCCTTGTCGCCCGAGCAGGTCGAGGAGATCCTGGCCGAGGCGACCTTCTTCCGAGAGCAGGGGCTCTTCGAGGAGAGCGCGCGCCGGCTCCGCACAGCCATCTCGGCGTGCCCCGAAGTCAGCGCGCTCCGTGACGCGCTCGCGGCGCTCGAGGCGGAGTCCGCCGGCGCGCGTAGGTCGCTGAGGCAGGCTTCTCACCGGGCCCACACCGGACACCGCCTCGACGATCTCTTCGCCGACATGCCCTCGGCGGGCCCGGCGAACGATGCCCTCGAAGCGGAGGCGATCCTCGCGCGGGCGGTCGAGCGCTCCGACGCGCAGGCCGAGGACGACGAGGCCGAGAGCCACTTCGATCTGGGGATGGCCTACCGCGAAGTCGGCCTCACCGCCGAGGCGCTGCGGGAGTTTCGGCGCTGCCTCGCGAGCCCGACGCGCGGACCGGTCGCGTGGGCGATGATCGGCATCTGTCACCTCGACGCGGGTGACACCGGCCTGGCCGCCGCCGCATTCGAGCGGGTCCTCGGCGGCGGCCCACGGCCGGAGCGCCAGGCGCGGCTGCACGGGGCAGACGCGGAGCGCGACGGCTCGGGCGTCTTCGTGACCCGCTGGCTGTGAGCCGGACCGAGGCGAAGGCGCGAGCCCGTCGGCGGCGAAGGAGCGTTCGTCAGGACGCGCCCCGCCATGCGCGCACGCGCGGGCGTTGACGCGCCGAAGCGGCCGATGACACGTTGTCTTTCCGCGTGCGCAACGAACCGCAGACCAGCGGCCCCGAGGGGCGCGACCGCGCGATCGACGCGCTGCGCGGCTTCTGTCTGCTCGGCATCGCCCTCGTGAACGTGCCGTGGATCGGCCTCGCACCGAGCCTGCCCGAGCTGCTCTGGGACGACGCGCTCCGCGCGGCGCTCTCGCTCCCCGACCTCGTCGCGGCCCTCTTCGTGGAGGGCCTCTGCGAGGGCAAGTTCTATCCGCAGTTCAGCGCCCTCTTCGGCTTCGGCGCGGCCGTCCTGATCGGCCGTGGCATGGCCGCCTACCTCCGGCGGCTCGCGGTTCTCTTCGTCTTCGGCGTCCTGCACTCGGTCTTCGGCTGGTGGGGCGACATCCTGCTCAATTACGCGCTGCTCGGGCTCGTACTGGTCGCGGTCGACCGGCTTTCGCCCCGGGCGATCCTCGCGACGGCGGCGATCTGCCTCGCCGCCACGACCGCCGTCTCGCTCCGCGTCGACACCTGGTTCGCCCCCGAGACTCCCGATGCCTCCTCCGCCGCCGAGCATGCGGCCTACCTCGCGCGTCAGGTCGCGATCTACCGCGACGGCGACTTCGCCTCGATCAGCGCGCACCGCTTCGAGGAGATGCTGTCGTTCTTCGGGCAGTACAACTGGAGCTACCGGCTCAACACCGTGGCGATGGGCTGCTTCGGTCTCTGGCTCGAGAAGAGCGGCGCGCTCGTGCGCCTCGTGGCCTCCTCGCGGCTCGGTGCGCTCTCGCTCTCGCTCGTCGTGCTCGGCGCGCTCGCGAACGCCTCGCTCGCGCTCTACCCCGGCCCGTACATCGCGGCGGGGGATACGCTCGCGCTCGGCTACGGCGCGTCGTTTCTCTGGCTCGCGAAGAGGCCGTGGGCGCGGCCCGCCATCGACGCGCTCGTGCCGATCGGGCGCATGGCGATCTCCTGCTACCTCGGGCAGACCGTCGCCTTCACCCTCTTCTTCTACGGCTACGGGCTCGGGATGTACGGCGCGGTCGGGCCGGCCTTGGCGGTCCTGCTCGCCGCGGGCGTGTGGAGCCTCGAAGTGCTCCTCGCGCGGCTCTGGCTCGCCCGCTTCCGGCTCGGCCCGGTCGAGTGGCTGTGGCGCTCGCTCACCCACCTGCGCGTCCTGCCCCTGGCCCGGTGAGCCGAGACCGTTCTTGACGACTCGACCGCACCGTGCTTGATCTCGCGCCCTTTCCGCAGCCCGCGAGCCCGCGGCTGCCGTCTCTGGAGGCTCCCCGTGAAGCGTACCTACCAACCCCACCGCACGCGCCGGCTCCGCACGCACGGCTTCCGCGCGCGCATGGCCTCGGCCAACGGCCGAAAGGTCCTCTCGCGCCGCCGCGCGAAGGGTCGCCACCGGATGGCGCCCACCTGCTACAAGAAGTGAACGGCTGAGGCGCGTGGCGTCCTCTCGGAGGACGCCCCCGCCCTTCCACCCCGGCCCGCACGCCACCGCGTCGCGGGCCGTCGTCGTTCGCCCTTCGCGTCACCATGCAGCCGCGCCTCACGCTCCGAGCAGCCGACCGCCTCAAGCGCCGCGCGGAGTTCCGTCAGGTCCAGGACACGGGGCGGAAACACCA
>JBKDQC010000129.1:0-2747 GCA_046342295.1 Deltaproteobacteria bacterium | reverse complement strand
GTGCCGGTCTTGCTGCCGGCACCGCTCGTGCCGGTGGGGGCGAGTACGTCGGGCTCGAGGGCGGCGGCGATGACCTCGCGCACATCCTCGGCGGCGATGATCTCGAGCTCGCTGCGGATGATCTCCGGGATCTCCGGGAGATCACGCTCGTTGAGCTTGGGGATGATCACCCGCTTGAAGCCCGCGCGGTGCGCCGCGAGCATCTTGCTCTTGAGGCCGCCGATCGGGAGCACGCGGCCGCGGAGCGTGACCTCGCCGGTCATCGCGACGTCACTGCGCACGCGCCGGCCAGTCATGAGCGACGCGAGCGCCGTGTACATCGTGATGCCCGCAGAGGGGCCGTCCTTCGGGATCGCGCCCGCGGGGACGTGCACGTGGAGGTCGTGCTTCTCGAGGAACTCCGGATCGACGCCGAGCTCCTCGGCGTGGGAGCGGAGGTACGCGAGGGCCGCGCGGACCGACTCCTTCATCACGTCGCCGAGCTGGCCCGTGATCTCGATGCGCCCCTTGCCCGCCATCTTCGTCGTCTCGATGAACAGGATGTCTCCACCGACCGGCGTCCACGCGAGGCCCGCCGCGATGCCGGGGGCGTTGTCCTGCTCGGCCATCTCCGCGAAGAACTTCGGCTTGCCGAGCACCTTGCGGATCGTGGCCTCGTCCACCGTGATCGAGGCCGACTCGCTCTTCTTGCGGGCGACCTCGAGCGCGAGCGAGCGCAGTACCTTGCCGATCTCGCGACCGAGCTGGCGCACGCCGGCCTCCCGCGTGTACTCGCGTACCACGAGCTCGAGGCTCTCGCGCGGCACGGTCACCGAGCCGCTCGGCAGGCCCACCTTCTTCATCTGCTGCTCGACGAGGTGGCGCTCGGCGATCGCGACATTCTAGTCGGTCGTGTAGCCGCTCACCTCGATGATCTCGAGGCGATCGCGGAGCGGGGCGCTCAGCGTCGAGAGATCGTTCGCGGTCGCGATGAAGAGCACCTCCGAGAGGTCGAACGGCAGCTCGAGGTAGTGATCGGTGAACTGCTTGTTCTGCTCGGGGTCGAGCACCTCGAGGAGCGCGGCCTCGGGATCGCCCTGCCAGCCGCGACCGAGCTTGTCGATCTCGTCGAGCACGACGACCGGGTTCTTCACCTTGGCCTTGCGCATCGCGTGCACGACGCGGCCGGGGAGAGCCCCGATGTAGGTGCGGCGATGGCCGCGGATCTCGGCCTCGTCACGCACGCCGCCGAGCGAGACACGCACGAGCGGACGGCCCGTCGCGTCCGCGACCGATTGCGCGAGCGAGGTCTTGCCTACGCCAGGCGGGCCGACGAGCGCGAGGATCGTGCCCTTGCCCTCACCACCGAGCGAGAGCACCGCCATGTGCTCGAGGATGCGGCGCTTGACGTCTGCGAGGCCGTGGTGATCGCTCTCGAGCTTGCTCTCGACGGCGTCGAGATCGCCCTGCGAGGGCGCGCGCTTGGTCCACGGCAGATCCGCGATCCACTCGAGGTAGGTGCGTATGACGTTGGCCTCGGCCTGGTTCGGGCCGACCTGATCGAGGCGACGCAGCTCGCGGTCGACGACTTCGCGCACGTCGTCGGGGAGGTTCGCGGCGTCGAGCTTGTCGCGGAGCTTGTCCTTGTTCGCGTCCTCCTCGCCGAGCTCCTTCTGGATGGCGCGCATCTGCTGCCGGAGCATCGCCTCCTTGTGGTTCTTGCCGAGCTCCTTGCGGACCTCGGACTCGATCTTCTGGCGGAGCTCGTTCTTGGCGCGGGCCTCGGCGAGCAGCTCGATCACGAGGCGCAGGCGCGCTGCGGGGTCGATCGTGAGGAGCACCTCGACCTTGCGCGCGTCCTCGATGTCGAGCCACGCGGGCACGCGGTCGGCGAGCGCGCCCGGGTCCTTCGTCGTCGCGAGCATCTCGGTGAGCGAGGTGTCGTTCGAGATGAGCTCGCGCAGACGCGTCTTGAGCGCGCCCATGAGCTCGAGGGCCTCGGCCGTCGGTGCGGGCTCGGGGATCTCCTCGGCGCGCGCCATCCAGTATGGGACCGACGAGGTCAGCGCCCGAAGCTCGACACGCGCGAGCGCATCGACGACGAGCACGACTCCGCGCGCGCCGCGATCGGTTCGCTCGGTGACGCGCGCGAGCGTCGCGACCGAATGGAGATC
Source organism: Deltaproteobacteria bacterium (assembly GCA_046342295.1). Classification (GTDB taxonomy): domain Bacteria; phylum Myxococcota_A; class Polyangia; order Polyangiales; family Sandaracinaceae; genus JAFLCL01. Next base: position 594 of record JBKDQC010000129.1, on the reverse strand, counting down.
GACGAGCGCCGGATCCTCGATCGCGGGGTCGCGTTGCACCGCGAGGAGCACGAGGTCGCCGGGTGAGAGCGCGTTCGCGAGCGCGCGGCTGCGCGGACGGCCTACGGGGATGGTCGTCATGCGCGACGGAAGAACGACGCCGTGGCGCAGCGGCAGGAGCGGGAGCGGAGAGGCGAGCTCGGTCATCGGGGTGCCCTCAGGGTAGCGTGGGAGCGCGGCGGGGTCGGTATCCGTCACGCGGGGACTTCGGAGCAGGACGAGGCCCGACCGTAAGGAGACTCACAGAGGTGTCATCCAATCCCAACGGGCAGCCGCGGCGCGCGGGGGAGGGACGTCGAGGCGACTCGATGGAGCGTCGCGACGGCCGCGCGGCGCTTCGTGACCGGCGAAGACCTCCTGTGGTGCGCTCGTGGTGGCGCCCGCTCCCCTGCAGCGACACACGAAGCTCCAGGGTGCGCTCCGGCGATTCGTAGGCGGGCGCCCCCCGCGCGAGCCCGCGCCCTGGGGGCTCGAGCCCGAACAGCGCATGCGCTGGCGATTCGGCTCAGAGCATGAGTCACTTGGATGGACTCATGCTCTGACGTTTCTTGCCGG
>JBKDQC010000128.1:0-29586 GCA_046342295.1 Deltaproteobacteria bacterium | reverse complement strand
AACCAGACTCCGCTCGACTGGGATGGAAACCTCCGGCGCATCCGCGCGGCGATCGACGAGGCCCGGGCCGCGAAGGTCTCGATGCTCTGCCTGCCCGAGCTCGCGCTGTCGGGCTACGGCTGCGAGGATCTCTTTCTCTCGCCGTTCCTCGCGCAGACCTCGGCGGAGTCGCTCGCGGCGCTACTCCCGCATACCGAGGGCATGGTCGTCGCCATCGGCCTGCCGGTCGCGCACGCCGGCGTCCTCTTCAATGGCGTCGCCGTGATCGCCGACGGCGCGCTCGCGGCCGTCGTCGCCAAGCAATCGCTCGCAGGCGACGGCATCCACTACGAGCCACGCTGGTTCCGACCCTGGCCCGCGCGCGTGCGCGACGCGGTGCGCATCCTCGGCCGCGCGGTCCCGATCGGCGACCTGCGCCTCGACTTCGGAGGCCTGACCTTGGGCTTCGAGATTTGCGAGGACGCCTGGGTCGCGAGGCGACCCGGGGCGGCGCTCGCGCTCGACGCGATCGACGTGATCTTCAACCCGAGCGCGAGCCACTTCTCGTTCGGCAAGCGCGAGGTGCGCCGGAGGCTCGTGGCGGAGGGATCGCGCGCGTTCGGCGTCGCGTACGTGTATGCGAACCTCCTCGGCAACGAGTCCGGGCGAGCCATCTACGACGGCCACGCACTCATCGCCGCACCTTCGCTCTCGCTCGAGCCTGCGAAGGGACCGGACGACGGCGTGCCCAAGGCGAGCCCGCGCACGGCAGCCGGCGAGGCCGTGATCGAGGGGCCGCGCTTCTCGTTCCGCGAGCACGTGCTCGTGCACGCCGCCATCGACCTCGAGGAGATCCGCGCGCGCCGCGCGGCGACGGCGTCCTTCACGCCGCGTCTGCCCCGAGACCGCGAGCTCTTCGTGCATGCGCCGGTGCGCATCCCCGAGGCGCCTCGCGAGGCCGCCACGAGCCGCGTCGCGCCATGGGAGTCGGGCCCCGACGTGAAGCACGAGGAATTCGGCCGCGCCGTCTCGCTCGGTCTCTTCGATTACCTGCGCAAGTCGCGCTCCCAGGGCTTCGTCTTCTCGCTCTCGGGAGGCGCCGACAGCGCCGCGATCGGCTGCCTCGTCGCGTGGATGGTGCGCGCGGCGAGCGACGAGCTGGGCCTCGCCGCGCTGCGCGAGCGCCTCGCGCACGTGCGCGGTCTCGCGGAGTGCGCGACCGAGCGCACCGTGGTCGGGCGCCTGCTCACGACCCTCTACCAGTCCACGGTGAACAGCGGCGCGGTGACGCAGAGCGCGGCGCGCGTCGTGGCCGACGGGATCGGCGCCCGCCACCACGAGGTCGACGTCGACGCGCTCGTGAAGGGCTACGTCGCCCTCGCCGAGGGTGCGCTCGGTCGCTCGCTCGCGTGGCAGACGGACGACCTCGCGCTCCAGAACATCCAGGCCCGGGTGCGGAGCCCCTCCGCGTGGATGCTCGCCAACGTCGAGGGAAAGCTCCTCCTCGCCACGAGCAACCGCAGCGAGGCCGCGGTCGGCTACGCCACGATGGACGGCGACACGTCGGGTGGGCTCAGCCCGATCGCGGGCATCGACAAGAACTACCTCCGCAGCTGGCTCCGCTGGCTCGAGAAGGACGCCCCCGCGGGGCTGCGCGTCCCGGCCCTCGCGGCGGTCAACGTGCAGGCTCCGACCGCGGAGCTCCGCCCTGCGGACGACAAGCAGACCGACGAGGACGATCTCATGCCTTACGACCTCCTCGATCGCATCGAGCGCCTCACGGTGCGCGACCGCCACGCACCGCTCCAGATCTTCGAGATCCTCCGCCTCGAGCGGCCCGACGTGCCAGCGCACCGCCTGGCGCTCTGGGTCGAGCGCTTCTTCACGCTCTTCGCGCGCAACCAGTGGAAGCGCGAGCGCTATGCGCCGAGCTTCCATCTCGACGACGCGAGCCTCGACCCCAAGACGTTCTGCCGCCTGCCGATCCTCTCGGGCGGCTTCGCGCGCGAGCTCGGCGCGGTGCGTGCGGCGCTCGCGCGCGAAGGGGAGACGCCGCGATGAGCGCCAGGACCTCGCGTGCCCGTGCGGAGGGCCCGAGCCCCCGGCAGTACGTCTACCGGCACGCGCGGCCCGCGCTCACCGTCGACTGCGCGGTGCTCGCGTTCGAGGCGGGGGAGCTCTCGGTCCTCCTCGTGCGCCGCGCCCTCGAGCCCTTCGCGGGGAGCTGGGCGTTGCCCGGCGGCTTCGTGCACGTCGAGGAGACCCTCGAGGAGGCCGCGAGGCGCGAGCTCGCGGAAGAGACAGGGCTCACGAACGTCTACCTCGAGGAGCTCGAGACCTTCTCGCGGGTGGATCGCGACCCGCGAGAGCGCGTGATCTCGGTCGCGTTCGTGGCGCTCGTGCGTGGTCGATCCTCTCGCGTGAAGGAGGGCTCGGACGCGGCGGAGGCGCGGTGGTTTCCGATCGGGGCGCTGCCCCCGCTCGCGTTCGACCATGGCGAGATCCTCGAGGTCGCGCGAGAACGTCTGCGCACGCGCCTGCGGACGCGGCCGATCGGCTTCGAGCTCTTGCCGGCGCGTTTTCCGCTCCGCGCGCTGCAGGAGCTCTACGAGGCCGTGCTCGGCGAGGCGCTCGACAAGCGCAATTTCCGCAAGCGGGTGCTCTCGCTCGGTGTGCTCGAGGACACGGGCGCGCTCGAGGAGGGCGTGCCGCACCGCGCCGCGACCCTCTACCGCTTCGACGAGAAGCGCTACCGGAAGCTCGAGCGCTCGGGCTTCGTGTTCGAGATGTGATCTGCCAGCCACCGGAGGGAGCCATGCGAGGTCTGCTCTTGATCGACATCCAGAACGATTTCCTCCCCGGCGGCGCGCTCGCCGTGCCACGCGGCGACGACGTGATCGCGGTCGCCCTGCAGCTCGCCTCGAGCGCCGGTTACCGCGCGGTCGTCGCGACGCAGGACCTCCATCCGCCCGACCATGGGAGCTTCGCGTCGCAGCATCCGGGCGCTGCGCCGTACTCGCAGGGCGAGCTCGCGGGCCTGTCGCAGACCCTCTGGCCCGACCACTGCGTCGCGGGGACGAACGGCGCCGCCCTGGTCGAGGCCCTCGGTCGTGTGCAGATCGACGCCTTCGTGCCCAAGGGGACCGACCGCGCGATCGACAGCTACAGCGGCTTCTTCGACAACGCGCGCCGCAAGAAGACGCCGCTCGAGGACACGTTGCGGGATCTGGGCGTCAGCTCGCTCGACGTGGTGGGGCTCGCGACCGACTACTGCGTGAAAGCGACGGTGCTCGACGCCCTCGAGCTCGGCTTCCCCGTTCGCGTGCACCTCGCGGGGATCCGCGCTGTGGATCTCGCCGCGGGCGACGGCGCGCGTGCGATCGAGGCGATGCGCGCCGCCGGCGCGGAGCTCGTCGGCTGAGCCTCGATGCCCAGCACGTGCTCGACGGAGCGAGCCCAGAGGCCCGGCGCGCGTGGTCCCACGCAGCTCGCTGCGACGAACAACGCGGTCGACGCCGCGGCGCTGACACGCGCTGCGCAGGCTCTCGAAGTCACGCGTCCGAAGATGACCGCAGCCGCAGGAGATGTGCAGCTGCGAAACAATCTGCAACGCGGCCGAGCGGTTTCTCGAGAAGAAGTCGCATCACTTCCGTGCTGGTGCCCCGGCGTCACGCAGCCCAATTCCCCTGGCTCCTCGAGGATCCGGGGCGCGAGCCACGAACCCTGTCGCTCCGGAACGCGCGGGCACGGCACGACACGCTGGCATGCACGCGCGCGGACCGAACGCGGACGCGCCCGCGTCGGAGCCCACGTGCCGACCGCGTGGGCGGCGAGGTACGCTCCCCGTGTGAATGCCTCCACTCGTCTGGTTCTCTTGCTCTTGACCACGTCGGGCTGCAGCGCGCTGGTTTCTCCCGACCCGAGCCGCCTCGGCTCCGCGGATTCGGGCCGCGCGCCACTCGATGCCTTTGCGCCCATCGGAACCGATGCAGATCGTCTCGAGCCCGACACCGGCGCGTTCGATGCCGCGATCTCGCCCACGTGTCTCGAGGGAACCGTGCGGTGCGAGGGGAGCGTCCGGGTCGCGTGCGAAGGTGGCCGTGAGGTGACGACCGACTGCGCGGCCTCGGGCCTGCGCTGCGAGGCCGGGGCCTGCCTCCGCTGCGCGCCCGGGAGCGTCGCGTGCGCGGGCGATGGCACCGGGCTGCTCACGTGTGCGCCCGACGGCGCGAGCGCACGTTTCACGCCGTGCCCTGGCGGCTGCGACCCGGCGGCCCGCGCGTGCGCTCCGACGGACCCTTGCCGGGACCTTCCCGCGATCAGGCTCGGAGACCGGGAGCGCGTCGACCTGTGCGAGGCCCTGGGCCGCACGTCGTACGTGCGCAGCGCTGCGTGCGGCGCGATGTCCGACGCGGAGTCCAACGACGCGACGTTTGCCCTCACACTGGCGGAGCCCACGATGGTCGACATCGACCTGCTCGACATCGACCCCGAAGCCGCGGTCGACACGATCGTCTACGTGCGGCGCGTGTGCGACGCGGCCGACACGCAGATCGCGTGCGGCGACGACATCCCATGCAGCGAGAGCGACATCAGCGGAGGCTGCGATCGGGGGGTCCAGGTGCGTCAATCGCGCATCCGAGCGCGGCTCGAGGCCGGGACCTACTTCATCGTCGTCGACGCCCTGGTCTATCGTGACTTCGACTGCGGTGAGGTCGAGCTGCGCGTCGACGCGCTTTGAGTGACCACGAGGGCGAGCCTTCCGGTTCTTTCTTCGCCCAGGAGTTCTGCGCTACAGCTACACAGGGTCGGCGGGACGCCGATCTCGCGCTCGCGACGGCGAGCTGGGGAGTTTCGATGCGATCGCTTGCCTCTCTCACCTTGCTGGCCGTGCTGTGCTCCTCCTTCGTCTCGACGTCGGCCGTCGCGCAGCGGGCGCGTCCGAGCCGTCAGGTGCTCGAGCAGGCACGGACACGCATGGAGCAAGGCCAGGCGTATTTCCTCCAGGGACGCTTTGCGGAAGCCGCGGCGGAATTCGACGCGGCGTACGGGATCCATCCGTTCTCCGCCTTCCTCTTCAACGCCGGCGTCGCCTACGAGACGGCCGGCGATCTGCCGCACGCGCTCGAGTACTTCCGGCGTTACGTCGCCACCGAGACGAACGCCTCCGAGCGCGCCGAGGTCGAGACGCGGATCGCAGGCCTCGAGTCGCGCGCCCGCGAACGCGAGGAGCGGCTCGCGCGGGAGCGCGCCGAGCGCGACGCGGCGGGGCAGACGGTCGTGTCGACGCCTCCGCAGGAGGAGTCCGCTCCGGAGCCCGCGGCCCCCGCCCCGCAGGTGGTCGAGCAGCTGCTCTCGCTCGTCGCGATCGAGACCGAGCCGGCGGGCGCGACGGTCACGGTGTCCAACGCCAGCGGCACGGTGGCGACGGGGACCGCGCCCCTCGAGCAGACCCTGTCGCACGGCGCCTACCACATCGTGATCGAGCACCCGGATTACAACCGCTTCGAGCGTGACGTCGACATACGGCCGGGCGTGTTCAACCGGCTCTTCCTCAACCTCTCGCAAGGCGAGTTCCTCGGCTACGTCCGGGTGAGGTCGGACCCGCCGGGCGCGGGCGTGGTCTTCGACGACCGGGGAGCGGGCGCGCGCGGTGTCACGCCGTTCGAAGGGCCGCTCCGGACGGGCCACCACCGCGTGTGGATCGAGCGCCAGGGCTACGACCCGATCGAGCGCGAGTTCGACGTGTCCGTCGGTGACGAGGTCCGCATCGAGGTCGATCTCGAGCGTGTCTCGTACGGCCGCCTCCGCGTGGTCGGCAACCTCCGAGGCTCTCGGGTCTACATCGATGGGGCCCAAGTCGGAACGATCCCATGGGAAGGTCAGGTCGAAGGCGGGACGCGCGTCGTCCGCGTCGAGCAGGACGGCATGAAGGCCTGGGAGGCTCCCGTGGAGGTCGCGCGTGGCCAGTTGCGGCCCATCCGCGTGCGGCTTCGCCCCGCGATGGGCCGCGGCGGTGCGATCGTGGCCGGGATCATCGGTGGCCTCTCGCTCGGCGGAGGGATCGGCATCTCCATCTACGTGAGCGAGCTCCACGGCGAGCTCGAACGCGCGAGCAGCGCAGGCACGCTGCAACTCGACGACTCGAGGCTCCCGGTGGGTTACTGGATGTCGATCGCCCAGTTCGTGGGCTACGGCCTCGCGGCCGTCGCGGGCTCGCTCGCCCTGTTCTATGCGCTCTACGACGACTTGCCTCCGTCCGAGGGGACGGTGCTCGATCCGCGGGACTGGACGCTCTTGCCGATGCTCTCGCCGGGAGGCGGCACGGGCGGCGACGTGTTCGGTCTCTCGCTCTCCGGGAGGCTGTGATGGCTGGAACTCTCGCCCTTCGCGCGCAGGCTCTGACGCTCGGCGTCGCCGCGCTCTGCACGGGCTGCAAGATCTGGGATGACTTCGACGCGCTGGGCCGTGGGGCCCCGGTCAGCACGGTGCGGGTGGACGGCGAGGGCGGGCCCCGCTTCGGACAGGTCCTGTTCGGATACGAGGCGCCCACCCTGAACGACACGTTCGGTCGCGGAACACGGCTCTACGTCGGCGGGGGCTCGGTCCGCGAGGAGACGAACGGGAGCTACGCCGTGTTCCGGATCTGGGACGAGCTGCAGCAGCTCCAGCCGTCCGGGACGACGCGGGTGACGACGCAGCTCGAGGCGAACCGGACGGGCAGCACTGTCCCGCCGCTCTTCCGCGGTTGCCATCTGGAAGATCGCGAGAGGGACCTGACGGTCAACAACTGCGGATCGGGGTGGCGCGCGGGCGCGGGCTTTCCATCGATGCAGACCTCCATGGGTGACTGGAGGGGCTGCGTCGCGGTGACCGCCGGCCGGTTCATGGGCCAGGAGCGCGTTCAGATCCGCTGCGAGTCGATCGGCGCACAGACGTCGCTGATGGTGCCGGTCGAGAACGATCTCGGCTGGGGCGCGTCGGCTGCGGGCGTCCCGATCTTTCATCCCTTCGGCGTCGCCATCTTCGGTGCTCCCGAGACCGATGGCACCGGTGCGATCTTCCGGCTCCGGCACCTTCGCGATCAGGGCACGGGCCTCGGGATGGGTCAGAGCGAGGCCGGCTCTCGGCGCGGGCTCGTGCCGATCATGGGCCTCGAGCTGACCGAGGGGGCTCGCTTCGGAAGCCACGTCGCGCTCGCCGTCGATCGGTCCTCGGGCCCACCGGTCCTGCGGATCGCAGCGACCTTCGGCGTCGAGACGCGGCGGGTCGTGGTCGCGGAGGTCACTGCCGCGGACGGTGCCAGCGTCCGGGCAGAGGTCATCGGATGCCTCGCCGGCGACACCGACGACGTCGGGTTCGGCGAGGCGCTCGCGTTCGGAGACTTCGACGGTGACGGCCATCCGGATCTCGCCGTCGGTGTGCAGCCCGCCGACGCGACGTCGCTGCCGATCAACCGCCCCGTCCACGTCTTCGATGGCGAAGACTTCGGGGGCGCGAGCACCTGCAGCCTGGAGGCACGCTCGAGCGCGGCGCCCGCGAGCAGCTTCGGGTGCAGCCCGACGGGCGCGGGGCTCGTCATCGACTGCGGCGCGAGTCGCTTCGGTCAATCGCTCGCGGCGGGGGACTTCGACGGTGACGGACGGACCGACCTCGCCGTGGGCGCCCCGGGTGCAGGCACGTCGCGCGCGGGCGCGGGCGTGGTGCAGACGATCGCGGGCAACGGCGAGCTCGCGAGGATGGGCGTCGGCGAGGAAGCGCGCCGAGGCACGCTCTACCTGCCGAGCTCCGGCGTGGCGGCGGGCTTCGGTGCTGCCGTCGCCACGATCCCGGCGCCTTTCGGACGCGCGGAGGTCGCGGCCTCTCAGGTCGCACCAGCCTCGACGCACATCTTCTACTGCTCCGATCTCTCGGGTGACACGCCCGCCACCACCATGCGCAGCATGGCGACGGTCCGCCGTGGCTGTGGGCTCGAGCCCGACGTCTCCACGACGTCCATGCTCGATCCGCTCACGATCCCTCCCGACGCGGGCGCGTCGAGCGGCGTGGACGCGAGCATGTGAGCGTGGGAACGTTCCCTGCCCCGCGATCCGCGGTCACGATCGCGGGACCTTCCAGCGCCCTGCCCCTCACTCCCACTCTCTATGCGCAAGCAGATCCTGCTCGCTGAAGACGAGGTCAACCTCCGCCGGGTCCTCGGTGCGCAGCTCGCGCGCGATGGGTACGACGTCAAGACGGCGGCCGACGGCCACGAGGCGATCGAGCTGCTGGGTGGTGGTCAGGTGGACATCGTCATCAGCGATCTGCGCATGCCGCGGGTCGATGGTCTCACGCTCCTCAAGCACGTCGTCGCACATCGTCCCGAGATTCCGGTGATCCTCATCACCGCGCACGGCACGGTCGACACGGCCGTCGAGGCCCTGAAGCTCGGCGCCTTCGACTACGTGACCAAGCCCTTCGATCGTGACGAATTCCGCGCGATCGTCGCCAAGGCAGCCCGGACGAGCGAGCTCCGCCTCGCCGATGTCGGTCCCGAGGGTGAAAAGCACGAGATCAGCGGCAAGAGCCGGGCGATCCGCGAGGTCTACGCGATGATCGACCGCGTCGCGAAGACGCCGAGCACCGTCCTCATCACCGGCGAGAGCGGTACCGGCAAGGAGCTCATCGCCAACGCGATCCACAGGAACAGCGACCGCGCCGACAAGGCCTTCATCCGCGTCAACTGCGCGGCGATCCCCGAGTCGCTCGTGGAGAGCGAGCTCTTCGGCTACGAGAAGGGGGCCTTCACGGGCGCGGTCGGGAGCAAGCCGGGCCGCTTCGAGCTCGCCGATCAGGGCACGCTCTTCCTCGACGAGATCGGCGACATTCCCCTCGCGATGCAGGTCAAGCTGCTGCGCGCGCTCCAGTACATGTCCTTCGAGCGCGTCGGGGGGATCAAGCCCATCCACGTCGACGTTCGCCTCGTCGCGGCGACCAACCGCGACCTCCAGGAGGCGATCAAGCAGGGAAAGTTCCGCGAGGACCTCTACTACCGCCTCAACATCGTGCAGATCAGCCTGCCGCCGCTGCGTGAGCGGATGGAGGACATCCCCATCCTCGTCGCGCGCCTCGTCGCTCGGCAGAACGAGCGGCTCAAGAAGAACGTCTCGGGCGTCTCGGACAAAGCGATGGAGGCGCTCGTCGCCTACCACTGGCCCGGCAACATCCGCGAGCTCGAGAACGTGATCGAGCGAAGCGTGCTCTTCTGCGAGGACGGCGCGCGCGTCGAGGTCGCGGACCTCCCGAAGGACGTGCTCGTCAAGCGGGAGCCGCCCCCCGGCGCGGCGCCCTCGATCGCGCCTGCGGCGGCGACGTCGCACGACGACGCTCCCGCTTCGAGCCCTGGTGCGATCGCCTCGAGCACGCCTGTCGACCTCGAGGCGCAGGCCGAGGATGCCGACGAGGAGCCCGCCGCGCCCGGAGACGTCGGTCTCAAGGAGCTCGTGCGCGAGGCCACCTCGCGCGTCGAGCGCGATCTGATCCTCGGCGCGCTCTCGCAGACCCTCGGCAACGTCACGCATGCCGCGAAGCTGCTCAAGATCTCCCGCAAGAGCCTGCAGACGAAGATGAAGGAGCTCGGTCTGCGCGAGCCCAAAGACGAGCCGGGTTGAGAGGTGAGCGGGTGCCTGAGGTAGTCTTTCGCATGTCCTCGGGCACGATCCTCATCGTCGACGACGAGAAGAACATCCTCTCCACGCTCTCGCGGGCGCTCCGCGTCGAAGACTACGACGTCGACGTGGCGGGCTCGGCCGAGATCGCCCTCGAGAAGGCGCGAAGCAAGGCGTACGACGCGTTTCTCCTCGACGTGAACATGCCCGGCACGAGCGGGCTCGCGCTGATGAAGGCGCTGCGCGACATGAAGGTCGAGGCGCCCGTGTTGGTGATGAGCGGGCAGGGCACGATCGAGATCGCGATCGAGGCCACGCGCCTCGGAGCCCACGACTTTCTCGAGAAGCCGATCGGCACCGAGCGCCTCCTGCTCTCCCTCGCCCGTGCGCTCGAGCACGCGCAGCTCTCCGAGGAGAACCGGAGCCTCAAGGAGAGGACCGGCGAGAGCTCGGGCTTGCTCGGCGACAGCGCGCCGATGCGCCGGCTGCGCGAGCAGATCGAGCGCGCCGCGAGCGCGAGCGCGACGGTCCTCGTCATGGGCGAGCGAGGTACCGGCAAGGAGCTGGTCGCGGCGGCGATTCACCGCGGGAGCAAGCGACAGAGAGGGCCCTTCGAGAAGATGAACTGCGCGGCGGTGCCCGCGGAGCTCGTCGAGAGCGAGCTCTTCGGGCACGAGGCGGGCGCCTTCACGGGCGCCACCAAGGCGCGCCGCGGCAAGTTCGAGCGCGCGCACCGCGGGACCCTCTTTCTCGACGAGGTGGGGGACATGCCCTCACCCATGCAGGCGAAGTTGCTTCGTGTCCTGCAGGAGGGGGAGATCGAGCGTGTCGGCGGAGGTGATCTCCAGAAGGTCGATGTGCGGGTGGTCGCGGCGACGAACAAGCCGCTCCGCAAGGAGATCGAGGAGGGTCGCTTCCGGGCCGACCTCTACGATCGTCTGAACGTCGTCCCGCTCCGCGTGCCTGCCCTGCGCGAGCGTGTCGAGGACGTGCCGATGCTCGCCGGGCACTTCCTCCGCCTCGCGTGCTCCCAGAACGACCGGCGCGGCAAGAGCTTCACCGATGGCGCCCTCTCGGCGCTCTGCCGGTACGAGTATCCGGGCAACGTGCGGGAGCTCCGAAACCTCGTGGAGCGGCTCGTCATTCTCTCACCGGAGGACGCGATCGACGAGGCCGACGTGCGCGCACAACTGCCGATCGGTGGGGGTGGCGGCGGCGGGGGCCACTTCCGCCCGGGAGTGCCGCTCGAGGAGATGGTGCGGGAGGTCGAGAAGGAGCTGGTGCTCCGCGCGCTCGAGCACCACCAGGGGCACGTGACCCGCACCGCCGAGGGGCTCGGGCTCGAGCGGAGCCATCTCTACAAGAAGATGAAGGCGCTCGGGATCCGCGATGGCAAGGACAAGCCGAGCGAAGGCGAAGAGGGCTGAAGCATCCGCGGCGCACCGCCTGTCCCGCCGCAGGCTCAGCCGGCCTGGCGCTTGACCTCGGTGAGCACGAGCTTCGCGACGGACTTGAGCGTCTCGAAGACGCCCACACCGGTCGAGGCGATGGCCTCGAAGTCGGGCACGCTGTTCGGATTCAGCAGCGAGCGGAGCTCGTCGACCGACGCGACGCTCGGCATGTCCCGTTTGTTGTACTGGACGACGTACGGGAGCTTGTCGAGCGAGTAGCCCTGCTCGGCGAGGTTCGTGCGCAGGTTCTCGAGCGACTCGAGGTTCGCCTCGGTGCGCGCGATCTGGGAGTCCGCGACGAAGACGACGCCGTCCACGCCCTTGAGGATGAGCTTGCGGCTCGCGTCGTAGAAGACCTGGCCCGGCACCGTGTAGAGGTGAAAGCGTGTCTTGAAGCCGCGGATCTCACCGAGCGCGAGCGGCAGGAAGTCGAAGAAGAGCGTCCGCTCGGTCTCCGTCGCGAGGCTGATCATCTTGCCTTTCGCGTCGGGGTTGGTCTTGTTGTAGATGTACTGCAGGTTCGTCGTCTTCCCGCACAAGCCGGGCCCGTAGTAGACGATCTTGCAGTTGATCTCGCGCTGCAGGACGTTGATGAACGACATGGGCCCGCCTCTCAGTCGTTGAAGAGGTTGTCGATGTCGTCGTCGGTGATCTCCGCGAACGGCGTCTCGCGGTTCGGGTCCTGCACCTTGCGGAGCAAGGCCTCGAAGATGCCGTTGAGCTCCTCGCTCGCCTTCTTCACCCGGAGCCGGACCAGGCCCAGGCTGGTCTTGCTGTCGAAGATGACGACGAGGATCACCCGGTTGCCGACGATCTGGATGTGGATGTTCGCGCGCTCGCCTTCGTGGAACTGCGTCGTGAACTCATTCTCCCGAAGGAGCTTCGCCATCCCCCCGGTCGCGGCGATGTTGCCCGCCGTGAGCGACGCGAGGCTGGTCGTGTCGAGCTGATCGACCTCACCCGCCTTCGCGATCTCCTGCCCGTTCTTGTCGATCACGAACACGACCCGGGCGTTCGCTTCCCTCACCAGGCGCAGCACGATCGCCTGGATCTGGTTGAACTCCTCCTCGTACATGACCATCTGCGGGTTCGTCATGAGCTCCTCGAGAGAACCGGGACCGCGCTCGTGTCGCCGAGGGGTCTCGCCCGCAGCCCAGCGCGCATCGTAGGTATCATCGATCCTCACGGGCGGTAAAGACCTGTTCGCCTCCGCGAGCGGCGCGGCGCACGCCCGAACGGGCGGCTGACGCGGGCGCGCGTTCGGCTCATCCTCGCGGGGTGCGGTTCGTCATCGCGTCGTTGTGGAACCTGCTCGCCCTCGTGCGGGCTCCCTTCTTCCTCGCGCGGCGCGCGCTCGCGCGGCGACGAATGCGGTGGGTTCACGTCCGGCTCCGGCGCCGCGTCGTCGCGGTCCCCGGTCCGCGCCCGTTCTGGGCGCGCTGGCTCCCGATGGCCTCGCGCGCCGAGCCCACGCCGCTCGGAGGGTTGATCGAGCTCGGCGAGGCCCTCGAGCGCGACCGCGGCCTCGAAGGCGCGCTGATCGAGATCCCGATGCTCGCCGCCGGCTGGGCGGTGCTCGGCGACGTGCGGGAGGTGCTCGCGCGTGTGCGGCGCAGTGGCAAGCGGGTGGTCGCGTACTGGCCGGAAGGCGCGGGCCACCGCGAGCTCTACCTCGCGAGCGCCTGCGACCGGGTGCTCGTCGGGCGGCACGCCACGATCGTCGCGCCGGGCCTCGCCTCGGTGCGCACGTACGCCCGGCCACTCCTGGCCAAGCTCGGAGTCTCGATCGAGGTGCACCGGCGCGCGGAGTTCAAGACCGCCGTCGAGGGCCTCGTCGAGGAGGCGATGAGCGGGCCGCAGCGCACGCAGGTGCAGGGGATCGTCGACGGCCTCGAGGCGGAGCTCGTGCATGCGCTCGCGGAGCGCCCGGGGCTCGACGAGGCCGGCGTCCGCGCGATCTTCACCCGCGCGATGCTCACCGCGGAAGAGGCCGTCGCGCTCGGCCTGGCCGACGCGGTCGTGCACGACGACGAGCTCCGCGCGGCGATCGTCGAGGTGGGCAAGCCTCCGCCGGTGCTCGTGCGCGCGCCCGTCTACTTCGCCTTCGCGAAGACCAAGCTCTTCCGACCCTTCGTGCGGCCGCGGGTGGTCGCGGTGCTTCCGGTGCTCGGAGCGATCGGCGAGGCGGGGCCGCCGGGCAGCGCGAGCCGCGCTCAGCTCGTGCCGACCCTTCGGCGCCTCGCGCGCGAGCGCCGCGTCGCAGCGGTCGTCCTCTACGTCGACTCACCAGGCGGCTCGGCGCTCGCGAGCGAGCGCATCCACCGCGAGGTCGAGCTCCTCGCCACGAAGAAGCCCGTCGTGGCGTGCTTCGGTGACGTCGCGGCGAGCGGCGGCTACTACGTCGCGGCCCCGGCGCACGCGATCGTCGCGCGGCCGCAGACCATCACGGGCTCGATCGGTGTCATCAGCGCGCGGCTCGTCCTGTCGCGTCTCTTCGAGACGATGGGCCTCCGCACCGAGGTGGTGAAGAACGCCCCGAGCGCGGACTTCCTCGTGCATCCGCGCGAGACGACGGACGAGGAGCGCGCCATCGCCGAGCGCTCGATCCAGGCCTTCTACGACCGCTTCCTCGAGATCGTCGGCCGCGGCCGCAAGATGACCCGCGAGTCCGTCGACGCGATCGCGCGCGGACGCGTGTGGACCGGCACCGACGCGCGCACGCAGGGGCTCGTCGACCGCATGGGCGGGCTCCGCGAGGCGCTCGAGGAGGCCCGCACCCGCGCCGGAGACGCGACGCTCGAGCCTGCCACCGTGTGGCCGAGCGGCGGCGAGGAGGCGCCGATCGACGCGCGCACCGAGCACGTACGCGTGGCCGTCGGCGCGGTCGCGGAGGCGATCGACCCCGAGCTGAGAGCGCTCGCCCGGCTCGCGGCCGATCCCGGCGAGCGCGTGCTCGCCTACGCCTCCGACCTCCCGCGGATTGTCTGATCTGAGCCGCGAACGGCGGGCGCATCCCCGAGCGCGACGGTCCGTGCGGTCGCGCACGCGGAAGAGCCGTCCGGTGACCATTGAATTCGCGGCGCGACTCGGGTCTGCTCCCCGCTTCGGTCCACGCGGGTCCTCGCGCGGATCACGCAGGGGCACGGAGCCCGTCCGGGAGCACGAGCGATGAAGGCGAGCAAGAGCATTCTCCAGCATGTCTACGACCACGAGGAGGCCTGGCGCGACCGCGTCTACCTCACGCAGCCGATCGGGGGCGATCGCGTCGAGGACTACACGTGGGGACGGGTGCTCGACGAGGCGCGCCGCATGGCCGCGCACCTCCGCGGGATGGGCCTCGCCAAGGGGGACCGCGTCGCGATGCTTTCGAAGAACTGCGCGCACTTCTTCATCGCCGAGCTCGCCATCTGGATCGGCGGGTTCACGACCGTCGCCATCTTCCCGACCGAGAGCGCCGACACGATCCGCTACGTGCTCGAGCACAGCGAGGCGAAGGTGCTCTTCGTCGGAAAGCTCGATCCCACGTGGAAGGACCAGCAGAAGGGGATCCCCGAGGGAGTCCGGAAGATCGCCTTCCCCCTCGCGCCGGCGGGCGGGGACCTTCCGAAGTGGGACGACCTCATCAAGGCGACCGAGCCCGTGCAGGGCCGCGTCGATCGCGACCCCGACGACCTCGCGATGCTGATCTACACGTCGGGCTCCACGGGCCGGCCCAAGGGTGTGATGCACAGCTTCGGCCGGATCTCGGTCGCCGCCGAGGGCATGGTGCGCGGCGTCGAGTTCACCGAGAACGAGCGCGTGCTCTCCTACCTCCCGCTCGCGCACGTGTTCGAGCGCGCCTACATCGAGTGCACCTCGCTCGTCGCCGGCGGTCACGTCTTCTTCGCGGAGGCGCTCGACACGTTCGTGAAGGACCTGAACCGCGCCAAGCCCACGCTCTTTCTCTCCGTGCCGCGCCTGTGGCTCAAGTTCCAGCAGGGCGTCTTCTCGAAGACCTCTCCCGGGCGTCTCGACTTCCTCCTCTCGATCCCGATCGTGAAGGGCATCATCGGCAAGAAG
The DNA here is from genome assembly GCA_046342295.1 of Deltaproteobacteria bacterium. GTDB lineage: Bacteria > Myxococcota_A > Polyangia > Polyangiales > Sandaracinaceae > JAFLCL01. The sequence continues at coordinate 14,450 of JBKDQC010000128.1, read as the reverse complement.
GTGCTGACGGGCCTGGGCCTCGAGCACGTGCGTCTCGCGGGCTCGGGCTCGGCGCCGATCCCCGCGGAGCTCATCGCCTGGTACCGCAAGCTCGGCCTCAACCTGATGGAGGGCTACGCGATGACCGAGGACTTCGCCTACTCGCATCTCTCGAGGACCGGCTTCAGCAAGGTCGGCTACGTCGGCATCCCCCACGAAGGGGTCGAGGTGAAGATCAGCGAGGAAGGCGAGATCCTCATCAAGAGCCCGGGCTCGATGGTGGGCTACTACAAGGCGGAGGACCTCACGAAGGAGGCGTTCACGGCCGATGGCTTCTTCCGCACCGGCGACCGCGGGGAGCGCACGGGCGAGGGCCTGCTCAAGATCACCGGCCGGGTGAAGGAGCTCTTCAAGACGGCCAAGGGAAAGTACGTCGCGCCCGCGCCGATCGAGAACAAGCTCAACGAGCATCCGCTGCTCGAGCTCTCGTGCGTGAGCGGCGTGGGCGAGCCTGCGGCGTTCGCGTACGTCGTGCTCGGCGAGGAGATCCGCAAGAAGCTCGACGAGGCCGCGAAGGCCGACATCGAGAGGCAGCTCGGCGAGCTCCTCGACAAGACGAACGCGTCGCTCTCCACCTACGAGCAGATGCAGTTCATCGTGATCGCGAAGGAGCCGTGGTCGATCGAGAATGGCTTCCTCACGCCGACCATGAAGGTCAAGCGCGCGAAGATCGAAGAGCACATCAAGCCCAAGATCGCGGGCTGGTTCGATGGCAAGAAGAAGGTCCTCTGGGAGTGAAGGACCGGCAGGAGGCGGGAGCCGCCGAAGGACGTCGGTGGCCGCCGTCGACCCCGTGGATCCCCGCCTCCTGCAGTTCGCGCGCTCCCTTCGTCGCGATGCGACCGGCGCCGAGCGGCTACTCTGGAGGCTCGTCCGAAGGAAGGGCCCGGCGGGGGGCGCGCGGCGGCGGATCTGGCATGAGCTGCACCCGATTCACTCGAGCGAGGCGACGTCGTAGGCCACGATGTTCCAGGTGAGCGCGGCGCGGGGGTTGTCGCGGCGGTGGATGACCTCGCGCCGCGGGCGCCCGTTGACCCACACGTAGCGGCGCAGCTCGCCCTGGTCGTCGGCGGCGACGTAGAGCTCGTCGCGGCCGTCGCGGTCGAGGTCGGCCAGCGTCGAGGCGTGCTCGAAGCCGCTCGACTCCCGGTCGATGCTCTCGACCGACCACTCGCTCCGCGGGTTCGAGCCGGGGCGGAGCATCCAGAGGCCGCTCGAGAACGCCGCCGCGACCATCTCGCGGCGACCGTCGCCGTCGACGTCGCCCACCGTGAGGAAGCGCGTCAGGCGATCCTGCAGCGTCGCGATCACCACGCCCGCCGTGGGTGCGGTGTCTGCCTCGTAGCGACGGATCTCGACGGGTTGGACGATCTCGACCGAGCCTTCGGCGCCGCGCGTCAGGGCTTCGACCGCGACGTAGAGCTCATCGCGCCCGTCGCCGTCGACGTCACCGACCCAGATCTCCTTCGCGTGGCGGTTCCCCAGATCCGCAACGACGGCGCGCTCCGCCTCGCCGTTGGGCTGCGGGACGTAGCGCACGACCTCGCCGTGCTGCTCGCCGCCATCGAGATCGTTCGGCTCGCTCGGCGTCGCGTAGATCTCCCGACGACCATCCCCGTTCAGGTCGCCGATCTCGATCTCGTGCACGAAGGTGTTGGGCCGCGCGTCGATGCGCGTCGCGGTCGCCTGGCCGTTGACCCAACGGAGCGTCGCGACCACGCCCTGGTCGTGCGTCGCGATCGCGAGCGCCTCGCCGTCGCCGAAGAGGTTGCCGGCCTCGGCGTCGCGCATGCGGTTGAAGCGGCCGCCGAATTCCTCGGTCCAGAGCGTCTCGCTGGTCCAGCCCCCGGGGCCGCGGCGCCAGAGCTTCACGGCGGCGGCCATGCCCCCGAGGGTGAGGATGCCGGGCCGTCCGCCCGGGGGCGTGAACGGCATCGCCTTGTGGAAGACGTTGGAGCCCGGATCCTCGAAGGACTCCACGCGCCACTGACCGTCCGCGCGCGTGAGGAGCTCGGCACGCGCGCGCCCTGCGGTCACCTGGATCTGGCCGTTCTCCACGGGAAACGACGCATATGCGAGGAGAAGCCCGCGCGGCAGCGACGCCGGCGTCTCGCCTGCGGCGGCCCCGGTGCCTCCTGCGGTGCCCGTGCCCGCGGTGCCCGTGCCTGCGCTCGCGGTGCCCGCGCCGGGGCCGCCTGCGGCCGTGCCCGCGCCCGTCGTTCCGTGGCTGGGGCTCGGCGGGCTCGCTTCACCTCCGCCGCTGCATCCGGAAAGGAGCAGGCCGCCGCAGAGCAGGCCCACCTCGATGGCGCTCGAACGTGAGAGGGTCTTCATGGGATGGCGGATAGCAACAGCGGATCCGAGGCGCAAAGAAACGGCGGCGCGGGCCAGGAGCGACGAGACGATCTCACCCGAGGAGCTCGCGCGCCGCGGAGGCGAAGATGTCGGCGAGCTCCGCGTAGAGCGCATCGCCCTCGCTCGCGCTCGCGGCCGCCGGCGCTCCGAAATAGGCGCGCTCGCCGCCGGCCTCTCGGAACGAGCGTTTTCCCGCGCGGATCGCGACCGAGAGCGAGCTCGGGTTGTCGGCGAGCGTGGCTGCGAGCCCGGTCCTCACGAGCGAGGGGCTCGCCGCGAGCACGAGGCTCGTCTCGTAGCTCCCCGCATGGCAGGCGCCACTCTTGAACTCTTCGCCGAGGCGGAGCGCGTGCGGCTTGCGCGTCACGTCGGGGAAGCGCGCCCGCGCGCCACGGGCCTCCGCTTCCTCGACCGCCTCGCGGATCGCGGTGAGGTTTCCCGGCTCGAGGTGCGCATTGCACACGACCACGCCGCGAAAGCCCGTGCGTACGGCGCCGAGGATCACGTCGCGCAAGAGCGCGCGGGCGGTCTCGATCGGAAGCGAGATGGTGCCCGAGAAGTCAGCGGCGAACTCGGTCACCGCGTACGAGACCGGAGGGAGCACGAGCGCGAGCTTGCCTTCGGTCTCGAGCCGTCGCGCTGCACGCCGCGCGGCCTCCGCGGAGATCACGACGTCCGTCGCGAGCGGAAGATGCGGGCCGTGCGCTTCGGTCGCGCCCGTCGGCAGGAGCGCGACCGCTCCCCGCCGGAGGAGCTCGCCGGCCTCTTCGTAGGTGAGCTCGTCGAGCGAGAGGGTGCGGAGCGTCATGGCTCGCTCGGCTGCGAGAGCTCTCGGCGCAGCACCTTCCCGCGGTCGTTGCGTGGCAGCGCGCCCACGAAACGGACGAGGCGCGGAAACTTGTAGCGTGCCAGGCGGGACTTCGCGTGCTCCTGGATCGACGCGATCATCGCCGCGTCGGGCGCGTGGCCCTCGCGCAACACGACCACCGCCTCGGGCACGGTCATCCGTTCCTCATCGAGCCCCGCGATCACCGCGCACTCCGCGATGGCCGGATGCGTCGCGAGGCAATCCTCGATCTCGAGCGGCGACACGAACATGCCGCGGACCTTGAGGATGTCGTCCCCTCGGCCCGAGTAGAAGTAGTAGCCGTCCGGGTCGCGGCGGAAGAGGTCGGCCGAGACCACCCAGTCGCCGCCGACGAAGGTCGACTTCGACTTCTCCTGGTCGCCGAAGTAGCAGAGCGCGGCCGAGTCGCCCTTGACCCACAGGCGCCCCACCTCGCCGTCGGGCAGCGTCTGACCGTTCGCGCCGACGATGCGCGCTTGGTAGCCGGGGACGAGCTGGCCGAGCGACGCAGGCTTGACGTCGCCGGGGCGGTTCGAGATGTAGATGTGAAAGAGCTCCGCGGAGCCGATTCCGTCGAGGATCTCGCACCAGCCCAGGTCGCGCCAGCGCTCGTAGAGCTGGGGCGGCAGCGCCTCGCCGGCCGAGAGACACATGCGGAGCGAGCGCATCTTCGCGCTGGCGGCGCGCTCGTGGTCGACCATCTGACGGATCATCGCGGGGACGTTCGAGAGGACGGTGACCCCATGCTTCTCGACGTGCTCGAAGATGCGCTCGGGCGTCGGCTTGTCCGGGAAGAACACCGCCGTGCCGCCGAACGCGAACGGGAACATCAGGTTCGTGCCGGTCGCGTAGCCGAAGAAGAGGCGCGAGACGGAGAGGAAGACATCGTCCTCACGCAACCCGAGCACCTTCGCGGGGTAGCACTCGGTGTTGTAGGCGAAGTCGTGGTGGAAGTGCACCGCGCCCTTGGTCTTGCCCGTCGTGCCGCTCGTGAAGAGCCACCCTGCGACGTCGTCGCGCGAAGTGTCGGCGTTGTCGGTCCGATCGGGCTCGCGCGCGAGCGCCTCGCTCCAGCGCACGAAGCCGTCCGGGATCGGCGCGTCTCCGCCGTCGACGAGGAAGCGCGCCTTGCAGCGCGGATGCCTCGAGAGCACGGGCACGAGGCGATCGAGCACGGACTCGTGCGCGATCACCGCGCGCGCCCTCGTGTAACCGAGGAGGTGGTCGAGGTCGGCCTCGGGCGCGAGCGGGTTGCCCATGCAGAAGACCGCGCCGGCCTTGAGGATCCCGAACCAGGCGACGGCGAACTCGAGGCCATCGGGCAGGAGCAGCAGCACCCGGTCCTCGAGGTCGACCCCTCGCGCCGCGAGGGCGAATCGGGCGCGGTTGGCGGCCGATTGCACCTCCGCGTAGGTGTGGCTCGCGTCGCCGACCTTCACCGCGATGCGATCTCCGCGGCCCTCGCGCACGCGCGCATCGAGGAAGTACTCGGCGATGTTGAACCGCTCGGGGAAGACCGGCGGAAACCCGTAGGCGCTCATGCCCCGACTGTACCTCCGTGGGCGCGCGACCACGATGGCGGCCTCGAGCATGTTCGCGCCGTCGCGCTGCAAGCCCGCGTGATTGTTCGTAGTTCGTCGACGGGCTGTTGATCCGCGCGGGCCTTGGCCGCTATGCTCGACACCGCAGAGGGGCCTCCTCACCGGAGCGCGCACGCATGACGAAGTCCGAGCTCATCGAAGAAGTCGCCAAGCGAACGAAGATCACGAAGAGCCGGGCCGAGGCAGTCGTGAATTGCGTGTTCGAGAGCATGGCCGCGGCCCTCGAGCGCGGCGAAGGCGTGGAGATTCGCGGCCTCGGGAGCTTCACGATCCGTCAGCGCGACGGCTACCGCGGTCGCAATCCGCAGACGGGCGAAGCGGTCGTCGTCCCCGAGAAGCGGGTGCCGTGGTTCACCGTGGGCAAGGAGCTGCGACAGCTCGTGTCGGGCCCCGACGTCCCCGGCATGCCGGACGACCTCGACGACGAGTACGACCACGAGGAGGACTGAGCTCGACCCCCAGCGCCCAGCGCCGGGCGACACCAGCGCCGGGCGACCCCAACGCCGGGCGGCCCCCCGTAGGCGACCGCGTCAGGTCACGACGAGCCGGCCCCAGCTCCGCTTGCCGGCCTTGATCACGTAGGTGCCGGGGGCGAGCTTGTGCAGCTTGTCCTTCACCTTGTGGCTGTCGACCTCGACGCCGCCTTGCTCGATGAGCGCGCGCGCCTTGCTGTTCGACTCGCTGAGGCCGCTCTGCGCGAGGGCCTGCGCGAGGCCGATGCCTTCTCCCGCGGTCGCGAGCGTGTGCTCCGGGATCGCGTCCGGGATCTCCCGCCGCGAGAACTGCTTCTCCCACGCGGCCCACACGCGCTCGGCCGCCGCCGCGTCGTGGAAGCGGGTGACGATCTCCATCGCGAAGAGACGCTTGGCCTCCTTCGGGTGACCGGCTCTGCGCGCATCGATCTCCGCGCGGCTCTCCTTGGAGAGCAGCTCGTAGTACCGCCACATCAGCGGGTCCGAGATGCTCATCAGCTTGCCGAGCTGCTCCTCGGCGGGCTCGCTCACGCCGACGTAGTTGTCGAGTGACTTGCTCATCTTGTCGCCGACGATCTTGCCGCTCGCGTCGGCGTCGGCCGTGAGGCCTTCGAGGAGCGGCGTGGTCATCACGATCTGCGGGCGCAGCCCCCACTCCTTCATCAGGTCGCGTCCGACCATGAGGTTGAAGAGCTGGTCGGTTCCGCCGAGCTCGACGTCGGCGACGAGGTGCACCGAGTCGTAAGCCTGCACCAGCGGGTAGAGGAGCTCGTGCATCGAGATGCTCGAGCCCTCCTCGAAGCGCTTCTTGAAGTCCTGCCGCTCCATCATGCGCGCGAGCGTGTACTTGCCCGCGAGCTTGATGACGTCCGCGAAGGACATCGGGCCCAGCCAGCTGCCGTTGTAGACGAGCTTGGTCCGGCTCCGGTCGAGGATCTTGAACGCTTGCTCCGCGTACGTGCGTGCGCCCTCGTCGATCTCCTCGCGCGTCAGGGGTGGGCGCGTCTTGTTCTTGCCGGAGGGATCCCCGATGGACGCGGTGAAGTCGCCGATCACGAAGTAGATCTCGTGTCCCAGCTCCTGGAACTGGCGCATCTTCTCCATCAGCACCGTGTGCCCGAGGTGGAGATCGGGCCGCGTGGGGTCGAAGCCCGCCTTGATCTTCAGCGGGACTCCCGTGTGGCGAGACTCCGCGAGGCGCGCGAGCAAGTCCTTCTCGCTGACGAGATCGACGACGCCTCGCGACAACACTTCGAGCTGTGCTTCAGGACGAGCGAACGGCATGCGCGGCAGGTCGTAGCACGCGAGCGGCCAGCCGAGCTTCGGCGTGCTCCGCGGGTGGCTCGACCGCCGCGCGGCCCCCTCCCAGGCGGGTCAGTCGATTCGGTCGAAAGAGAAGCGCATGGCGGGGCTCCTGTTCGTGAGGACGTGGACCCGGTAGTGGTCGGTGCCGCCCGCTCCCGGGATCGCGACGATCACGCCCCGGTCCACGAGCCCGTCGAACTCCAACGGGAGGAAGGGGGTGAAGGTGCACGAGGAGTAGTCCCTGGGGACCGCGTCGAGGCTCGTGAAGGTGCCCGGGAGGAGGCACAGGAAGTCGCCCCCCGCCATCACGTCCACGTTCAGGCCCATGACTGCCTGGATGTCGCCGCAGCGCATTCCCCCAGCGTCCATGGTCGTCGCGGTCGCGAAGGTGAAGCACTGGCCGGGGCGCAGCTCGTGGATGGTCACGCCCGTGCTCGGCGAATCGGGGTCCGTCGCGCGGGCCGCATCGACGCTCACCGTGGCCGCGTCGGCGCCGGGGATCGATCCACCGTCGATCGGCGGGCTCGCGCCGTCGGGGCGCGTGGTGGTGCCGGTGTCGGCGGGTGGGTTGCTCGAGCCGCAAGCCGTCAGACATCCGAGCGCGAGCGCAGAGACCGTGAAGAGCGAACGCGTGTGAAGCATGTGGGACTCCCTTCTGCAGAAGCCGGCACGTGATCTCGTGCCGTGGTTCGCTTCGGGGCGGCGCGAAGGACACGCGTTCATGAAATTCGCGAAGAAAAAACGAAGCGGCGATTTTGAGCCGGTCGCGTCTCGTCGTGGCTCTCAGGTCCGAGTGTCCGCTCGCGGACCGCGAGAGAACCGAGGTCTCCCCGAGCGCAGCGCGCGAGGTGCCGCTCGGCCCATCCCGTGGGATCAACGCGACGGCGCGCCGAGGTTGCGCACGAAGAAATCGACGATGCGCGTCTGGAGACGCCGCGAGATCAAGGGGTCCGGCACCATGTGGGTGAGGCCGGCCAGGGGCAGGAACTCGAAGGGCCGGCCCGCGCGGAACATCGCGTCGCCGAGCTTCACCGCGTGGCTGAAGTAGACGTTGTCGTCGGCCGTGCCGTGCACGACGAGGAGGGGCCGCGTCGGCTCCTCCCCGGGCTCGCGCGCCGCGAACGTGAGCACGCTCGAGCGCGCGTAGGCGCCCTCGCTGCCCTCCGCCTCGGGCAGGCCGAGGTAGCGCTCCGTGTAGTGCGTGTCGTAGTCGCGCCACTCGCTGACGGGCGCGCCCGCGATGCCCGCGTGGAAGACATCCGGCCGGCGCAGCACGGCCATCGCGCTGAAGTAGCCGCCGAAGGACCATCCGTAGATCCCGACGCGCCCGAGATCCATCTCCGGGTGCGCGCTGCCCGCGGCCTGCAACGCCGCGACCTGATCCTCGAGCGGTACGCTGATGAAGTCCTCGCGGATCGCGCGCTCCCACGCGCGGCCGCGACCCGGGGTGCCGCGCCCGTCGAAGGAGACGACCACGAAGCCATGATCGGCGAACCACTGCGGAAGGAGCCAGCGGTCGCGCTCGACCGTGACCTGGCGGTGTCCCGGCCCGCCGTAGACGTAGACGATGACGGGGTAGTGCCGCGAGGCATCGAAGTCCCGCGGTCGCACGATCGCAGCGCGGAAGCCGCGCTCGCCGAGCTCCTCGAAGGTGACGTTCGGCTCGAAGCTCGGCGCCTCCGACACCGAGCGCACACGCGCGAGCTCGGGGCCACCCGTCCGAACGACGGACGCGTGCCGCGCGCCCTGCCGACCGCGCGCGACGTGGACCCAGAGCGAGCAGTCGCGCGAGAACACGGCCTCGTGAATCGCGCTCTCCTCGGTGAGGCGGCGCGGCGAGCCTCCCGTGAGCGGGACCTCCCACACGTGCATCTCCGTCGTGTTGGCGCTCGCCGTCACGAAGGCGCGGCCGTTCGCTTCGTCCACGGCCAGGAGCGCTTGGTAGCCGAAGCCGAGCGGCGTGAGCGAGCGCACCAGCGCCCCTTCGCGCGAGCGCAGCTCGAGCCTCGCTTCGCCCTCGCGCTCGCTCGTCCAGAGGAACTGTGTCCCGTTCGCGAGGAAGCGCGGGACGTCCTGGTCGAGGTTCAGCCAGGCGGCGTCGGTCTCCTCGAGGATGGGCCGCGTCGCGAGCGTGCTCGGGTCGACCGAGAGCAGGACCTCGTTCTGCTGCAGGCGATCCTGGACGAGGACCACGGGGCCACTCGAGGGCCAGCGCACGGTCGCGAGGTACGGGTAGCGCTCCCGATCCCACTCGACCCAGCGCTCCGCGGCGCCCGGCGTCGCGAGCGTGACGAGGCCGAGACGCACGCGCGCGTTGGGCCGGCCGGGGCGTGGATAGGGCGGCGAGCTCGGCGGGCTCTCCGGGTGCATCGGATCGAGGATGTGCATCGCCTCGACCTCGCCCGTGTCCGTCTCCTGCACGAGGAGGCTGCGCGAGTCCGGCGCCCACCAATAGCCCTCGAAGCGGCCCATCTCTTCCTGCGCGACGAACTCTGCAGCGCCGCGCTCGATGTGCTCGCCGGCGCGGGTCGTGACGCGCGTCTCGCGGCCGCTCGCGACGTCGATCACGTGGAGGTCGCCGTCGCGCACGAGCGCGATCTTCGTGCCGTCGGGCGAGAAGCGGGGATCGAGCGGATAGCCCTCGCCCTGACCGATCTCGCGCACCGAGCCGCTCTGTCCAGCGCGTGCGCGATCGACGAGGAAGAGGCGGCCCGAGAGCGGCACGAGGATCGATCGACCGTCCGGGGAGAGATCGAAGCCCGCGATGCCGCGGGCCGCGAGGCGCATGCGCTCCCGGCGCGCGCGCTCTTCCTCGCTGAGCGACTCCTCCGCGCCGCCGAGCACCTGCTCGGCCGTGAGCAGCACGCGCTCCTCACCGCTCGCGACGTCGAGCACGTAGAGATCGTTCACGAAGGAGCGAGGTCCGCTCCTCAGGAAGAGCACCGCGCTCGCGTCGGGGGTCAGGACGAAGTGCCCGGGATGTCCCTGGTTGAATCGATACGTCACGGCGTATTGCTCGAGGAAGTTCGGGTCGGCGATCGAGGTGAGGTCGCTCATGGGGGTCGGGAAGGTTCGTTCGCTCGCGGGCGCAGCGCCGCACGCGGGTGCGGTGACGAGCGCGAGGCCGAGGAGGAGGTGAGAGGCGCGCATCTGGGCGCGCGAGGATAGCAGCGCCCGAGGGCGAGGAAGGCTGCGCGGCGACGAGAAAAACGCCCCACCGGCGCGGGAGGCCGATACGATGGCGCGCGCATGCGTCACGTCGTCTTCGTCGCGCCCCGCTTCCTCGAGAACACGAACCGCTACGTCGCCGCCTTCGCGTCCCTGCCGGGGGTGAAGCTCAGTGTGATCAGCGAGGATCCTGAGAGCAGCGTCCCCGCGGCGCTCCAGGGCCGCATCGCCGGGCACTACCGGGTCGAGCACTGTCTCGATGGAGCTCAGCTCACCGAGGCGACCAAGAAGATCGACCAGCACGTCGGCTCGGTCGACCGCCTCACCGGGGCGCTCGAGCAGCTTCAGATGCCGATGGCCGAGGCGCGCGATGCGCTCGGCATCGTCGGCATGGGCGTCGAGACGGCGCGGGGATTTCGCGACAAGGACCGGATGAAGGAGATCCTCCGCGCGCACGGTGTGCCCGTGGCGAGGAGCGAGCTCGTGACCTCCCCCCACGAGCTCGTCGAGTTCGTCGGGCGCGTGGGCTTCCCGATCATCGTCAAGCCGCAGGCGGGTCTGGGCTCGCGCGCGACCTACCGCGTGACCTCGCAGAAAGACCTCGAGGCGCTCGCGCAGACCGGGCTCGTCCCGAGCCGCGAGCATCCGCTCCAGGCCGAGGAGTTCGTGCGAGCGCGGGAGCACACGTGCGAGACGGTCACGATCGCGGGCAAGCCCGTGTGGAGCTCGGGCACGCGGTATTTTCCGACGCCGCTCGAGGTGCTCGAGACCTCGTGGATGCAGTACTGCGTCCTTCTGCCGAGGGAGGCCGACGACCCGACGTGGACGGCCTTTCATCCGATCAACCAGGCTGCGCTCGAGGCCCTCTTCGGCGGGGCCAAGCACGGGGCCGGGACCGCCCTCACGCACATGGAGTGGTTCCTCAAGGACGACGGCTCCATGCTCGTCTCCGAGGTCGGCGCGCGTCCGCCCGGCGTCCACATCATGCCCATGATGGGGCTCGCCCACGAGACCGACATGGTCCGTGACTGGTGCGAGCTCATCGCCTTCGATCGCTTCACGCCCAAGGCGCGCAAGTGGGCCTGTGGCGCAGCGTTCTTCCGCGGCCAGGGCGCGGGCAAGCGCGTGGTGAGCGTGAGCGGCATCGACGAGGCCGTCGCGCGGTGCGGCGATGCGCTCGTCGAGGCGCGCACGCCGAAGGTGGGACAGCCGCGCGCCGAGGGGTACGAGGGCGAGGGCTGGGCGATCGTGAGGAGCGCGACCACCGAGGGCGTCAAGCAGGCGCTCCTCGCGCTCGTCGAGAACGTCCAGGTCCGCTACGGCTGACTCGACCGAGGGGGCGTCCCGACCCACTCTCGGCCACCGAGTCGATCCCGTACAGCACGCGGCGACGGCGCCGCGCACGAACCGAGCGTGCAGATGAAGGCCATCGTTCACCATCGCTACGGCGGCCTCGAGGTCCTCGGCCTCGAGGAGATCCCCACGCCGCGGCCTGCCGCGCGCGAGGTGCGTGTGCGCGTCGAGGCGGCCGCGCTGAACCCCAAGGACGTGCTCGTTCGCAAGGGGCGCTTTCGGTGGCTCTCCGGCAACCGCTTCCCGATGGGCACCGGCTACGACCTCGCGGGCACCGTCGTCGCCCTCGGCGCGGGCGCGCGTGGGCTCGCGATCGGAGAGCGCGTGATGGGGATGCTGGACGGCTTTCGCGGCGGGACGTGTGCGGAGGAGGTCGTGGTGCGCGACGATCAGCTCGCCCCCATTCCGCCAGGCCTCTCGTGGATCGACGCGGCCTCGCTTCCGCTCGCGGCCTCGACGGCGCTCCAGGCCCTGCGCGACCTCGCGCACGTCGGTGCGGGCTCGCGCGTCCTTCTGCACGGCGCTTCGGGTGGCGTCGGCGTGCACGCGATCCAGGTCGCCAAGGCGCTCGGCGCGCACGTCACCACGACGAGCGGGGCGCACAACCTCGCGAGGTGCGCCTCGCTCGGGGCGGATCTCACGCTGACCTACGAAGACCCCGCGGCGCCATTCGCGTCGGGCGTACGCTTCGACGCGATCCTCGACATCTACGGAAACCGCAGCTTCCGGTGGGCACGTGCGGGCCTCGCGCCGCGAGGGACCTACGTGAGCACCGTGCCCTCGCAGCGCATCCTGTTCGACGCGCTGACGAGCTCGCTCGGGCGCGGCCCCCGCGCACGGCTGGTCGTCGTGCGCGCACGGCGGCGCGATCTCGAGACCTTGCTGGGCATGCTCGCCTCGGGCGCGCTCCGCCCCCAGGTCGAGCGAGCGCTGGAGCTCGAGCGCACCGCCGAGGGACACGCCCACCTCGAGACGCGGCGCGCCACTGGCAAGGTGGTGATCGCGATCGGCGCCGCGGCCAAGGGTGAGCTCGCGGACCTGCGAGCCGCGCGCTGACTTGTGCGATGCTCCGCGCCCCCGACGCACGTGGCGCGGGTCCTCGTTCGACCAGCAGGAGCCCATCGATGAAGAGCGTGTTCCGCAACGATATCCTCGAAGGCAAAGTCGCGTTCGTGACGGGCGGTGGCTCGGGGATCTGCAAGGGCATCGCCGAAGCCTTCCTCGCGCACGGGATGAAGGGCGTCACGATCGTCGGTCGCAAGGCCGATCGCCTCGCCGCGGCGGCCGAAGACCTCTCGGCCAAGACGGGGCGCGAGGTGCTCGCGGCGCCCGCGGACGTCCGCAGGCCCGAGGAGATCGAGAGAGCGCTCGAGGCGACGCTCGCGCGCTTCGGTCGCATCGACGTGGTCGTCAACGGTGCAGCGGGGAACTTCCTCGCGCCCGCCGCTTCGCTCTCGTACAACGGCTTCAAGACCGTGATGGAGATCGACGCGGTCGGGACGTGGAACGTCTGCCGCGCGAGCTTCGAGCGCAGCCTTCGCGATCGCGGGGGCCACATCCTCAACATCACGGCGACGCTGCACTACGCCGCGACGCCTCTCCAGGTCCACGCCTCGGCCGCCAAGGCGGGGGTCGACGCGATCACGCGCACGCTCGCGCTCGAGTGGGGCCCGCTCGGCATCCAGGTCAACGGCATCGCGCCCGGGCCGATCGACGAGACCGAGGGGATGAGCCGCCTCGCTCCGGGCGAGCTGCGCGACGCGACGATCCAGGGCGTGCCGCTGCGCCGCCTCGGGACCGTCGAGGACATCGCGAACTGCGCGCTCTACCTGACGAGCGGCGCAGCGTCGTACGTGAACGGCGAGACCATCGTGGTCGACGGAGGCGCGTGGCTGCCAGGGATGGGCCGCTTCATGCAGGCGATGGGGCTCGGTTGACGCGCGCGCCCGTGGCCGCGCTCGTGGCGGCGCTCGTGGTCGTCGCGGTCGCGGTCGCCGCGCGCACGGTCGATGCGCGCACGCTCGCCGGGACCACGCGCGCGGCGCCCGCGGACACGGCGCCCGCGGACACGGCGCCCGCGATGCCGCCGCGCGCGGCAGAGCCATCGCGCACGTCGCCGCCCGCGCAGCGGGATGCGACGTTCGCGCCTTGTCCCGCGGTGGTCCCGGAGGGCATGGCGTGTATCCCGGGAGGCTCGTTCGCGCGCGGCTCCGACGGCGACGAGGCCAACGCGCGACCGGCCGAGCGCGTCACCGTCTCCACGTTCCTCCTCGACACGCGCGAGGTGACGAACGCGCAGTGGACCGAGTGCGTGCGCGCGCGGGCTTGCCGCACGCTCGCGCCCTTTCGCGGATACGGCGCGCCCATGCAGCCGGCGGTCGGCATGCGGTGGGACGAGGCCGCGGCCTTCTGCGCCCGCCGTGACGCACGCCTGCCGACCGAAGCGGAGTGGGAGCGTGCAGCCTCGGGACCGGACGACACGCGCTCCCCCTGGGGCGACCAGGCGCCGGCCGCGCCGTGCGAGCGCGCGGTCGTCCGCATCCACGGCGGCGGTGAGGCGCGCGGTCGCGGCTGCGGCACGGGGACGACGCTTCCGGTGGCCTCGCGGCCCGCGGGCCCGTGGGGCCTCCACGACATGAGCGGCAACGTCTGGGAGTGGGTCCAAGACGCGTACACCGAGTGCTACCGCGGCTGCGCGCGCGAGTGCGGCGATCTCTGTGGAGGGAACGATCCGCGCGGCCCGTGCGGAGGAGCCGCGCCGTGCGCGTCATCGCGCGGCCTTCGTGTCGTGCGCGGGGGCTCGTGGTGGCACCACGTCGATCGCGCGGAGACCCACGACCGGCGCGGCGTGCCCGCCGACAACCCCAACCCGCATCGCTTCGGTTTTCGTTGCGCGAGGACGCTGGGCGCGTGAGCGGCCTCGGACTGGTCGAGGCGGTCGCTCGTGGCTTCCGCAAGCGGATGGCCCGCCGCGCCCCGCGCGGGGCTCTGCGTTCGCGCCCCGTCACACCATGAGCACGGACGGCGCGCCGAACTGCGTTCACGGTGGTCGAGCCCCGCGGATCGACCCGCTCCTCCTCACCGAGGCGGACTCTCCGAATCGGCCAGCCTGCGCGGGCAGCGCGCCACTCCTCGGGTGTGCTCACGTGGAGCAAGCCGCCATGGCCGGAACACCAGCGTCGCCGCGCGCGGTCGCGTCGAAGCCTCCACGATCGGCGAGCAAACTGCGCGTCGCGCGCCACCGCGTCTGGCGATGAGCTGGCGGCCGAGCCTCAGAGCATGAGTCACCTGGATTGACTCATGCTCTGA
>JBKDQC010000127.1:0-1013 GCA_046342295.1 Deltaproteobacteria bacterium | reverse complement strand
GCCTACGTCTGCGCGCAGAGCCTGCGACAGCTCGACGCGACGAGGCACGACGTCGTGCACGACTTGCTGGACAGCCGCACCGACGAGGCCGTCGTCGAGCGGCGATGCTTCGACGCAGCGGGCCACGCGTACCCGGAGGGTGGAGCGCCGCCCGAGGCCACGAACTGCCGCGCGGTCTTCTACGACCTCACGCCGTGCGGCGGCGAGTGCATCCCGAGCACCGAGTACCTCGACTGCCACGTCATCGAAGGGCGCTGCCGACCCTAGGCGGAGACGGAGACCGAGACGGAAACCGCGCGACCTTGTGTGAGCCAAAGAGCCCGGCCCCCTCTCCCTTCGGGAGAGCATTGGGGGTGAGGGCCTAGACGGAGACGGAGGCGGAGACGGAGACGGAGGCGGAGACTGAGTCGGAGGCGGAGACTGAGTCGGAGGCGGAGACTGAGTCGGAGGCGGAGTCGGATCGGCGCCGCGCTCACCCCGCCGGGGAATCGCGCCGCACCCGCCGCGCGTCTCGCCGCCGATGCCGGCGCTCCTGGACAAGCTCGCGCTGCACGGTCTCGCGATCGAGGTCTTCTGCAGACCCGCGCGCACCGATCACGATCGTGTACGCGTTTTCGATCTACCGATCCGAACGACGACGAGCGTGGGCACGCTGCGAACCCCGAAGCGCGCGGCGAGCTCGGGGCTCTTGTCGACGTCGACGACCAAGACGCGCGCCCGGTCACCGAACTGCTCAGCGACCTCGTGGAGCACGGGCTCCTGCGCGCGGCAGGGGCCGCACCACGTCGCACTGAACTCCACGAGCACGGGGACCGCGCTCCGCGCGAGCACGGCGTCGAGCTCCGTCTGATCGACCGTACGGGGATGGCTGCTCGAGATCACGATGCGCTCCCGCTCGCGCGCGGAGCGTCGGTGGAGCACCCGCAGCACGCGACGGCTCAGGCGCATGCGATCGGGGACATCTCCCTTGATCTCGATGTTGAGCGCGAGGCCCGCGGCGAGGACCTGGTCGA
>JBKDQC010000126.1:0-1101 GCA_046342295.1 Deltaproteobacteria bacterium | reverse complement strand
GTGGCGAGCGCGAAGCTGCACGACCTCGAGGCCGAGGAGTACGTGCGGGATCTTCTTCGCGTGCTGCCGCACTGGCCGCGCGACCGCTACCTCGAGCTCGCGCCGAAGTACTGGCGCGCGACGCGCGAGCGTCTCGACGCGTCCCAGCTCGAAGCAGAGCTCGGCCCGCTCACGGTCCCGCCGCCCCGCGCTCGGTGAGCGTCACCGGTACGCGTTCCGCGTACCACGCACGCCCGATCGACGACCAGCGAGAAGACAACGCGGCTCCGCGCGGCCCGCTCGTCACGCAAGGACGGTGGTCGTGCAGCGGGTACTCCACGTCCGTGAGGAGGCGCCCTGAGCCGTCGGGGTCGTAGCTGAACACGTGGCTAGCGGGATCACCGGGCTCGAGAAGTGATGTCAACAGACCCGCGACGCCCATGTTCGCACTCCAGCTGAGCCCGCCGCTGCTCAGCGTGCTCGCATACCCCGTCGACGCGCTCAGCGTGATCGTCGTGACGTTGGGTCCGGGTGCTGTCAGCGTGATCTGGGTCGCACTCGGGTAGGCCACGTTGACTGCGACTCCCTCAGCATCCGTGATGGTCTGTAGACGGCCAGTCGAACCATACGAGAAGCCGATCAACTGCGAATTGGTGATGGCGTCCCGAGTGAAAAGGTGCCGCCCGTCCGCGTCGAACTCGTAGACGAGGGTGGCGTCGCTGGACGGAATCCGTGTCGTGGCCGAGCCCATGGGCGGCAGGGCGGGCTGAAGAGTCACCAGCGGGAGACCCGAACCGTTGGCGAAGAGTACGGCTCCTGCCGGCGTCAGCGCGACAGTCTGGGTTGAGGCGGACGGGCCGCCATTGGCCGCAACCGTCGTCCGGCGGGCCGCGCGTGGGTTGCTCGTCGCCGAAAGACAGGATCCAGAAGGCGCACACCCCGCGATCGTCCGCACCCGCTGGTCCAGGCCCACCAGTCGAAGGGTGCGGCTCGATTCCGGCGGGCGGATTCGCCGGTATTTCGATCACTTGACGAGGCGCAGGTGGCCGTGGCGTGCGGGTAGCGGGTTGGGAATCTCGGCATTGGCGTAGCGAACTGCATGGTTGCGCTCCAGTTCTCGCG
>JBKDQC010000125.1:0-35756 GCA_046342295.1 Deltaproteobacteria bacterium | reverse complement strand
CTCCTCGAGCTGCGCAACATCGCGGATGTGGCCGAGATGATCATCGGCTGCGCCTCGGTGCGGAAGGAGAGCCGCGGTCTGCACTACAACGCCGACCACCCCGACACCGACGAGCGTTACGCCAAGGACACGGTGATGGTCTTCGGCGAGCCGCCCCACCTCCGCCACGAGTGAGCGGTGTAAGCTGGGGCTCGGTGCGACGCGTGCTGCTCACGGGCTTCGAGCCTTTCGGCGGAGAGCCCATCAACCCCTCGTGGCTCGCGGCGAGCGCGCTCGCGGACGCCGAGATCGGCGGCGCCAAGGTCGTCTCGTGTCTTCTGCCGTGCGTCTTCGGGGCGGCGATGGACACGCTCCGCCAGGAGATCGGGGCGCACGACCCTGTCCTCGTCGTCGCGACGGGGCAGGCGGGCGGGCGTGACGGGCTCTCGCTCGAGCGCGTCGCCATCGGGGTCGATGACGCGAGCATCGCCGACAACGCCGGCCAGCAACCCATCGACCGACCGATCCTCCCCGGCGGCCCCGTCGGCTACTGGAGCTCGCTGCCGCTCAAGGCCGCCGTCTCGGCGCTGCGCGAGGCAGGCCTGCGCGCCCACGTGTCGCAGACGGCCGGGACCTTCGTGTGCAACCACGTGTTCTACGGGCTCATGCACCTCCTCCACACGGGAGGTGGCGCGCCCGGGCGCCGCGGCGGCTTCGTGCACGTGCCCTACCTGCCCGAGCAAGCCGCACGAAACGGCCACGCCCCGAGCATGACGCTCGACGACATCGTCCGCGGTCTGCGGATCGTCGTCGAGGTGTCCCTGACGCACGCGCGCGATCTCTCGGTCGCCGCAGGCGCGACCCATTGATCGGAGCCCCTTGGCAGCCACGCCCGAAGAGCCCAAGAAGACCCTCATGCGCTCGCTCTGCGACCTCGCGATCCTCGTCTCTCTCGTAGGTCACTTCGGGTGCGGCGCCTCTTCGGGCGGCGGCGCGGCGCGTGTTCCCCAGGGCGAGCTCGATCAATACTTCGTCGGAACCCAGATGATCCGTCTGCCGGACGGCACGGAGCGTCCGGGTGGCGCGGTGATCGCCCGGCGTACCCTGAGACCCGAGGAGCGCGCGATCGTCGAAGAGGTCGTCGTTCGTGATGCGGCCGGAGCGCTCGAAGCGCACGCCGTGCGGCTCGAGGTCCAAGAGGACGACCGGCACTTCGTGCTGCGTCCGGTCGGGGACGCGGGCGAGAGCGGCGCGCTCGCGGGGGAGGGCGAGCTCACCGGCGATCCATGGAACTGGACGGCGTGGCACGTGCAGACCCGCTTGGCCGACGGCACACTCGTCATGACGGACGATGTGCTCTCGGCGACCGATCTGGCGAGCGAGTCGCGTGTCCTCGGCGCCGACGGCGCGCCCTCGGTCGTCCTCCGGCAGGTGCTCACGCGCGTGACGCGCGAGCGCTACGAGGCCGAGCGCGCAGCCTTCGGCGCCGAAGCGCCGCGGATGCAGCAATGATCGGGAATCATTCCTCGGACGGGTCGTCGGGCGCCTCGTCGGACACGGCGGGATCGCGCGTCGTGCGGCGCGCGGTCACGTCGGACGTCAGCGTCGTCGTGCCGCTGACCGTGAGGTAGGGGCGGAGCCGCCGGAACGTCGCGCGGCCGATGCCGCGCACGCGCAGGATGTCCTCGACGCGTCGGAACGCGGTCCGCTGCCGGAACGCGAGGATGGCTTCCGCCTTGGAGGGGCCGATGCCGGGGAGGCGTTGCAGCTCCTCCGCGGTTGCGGTCTGGATGTTGACGACGCCCTCGGCAGCGGGGGGCGTCTCGACGGCCGTCGTGGGCGCGCTGCGCCGCTGCGCGGAGGCCGCGGGCGGTGCGAGCGCGGGCCCGAGGGCGCCGAGCGCGAAGGCGGTGAGGAGGGCGAGGGAACGAAACGTGTGCTGGCTCATGATGACTCTTTCCTTTCTTCTCGACGGAGGACACCGGCCCGTCGAACGCCGGCATGCGCGCTCGGAACCGACCGAGCGCGAGCTCTCAGAGGGCGGCGGCCTCGTGAGCCCGCGGCTCGGCCGCCGAGAGCGCACGGAGCTCGCGGATGTGGAGCGAACCGTTCGTCGGGATCGCGTCGAGCATGGCGTTCAGGCTCCCGTCGCGGTTTCGAGAGGCCGTGCCGATGCGGACCCAGAGCTTCTTGCGGTCCTTTTGTCTTTCGACGATCGTGTAGACGACGAGTGGGTGGTGCGTGCCGTGTTCCATGGTGGGTCTCCGTGCTGGCGGTGGCGCGACGTGCGCTCCGCGTCGCGCGGGACCCTGTTGCAGCCTTCGGACCGGCCCTCGAGCCCACGAAACGAAGGGAATTCGAGGCGGAACTGGCGGCGCCGCCGCCACCCCCCCTGGCGGACGCCGCCCCCTCGCGCGCCGCGAGGCGAGCCTTGAGGCGGCCCGAGCTGCGGCGTAGGATGGCCGCGCTCGACGCGGTCCGATGAGCGCTCCGCGCTGCACGGACGTCGTCTCGCTCGCTCGCCGGCCACGCGCCGGTCGCCTCGACTGCTCTCGCCCGGAGGATCATGAAGCTCTCCCTCTCCACCAGCGCGCTGGCGCGCGTGCGCGCGGACCTGTTGGCGGTGGCCGTGCCGACGCACGGCCTCGACAAGTCGGCAGACCTCAAGGAGCTCGACCGCGCCGCCCACGGCGCGCTGCGCGCTGCCGCCAAGCTCGATGAGTTCACCGGCAAGGCGGGCGAGAGTCTGCGGGTCAACGTGACGGGGATCGGCGCCAAGCAGGTGCTGCTGGTGGGCGTCGGCGAGGGCGGCCAGAAGCCGCGCGACGCGCGTGCGCTCGCGTTTCGTGCGGCGCAGGCCGCAGCCAAGCTGGGCTCGGTCGCGGTGGCGCTGCCCAGCGACGACGACGACTCCATTCGTGCGGCGGCCGAGGGAGCGCGCGGCGGCGCCTACCGCTACACGACGCACCTTACCGGGGAGCGGCTCCCCAAGCGTCGCCTCGAGACGGCGACGTTCGTCGTGACGCGCAAAGACCCGCGCGCCAAGGCGGCGCTCGAGGCGGGTGAGATCCTCGCGGACGCGATCGTGCTCGCGCGCGACTTCGTGAATGCCCCGCCCAACGAGCTCACCCCCACCGCCCTCGCGGACGCGGCCAAGCACGGCGCGGAGAAGTATGGCCTCGACTTCAAGCAGTGGGACAAGAAGGGCCTCGAGAAGCTCGGGATGAACTTGTTCCTCGCGGTGAACCGCGGCTCGGCGGAGGAGCCGCGCATGGTGCATCTCGCCTACAAGCCTTCGGGCTCGAACAAGGACACCAAGCGAGTCGTGTTCGTCGGCAAGGGGCTCACCTTCGACTCGGGCGGCCTCTGCATCAAGCCGGCGGCTGCGATGGTCGACATGAAGTGCGACATGGCGGGCGCCGCCGTCACGGTCGGCGTCGTGCTCGCCGCGGCTCGCCTGAACCTCCCGATCGAGGTGCATGGGCTCTTCGGGGCGACGGAGAACATGACCGGCGAGGCCGCGTACCGCCCTGGAGACGTGTACAAGAGCCACGAGGGCAAGACCGTCGAGATCATCAACACGGACGCCGAGGGCCGCCTCGTCCTCGCGGATGTGCTCTGGCACGCGACGAAGCTCGAGCCGCACTACCTGATCGACCACGCCACGCTCACGGGCGCGTGCATGGTCGCGCTCGGGCCATGGACGGCGGGGCTCTTCGCGAACGATGACGAGCTGGCGCGGCGCTACCTCGAGGCCGCCGAGCACGAGGGCGAGTCCTACTGGCGCATGCCCCTCAACGACGAGCTGCGCGAGTCGCTCCGGAGCGACGTGGCGGACCTGAAGCACACCGGCGACAAGCACGGCGGCTCGATCACGGCGGCCCTCTTCCTCCGGGAGTTCGTCGGCAAGTCGAAGTGGATGCACCTCGACATCGCGGGGCCAGCGTTCCTCGAGCGTGCCCACGGCACCTCTCCCAAGGGGGGCACGGGCTTCGGCATCGCGACCGCGGTCCGATTCCTCGAGCGCCTCGCGACGGGCTGAGGTGAGCGGCCTGGCGCGATCGACGCGGCGCGCCTCCGGGGCCGCCGCGCTGGCGCTCGTGCTTGCGCCGGCAGCGTCGGCGGCGGGGCATCTGGGCCACATCGTCCTCAGCGGGGAGCGCTATCTGAAGCTCGACGCGAGCGAGGCGGACACGCGCCTCGTGGTCTCTCTCACGCTCGGTGCGAGCGAGGGCCGGCGGGTGCTCGAGTCGGCCGACGCCGACCGCGACGGAGAGCTCACCCAGGCCGAGGCGGACGCCTACCTCGCGGACTGGGGTCGAGGCTTGCGAGACGAGCTACCGATCGAGGTGGATGGAGAGCGAATCGAGGTCAGCTTCGCGGAGCCCTACCTCGACCCGATCGGCCGAGTCGCCCCGGTGCCCGTGTCGGTCGAGATGGTCGCGCACCTGCCGATCACCGCGCCCGAGGCGACCATCGTGGTCCGAGACCGGATGGTGCGACGCGAGAGCTACGACCGCACCGAGGTCGTGTTCCGGGGTCACGACGGCGCCGAGGTCGTTCGCTCGGGGCGCGGCGAAGCATCGACGGCCCGAGACCTCGACCTCGCGTTCGGGCCCAGCATGGGTGTCCCGATGCCCGATGCCGTCTCGATGCACGTCCGCTATCCAGACCGCTCCCACGACGCTTCGCCCTGGATCTTCGGCGCCGTGGGCGTGGCGGGCATCGCTCTCTTGTCGCTCGTCGTCCGCCGCGCGCGTCGGACGCGGAGCTGACCAGTGGGCGAGTTGCACGGGCCCGGAGTGGATGAAGGCGAGCCCACCTGGAGCTCGCCTTCGTCTTCCTCGTCGGTCCGGACCGTCAGATGCGGAAGGGATAGGTGACGTTGAAGGTCGGACGCGTGAAGTGGGGGAAGCTCGCGCCTCGGACCGCACGGGCGATGCAGGAGCCAACGGGCGTCCCCGCGAACTGACCCGTCACGCTCGCGCTGGTCACCCGACCCGTCGAGCCAGACACCGTGATCGCGACCGTCGCGGTGCCGTGCTCTCCGTTGCCGCACTCCGACACGGCGCCAGATACCCCTTGCATCGCGCTCATCACGTCGCTTCGGCTCGGCGTCTCGGGACCGCCCGCCGCGCCACCGCCGCCGCCACCGCCCGCAGGCGCGCTGCCGCTGCCGCCGCTGCCGCCGCTGCCGCCGCTGCCGCCGCCCGCCCGACGACCGCCACCGCCGCTCCCGAGAGCCCCCTCGAGGAGGTCGTCGATGCTCGACTCTCCGCCGCCTCCGGACCGCCGCGAGCCGCCACCGCCACCGCCACCGCCGCCGCCGCCGCCGCCACCGCCGGTCGCGGGGGGCGGGGCCGCTGGGGCTTCCGCGGTCGGCGCAGCGCCACCGCCACCACCGCCACCCGACGAACGTCGTCGTGAGCCCCCCCCTCCGGCGGGAGCCTCGCTCGTCTCGCCAGCGGCTGGCGTGGGTGTCGTCGGCGCCGCGACGGCGGGCGTCGTCGGCGTCGCGATCGTCGCGGGAGGCGTGGGGGCGACCGGGGGGGCCGTCGGGGCCACCGCCGCGACGGCGCCCACGGGCGGCGCGGCGGGCGGCGTCGCGCCCGGGGCGAGCGTGCTCGAGGCCGCGGCTGCAGGATCCGGGTTGTTGCTGACGAGCACGGCCGCGATGATCCCGGCCGCCGCGATGACGGAGAGGCCCAACACGATGCCGCCGATCAACATGCCGTTGCCCGACTTCTCAGGGGGCTTGTCGGCGATGATCACGGGCGCGGCGAGCGCCGATCCGAGGCCGACCGCCGGGGCGCCGATGCTCAAGAGATCGTCGACCTTGGGCGGTGCGGCCGCGCTCGACATCGCGGGCCCGGCGACGCCGGTCGCCGAGGCGAGCGCGCGGATGTCGATGAGGCCCGAGCCCTCACCCGTGGCCATCCCCGCCTTGGCGGGGTTGTTCTTCGCGGCGGGTGTAGGGGCGGGGGCGCCCGTCGCCAGCGCCTGGAGGTTCGAGAGCGAGAACAGAACCGAGTTCTCGTTGCGTTGCCCGGTCATCGCCTGCTGCGCCGACACCCGCGGACCGCTGCTCGCCGGGGCCGACGCGACCACATCGTCGTCCTCGCCACCGCCGAACGGGCTCGCGGCGCTCGGCGCGAAGAGGTCCGCGCCCGCGTCGCGCGTCGCCTTCGCGCTGGCCGCCCGCTGGGGCGCCGGCTCGGGGCTCGCCTCCGCGCCGCCCGCGAACGGATCCGCGGCTGCGACCCCCCCGTTCGGCGCTGCGCCGCCCGGGTTCATGATCGCCTGGACCAGCTCCTCGATGTCCTGCGCCGGCTTCCAGTCCTCGAAGCCTTCCCGCCACACGTACGCGTCCCAGGCGATCTTCCCATCGGAGATCATCGCGCCGAGCTGCGCGGGCGTGAACGGGCCCTGCTGGTCGCCATCGACGACCGCGTGCCACACGGCCTCACCGCCATAGTCGTACCCGCCTGCGCTGGGTGCCGCCTCGGCCGCGGCCTGCTGGTCGCCGCGAACGACGATCGCGGCTCCGCACTTCTTGCAGCGGATCTTGAATACGCGGCCCTGGACCTTCTCGTCGGCAATCGAGTACTTGGCGCTACAGCTGTCGCAGACGATCTTCATCGATGAATTCCCCTGGTATCTCTGGACTCGTTCGCGTTCCGGGAGCCGCGAACCAACTTCGACGTCCTCTCATCCAAGAGCACGGCCGCACGTCACGCGCCCGTCGCGCCGAGCCCTCCTCCGAGGGCAAGACCTCGACGCGGAGGGGAGGATACCGATCTCGCGTTCCGCCGATCAAGCACGGTCGTCGTGGTCTCGGGTTGGTAGACCCACCGACCTGGGCACCCTTGGGTGATCTCCTCGTCGGGACCCAGCGGCCGGCTCATCGACGCGCCCAGAGCACCTGGCCGTTGCGCACGGCGCCTCGGTCGATGACGAGCTGCTGGTAGCCCTCCTGCATCCGAACATCGCGCGCCTGGCTCGCGTACTGCTGCCAGACGTAGTGCGTGAGCTCTCCGACCGTCAGGGAGCCGTCACGCGGATCGGAGTCGCCCTCGCCCTGGATGCCCATGCGGAGGAAGTGCGAGAGATAGCCACCCGCCTGGAACTGCATCGCGACGCCGCTCGTCACGTCCTCCTCGGAGCTGAACATCCCGACGATGCCGGGCCGCGTCACGACATCCTTCGCGAAGCCACCCGAGAAGCAGGAGTCGAGCGCGAAGAGCGTGGTGCGAGCGCGGACCTGATCGATGAGCCGGCCCATCTCGTCGTCGAGGATCTGACCGTCGTAGACGAACATGTACTCGTCGATGTCGTCGAGCTCTTCCTCGTCCCGGCTCGGACCGTCCGCCTGGCCGCCGTGGCCCGAGTAGAAGAACACGAACACATCGTTCGGCTGGATCTCCCGCGCCACGCGCTGGAGGGCCTGGGTGATGGCGCCGCGGGTAGCCTGCGCGTCCGTCAGGAGGACCTCGCGCTCCGGTGTCGTGAGGCCCTGGTTCCGGAGCGCCTCGGCGATCTTGACGGCGTCGTTCGCGCACTCGGGGAGGTCGTTGCCGCCGCCAGGGTAGTCGCTGATGCCGACCGACACCGCCCAGACACGGGTCGCGCTCGAGCCGGACGCCGCGGCCGGAGCAGGCGCGGTGCCGGGGCGCGCGGGCCCGCCACCAGGCCCTCCGGCGCCCGTCGTGAGGGTGTACGGCCCCGTCTCGCCCGCGCGGTACGAGGTCACGATGACCGTGTACTGCCCTGCCTCGGCCGCGGGGATGTCGAGGCCCGAGTTGAGGTTGCCCGGCTGGAGGTCGTCGTTGTCCTCTTGCCGACCGCTCGGGCTGCGCACGATGAGGTACGTGTCGAAGGCGCTCGACTCGAGCCGGATCGAGACCGGCTGGCCCGGTGTGAAGGTCATCGGGAAGCTGTCGGCGAGCTCGCCTCCTTGGAGCTGGCGGTCGCCTTGCGCGAGCTCGCCGCGTTGCGACTGCCCGCCCGACGCGGCGGGTGTCGGAGCCTCTGGAGCGGGCGGAGCCGCGCCGGGCGCGGGTGCCGCTGGATCGGCCGGTCCAGGCGCGCCACCTCGCGTCACGAGCTCGTAGGGGCCCATCTCACCGGGGCGGTACGAGGTCACGAGCACACGGTAGGCGCCTGCCTCCCGCGCGACGAAGTCGAGCCCGGCGTTGAGGTTCCCGGGCGCCTGGTCGTCGTTGTCTTGCTGCTCGCCGGAGGGAGCACGGACGACGAGGTAGGTGTCGAACGCGCTCGAGCGAGCCTCGAGGTGCACGGCGTCGCCGACGGCGAGCGTGAGCGTGTGCTCGTCGAAGAGCTCTCCGCTTCGGAGCTGCGGGTCGCCCTGCGCGAGCTCGCCGCGCTCGACACGCTCGGCGCCCGACGTGGCAGCCACGACCGCCGACGGCGCGGCGGCGTCTCGCGAGGACAGTGCTTTGAGCTCGTAGCTGCCCGTCTCGCCTGCGCGGTAGCTCGTCGCGACGATGCGGTACGTGCCGGGCATCGCCTCGAGCTCGACCTGGGCGTCGCGGGTGCCTCCCGAGTCGTCGTTCTGGAGCTGCTCGCCGCTCGGGGTCGTGACGAGCAGGAACGAGTCGACCGCGCGTGACTGCATCTGGACCGTGATCGCCGTGGGCTCGGTCACGACGAGCTCGTACACGTCCGCGAGCTCGCCCGAAGGCAGCGTCGTGTCGCCTGCCCCCAGGTTGGCCTGCAGTCGATCGCCCACGCGGACGGGCGTCGCGGCAGGGGCTGCGGCCGCCGCTCCAGGCGCCGCCGGCGTCTCCCCCGCGAGAAGCGAGCGCCCACCCGCGAGCATTCGATGGTGCCCCGACGTGTTGCTGGCCACGCGCTGGGCGACGCTCGCGCCGACGGCCGTCCGCTCGACGCGCACGTGGTAGGCACCCGCGGCGCCCGTCTGGTAGCTCGTCGCCGTGACCTTGAGCTCGCCCGCGCTGTCCACGATCACCTCGAGCTCGGAGCGCGTGCGGTCCCCTCGGACGTCGTCGTTGGTGAGCGTCTGGCCGCCCGGCAGCGTCACGAGCAGGACGGGATCGAAGGCGCTCGAGCTCAGCGTGACCTTGACCCGGTCCCCCGCGGCGACCCTCACCTGGTGCCGCGAGACCGCCTCGCTCAGGGTCGCGTCCGCCTCGAGGAGCACGCCGGGTCCGGGCGTTGACGACGCCGCGGCCGGTGCTGGCACCGGCTGCCCGGGCGCTGCGTTCGCCGGAGCGGTGGCGTCGCTCGAGCCGCAACCGGCGAGGGACGAAACGAGAACCAAGACGGACCAGCGGGGAGTGGACATGTCGCATCGTACGACAGCTCCCGAGCGAATATTCGCTAGGGTCCCGGCGAGGCTTCCGGTGCGTCCCCTCACAGGCCGGCGGAGGGTGCCTCTCTCGGATGCGGACTGTTTCGTGCGAGCCTCGCACCCCGGAAGTCGGCGCTCCGCCCTCGTTCCCATCTTCCTTTCGCTCCTTCCCGCGAGGCTGAAGTCATGGACATGAATCCCTTGGTTCGGCGGCTGTTCACGCTGGCTGCGCTCTTGGTGGTCGGCGGTGCGGCGAGCGCCTGCACCGTGCGCAACAACGCACGCGATACGGGGACCGGAGGCGGCGGAACCGACGTGTACGTACCCCCGGGCACCGACGCGAACCTCGCGAGCTTCGGCGACGGCTCCGGCACGGGCTGCTCGGGCGAGTGCGTGCCGACGGACCTCTGCGGCGACGGCGCCGGCAATGGTCTCGACGACAACTGCAACGGCGTCGTCGACGAGGGCTGCACCTGCATCCCGGGCACCGTGCGGGACTGTTTCGTCGGTCCTCCGTCGCGCCGCAACGTCGGCGCCTGCTCGGATGGCGTGATGAGCTGCAGCGAGTTCGCGATCTGGGATGCGTGCGGCGCGGGAGTCTTCCCGATGCCCGAGGTCTGCGACGGCGCCGACAACGACTGCGACGGCACGGCGGACCAAGGCCTCTCGGGCTGCGCGGCGAGCGTGCAGTGCCCCGGCGGCGAGACCGTCCCGCCGCTGAGCAACCACACGCTCGACGCGGGCCGCGTCATGATCACGAGCGGCGCGAGCCCCACCGGCTACGCGTGGACGATCGACTGTCCCGACTCCGTGCCCTCCGAGCTCTGCCCCGCGCTCGCGACCCCCAACCAGCGGACCTCGAACGTCTACTTCACCGCATCCGGGGCCTACCGCGTGGGCGTCACGATCACGCTCTCGGACGGCTCGACCGCAAACTGCGGCTGGACTGTCTACGTACGTGGCACCGGCAACTCGCTCCGCGTCGAGCTCAACTGGGACACCATGACCGACTCGAACGGGACAGACGTGGACCTCCACCTGCACCGCTGGACCCAGAACGGCGTCGACACCAATTGGTTCACCGACGACGACTGCTACTACGGCAACTGCCAGGCGGACTCGTTCTCTCGGGTCGACTGGGGCCTCGGCAACAGCGACCTCGCCAACTGCCAGGACGCCCCGCACGGCAGCGGCGCGCAGTGGCGCGATCTCGGGTACTGCGCCAACCCGCGGCTCGACGTCGACACCAACGGAACGGACGGTTCCTGCAACGCGAGCGAGACCAATCCGGACCTCGAGGCCTTCTGCGCGCCTGAGAACATCAACATCGACGACCCGGTGATCGGCCAGCCCTACCGCGTGATGGTCAACTACTACTCGGACCACGGAAACCGCGCGCCGACCAACGCGTGGGTCAACATCTACTGCGGCGGCAACATCCGCGCGTCGTATGGGCGCGACGCACCCTTCTTCCAGTTCGCCTCGGGCGATGGCAGCCTCGGAGGGGGATTCGGCGGAGGCCCCAGCAACGCCAGCTGGATCGTCGCGGACGTCGTGTTCTTCATGGGCACGTGCGGCCTCGATTGCGTCGTGTATCCGATCGACGCCGAGCCGCGTCGGGACCTCGCCGTCGACATGGGCGGCTTCGGCGCGAGCGAGCAGGCCTTCGGTCCGCCGTGGTCCTGCAGCTTCGACCGCGCCGCGGGTGCGTGCGTCACTCGATGAGCGGTCGACATTCGACGCGACCGGAAGGCTCGCTCACCTCGTGGTGGGCGGGCCTCTCCGCGTTGGCGAGCCTCGCGCTCGCGGGCCTCGTCGGATGTGGCCCCTCCGCACGACCGGAGGGCGGTACGACTCCGGTGCGTCCCGTCGGTACGCTGCACGCACCGGCAGACTACGGCCTCGAGCTGACGATCGACCAAGAGGTCACCGCCGAGCACCTCGGCGGCAGCGAGAGCTTTCGCGCCGTGCTCGAGAAGCGCGGCGACCGCCTCGTCATGGTCGGCCTGGGCCCGCACGGCGGTAGGGCGTTCGTGCTGACGCAGGAGGGTCTCGAGGTGCGCTTCGAGTCCCAGATGCCGCGGGAGCTGCCCTTTCCGCCGGAGTTCATGCTGATGGACATCCACCGCACGTGGTTGCGGGGGCTCGCGCACGGGCGCGGTACGCCGCTGACCGACGGTCGGCACGAGGCCGCGCTCGAGGGCGAAGTGGTGAGCGAGCTTTGGGCCGGCGGACGCCTCCTCGAGCGCCGCTACACCTCCGAGGGCACGCCGTGGTGGTCGGTGCTCATCCGCTACGAAGGCGGGCTCGGCGCGGACGGCACCCTCCCGACGCGCGTGGTCATCGACTCGAGCCCCGCGCCCGAGCAGCGCTACCGTCTCGTGCTCTCGAGCCTCTCGGGCTCGATCTCCGAGCCGTCGATCTCCGAGCCGTCGCACGACTGACCCGACGACGCTCGCTCACGCTCGCCAGCGGAGCTCGAGCTCGAGGTGCTCCCCCCGGAGGGCGATCTCCGCGGTGTCCTCGGTGTCCGCGAGGCTCTTCGCGTCCGCGCGACCGAGGCCGACGAGACCAAGCGAGAAGCCCTCGAGGTAGAGGTGCCAGCCTCTCATCCCGAGGAACATCGGGTGCTGGCTCGTGAAGCGAATTCGCCCGAAGCCCGGCTCCACCTCCAGCACCTTCAGCTCACCGAGCCCTTGCGAGATCGCGCGCCACAAGTGAGGTGCGAGCTTGACCAGGGTGCCTGTGTCCGGCGCGACCGTGCGCGCCCAGCTCCGGAGCATCGGCGCGAGCACGCCCGTATCCATCGCCCGCGACAAGCGCGCGAAGCCCAACTCCCGGACCGCGCGGTCTCCGAGCACGGCGCGGGTCGATTCCATCAGCAGGCTCGCCCGGTCGATCGGGAACCAGGTGCCGTCGCCGATGCTGTCGATCCAATGGTCCGCGAACGGGTCGCGCGCGCGCGTCTCCGCGCGGACCGAAGACCAGTTCCCTCGCTCGTCGAGGAGCTTCCGGAACCCACCTATCGATTGCATCGAGAGCGCGGGAACCGCGACGACCCCCGAGGACTTCGCGTCTTCGGGGTCCGACGAAACCGCTTCCGATGCACGTTGCGCGCGCTCCACGACCCGCTCGACCACGACGATACCGCGTGGAGCTTGCGCGCTCAACCGTTGGTGCGACAACCGTGACCGTGAAGTTCGATGCCGACTCCGTCCTGCCGTTCCCCCAGGACGTCGTGTTTCGCGCTTACCGCGACCAACTTCAGCTCGCGGTCCCCTACATGCCGAACCAGGTGTCGATCGAGGTCCGGTCCGAGCAAGAGGTCGAGCCAGGGGTCCGCAGGTATTTCAAGGTGTGGACGGCAGCGGGAGAGATCCCCGCGAGTCTGCGCGCGTTCCTCTCCGAGGGCGTCCTGCGCTGGGACGACGTCGCGGTGTGGAGCGAGAAGACCTGGGCGTCCGAGTGGGAGATTCGCACGCACCTCTTCCCCGAGGCCGTTCAGTGCAGCGGCCGGACCCTGCTGATTGCCCTCGGTCCCGAGCGGACACGCGTCGAGATGCACGGCGCGCTGTCGATCGATCACAGGAAGATCGCGAGCGTTCCCGACCTCGTCGCGCGCCCGCTGATCCGAACGGCAGAGGCCTACCTGACGCGGCAAGTCACGGCGAACCTCGCGAGCACCGCCGACGCGATCACGCGCTTTCTCCGGGAGAAGCAATAGCGCCTCCTCCGCCTCGCCGCGAGCGGGGTCGAGGATGCGGCGCCTGCGGCGTCCCACCCCACGCGTGCGCGCGAGGTGCGAACGCGGAGTCAGGGCCTGTCGCTCGGTGCCGGGGGATCGTCGAGCGCAGGGGCCATGCCCTGGACCACTCGGTAGCGGTGGCCGGCGACGACGCGGAAGCGCTGCGTCGAGAGCGCTGCGGCGGGCCAGCGGATCGTGACGTCCGCCTCGCACGCGGTGCCGAGGCCGAAGTGCTGCACGAGATCGTCCTCTGCGCCGTAGTGGCCGTGGCCGCCCTCGACGTCGTGCGTCTGCGTGATGCCGCCTGCCGCGACCGCCACGCGCGCGCCGATCGCGCTGCGGTTGGCTGTCGTGCCCTCGAGGCGCAGCGCGACGAAGTTCGCGCCGAGCTGGTTCTCGAAGAGGCGGACCTGCATCGTCGGGTAGCAGTCGTCCGGCGCGCCGCAGCGCGCGCGCGAGTGCCCGACGACCACGTCGAGATCGCCATCCCGGTCGAAGTCCGCCACCGCGATCCCGTGGCTGCGGTTGTGATCGATGCCCTCGCCGCGTGGCACCTCGGTGAATTGGAGCGCGCTGTCCTGATGGAACAGCACGCCGTGGTTTCCGGGGTAGTCGCTCATCCCGAAGTAGAGGTCCTGCCAGCCATCGGCGTCGAAGTCGAAGATCGCGCCGGTCATGATCCCCTCGTTCCAACCGGAAGGGTCGTCGTGCGGGATGGTGATGCCCATCGAGGCGCGGCCGGGTCGCTCGAAGACGGCCGACCCCGTGTTGATCAACAGCTCGGCTCCGTCGGAGCCCTGGCCGGCCCACCAATGCGCGATCTCGCTGGTCAGCAGATCGATGTCACCGTCGTTGTCGACGTCGCCGCACATCGTCGCGCCGCTGTTGCCGCCGAGGCGGAAGGGCTGACGGCCCGTGTCGTGATCCCAGTTGTCCGCGCACCCGATGCTCGGCGGGGGCACGCCCGCGCAGTCCTGGGCTGTCGGGCTCGCCTGGCAGTGGCAGCGCGCGAACTGATCGTCCTGCCACACCTCGTTCTCGTCGAACGCGTAGCCGGAAGCGAGCGCGATGTTCTCGAAGGTGACCGCGCCTGCGGCGCGCGTCGGGCGCCAGAGGAGGTTCGGCGCGCGGCCGTAGCTCGCCGCGAGCAGCTCCGGCAGGCCGTCCCCGTCGAGGTCGCACGCGTTGCCCGACCATGCGCGCGGGTGTGCGAGGGCCATGTTGATCTCGTCGAGGTCGCTCCAAGGGCGCGTCATCAGACCGAGCTCGGTCGTGCGCTCGACGAAGAAGCCGCCGCCTTCGTTCACATAGAAGTGCGGCGGACGGAACGTGAAGCCCCGCGAGCTCGCGTTGCCGTGGTGCGGTGTCCAGAGGTCGAGGTCTCCGTCGAGGTCGAAGTCCACGAAGCTCGCGCTCGCCACCGTGTCGGTCAGGCCGTCGAGCCGCACGTCGCTCAGTTCGTCGAAGTGGCTGAAGGTGTGGTCGGGGCCTTGCAGCATGATCTCGCTGCGCTCGCCGCCCGTGGCCATCTCGTCGACCGTGCTCACACCGAGGTAGACGTCGAGATCGCCGTCGCCGTCGACGTCTCCGAAGGCGTGCACGTCGACCGGGCGCCCGCCGGGCTCGCCCGAGCGCCGCGCCACGATCCGGGAGGCTTGCGTCACGTCCTCGAAGCTACCGTCGCCACGGTTGCGCATGAGCCAGATCGAGCGCGTCGCCCCGAAATCGTCGGCGCCCGAGCCACGCCGGACGAAGAGGTCGGTCCAGCCGTCGCCGTCGTAGTCGATCGCCGACAGGCGCACGCCCTCGACCCCGTCGAGGCCCCAGGCGCTCGTCTCCTCGGTGAACGCGAGCGTACCGGGCGTCCAGCGCGCCTGCGCCGGATCGCACACGGGCGCCACGACGCACGCGCCCCCCTCGCAGGTGCTGCCCGCGCCGCAGTCGACGCTCGCGCAAGGATCGACGGGCGGCGTCTCGGGACAGCCCAGAAGGGCCAGGACCGCGGCGGGGACGAGAGCGCGACGTGCCATCGGGCCAGGGTAGCCCGCGGCCCGCGGTGCGTTCCATCCCATCGGCGCACGGTCGCGGCGCGACGGGCTCGTCAGTAGAAGCAGCAGCGGAAGCCCGTGTTCGGGAACGCGAAGCTCGTCGAGGCGACCGTGTAGTCGAACGTGCACGTGCGGCCGGGCTCGACGTTGTTGTAGCTGCCGCCCCGGAGGTAGTAGGTGCCCGAGCCGGCGCTGGTCTCCGTGTTCGTCCACTCGCGCGCGTTGCCGGATAGGTCGTAGATGCGCGCCCCGCCGGCCCAGTCCGCGAAGCACATGCCGAACGAGCCCGAGCCCGTGGGCAGGAGGGCGTCCTGGTCGCCGCTCGCCATCGAATTCGAGTCGTATTCCTCGCCGTTGCAGGTGAGCGGTGCGCTCGTCGTGCACGCCGTCGCATAGCCGTACGTGCAGGTCCCGGAAGGACCGCGACACGCGGCGGTCCAGTCGCTCGCGTCGCAGAGGCGCCAGCCCGTCGCGCCGCACGCGCCCGAGGCATTGAGCGCGCAACACGCGTCGCGCGCCTGCGTCCAGCTGACCGTGGTCCACGGCAGCACGTTCGGGCTCGAGCACGCCACGCTCCCGATGCTGCCCTGGGACGTCGCGGTCGCGTCCGGTCGTGAGGCCTCGTACGCCATCACGCGGACCGTACCGCCGCCGGTGCGCGGGATCGTCACGGTCGGGATCGCGCTCGGCAGGATGCCGTTGTCGATCGCGCCGTCGCAGTCGTCATCGATGTTGTTGCAGAGCTCCGCGCTCGGGGTGCCCGGTGTCGTCACGCTGCAGCCGGCGGTGCTCAGGCTCGTGCAGAGATTCGTGCCGGTGCGTCGGCACGCGCCGGTGCCCACCGAGCAGCTCGTGCCCATGCCCGTCGTCGGGCTGATGAGCGGCGCGAAAGGCTCGTCGATCGCGCCGTCGCAGTCGTTGTCCCGGCCGTCGCAGCGCGTCTCGCTCGGCTGGTAGTGCATCGAGCCGTACGTGCAGGTCCAGCCCATCGCGCCGCTGCAGGAGGCCGTGGTGCCGGCGCAGACGCCGTTGGGGTTACAGAAATTGCTGGGTGGCGTGAGCCCCTCGTCGACGCCGCGGTCGCAGTCGTCGTCGAAGCCGTTGCAGACCTCGCCGCCGCGGATCGAGCACGCGTACTCGCATCCGTTGGCTGTCAGGCCATCTGCGTCGACGAAGCCGGGCATGCACGCGGCCAACCTGCAGCCGCCGCCCGCGCAGACCGGGTAGGCGTTGGCGTAGCTGCAGATGCGCCCGCAGAGGCCGCAATTGTTGAGATCCGTCGCGAGCGAGAAGGTCTCGTCGTCGGCGCCGTCGCAGTTGTCGTCGCGGCCGTTACAGATCTCGAGCGTGGGCCCCGTGCCGCCTGTGCACGCGAGCGTACCGCCCGCGCACGTCGTCGTACCGAACGCGCACTCACCCGTGTCGATCCCGCAGCTCGCGCCGCCGCCCGGATTGCCCTCGTCGGTCGCGTCGTCGCAGTCGTCGTCGAGCCCGTTGCAGGCCTCGAGGCGTGGCGCCGTGCCGCCCTCGCACACGAGCACCCCCATGCGGCACGACTGCACGCCCGTGGTACAGGCGCCGACGCCGCTGCCGCAGACGCGACCTGCCTCCGGATTTCCGTCGTCGTTCCCGCCGTCGCAGTCGTCGTCGCGGCCGTTGCAGAGCTCCGCGGTCGAGCTCGTGCCGCCGGTGCAGGTGAGGCGGCCCGCCACGCAGACCTCGGTCCCGAACGCGCACTCGCCGGTATCGATGCCGCAGCGACCCCCACCGTCCGGGTTGCCCTCGTCGATGCGCCCGTCGCAGTCGTCGTCACGGCCGTTGCACGATTCGGTGGCGGTCGCGGCGGGTGTGCACGCGTACTCGCAGCCGTTGTCGGGCACGCCGTCGACGTCGTGGTAGTCCACCTCGCAAGCCTCGAGCCTGCATGCACCGGCGGCGCAGCCCGCGCTGGCGTGGATGAAGCGGCACGTGCGGCCGCATCGCCCGCAATTCGTGGGGTCGGTGTCGAGGGCGACGTCCTCGTCGACCGAGAAGTCGCAGTCGTTGTCGCGCAGGTCGCAGAGCGAGTCGTCGGTCGCGGTCGGCAGGCAGCGCGCCTCGCAGCCGTCGCTCGGGTCCATGTTCCGGTCGAAGCGACCGAGGTCGCACTCTCGGATCGTGCACGCACCTGCGACGCATTCGCCGAAGGCACCGGGCGGGGCGCACGGGACGCCGCAGGCGCCGCAGTTGTCCTCGTCCGTGGCCGTCTCGATGCCCTCGTCGATGCGGGTGTCGCAGTCGTCGTCGCGCCCGTTGCAGCGCTCGTCCGCGCCAGGCGTGCAGCCGTCGGGCGCGAAGGCATCGGGGCCCGTGTCGCTCGGCAGGTTCGTGTCGTAGCGAACGTTCCACGCGTCGTGCAGGTCCGCGTCGCGGTTCGGGCCTGCGTCGATCGAAGGATCGACGCAGTCGAAGCAGAACGGGTCGATCCCGCAGCCGGACGCGCCAAGGCTGCCGAGGCCGAGCAGCGCCAGAGCCGCCGCGCCACGCCGCGCCCGCGCGCCCCTCGCGCGGCGGCGCGCGAGCACCCCGAGCCCGCCGAGGGCCAGGAGCCACCACGCGCCCGGCCCGCTCCGGCCCGCCCCCGCGCCGGCTCCGCAGAGGCAGCCGCCGCCGCCGGCGGCGAGGCCTCGTCGGAAGGGGTCGCGCTCGTCGCGGCCCGCGTCGATGCCTGCGTCCGGGTCGGACGCGCCAGCGTCCGGCGGACCTTCGAGCGCGCACTCTCCCCCTGCGCAGCGCTGGCCCGCCGGGCAGGTCAGGCCCAAGCACGGGTCGGGCTCGCACGCGCCCGTGAGCGGATCGCAGCCCGTCCCCGGTCCGCACGACACACCCGCGCACATCGCCGCGACGCAGTCGCCGCTCGCCGGGTCGCAGACATCCGACGCCGCGCAGCGCGTGTCAGCGCACAGGTCCGCCTCGCAGAGACCGCGCGCGCAGCGTTCGCCGTCCTCGCAGCGCACGCGCGCGCAGCTTGGCTCGCACACGCCGCCACGGCAGGCCTCGCCGGGGTCGCAGGCGGCGAGCGCACACGGGTCGGCGGCGCAGGCGCCCGTCGAGAAGTCGCAGACCTCGCCCGAAGGGCAGCCCAGAGCCCGGCAGCTGTCTTCGACGCAGCGGCCCATCGGATCGCGCGGGTCGCATACGGTACCGTCGGTGCAGACGACGCCGTCGCACGCGAACGTGCACTCGGTCCCCCGACAGACGCAGCCCGTGACCCCCGCGGCGTCGGGCGCGCAACGCACTTCCCCGTCGCGCTCGAGGCTCGTCGCTGCGCAAGCGGCCGCATCACACGCCGCCGCGACGCAGTAGCAAGAGCCGCCGCTTCGCACCGGCGCACGGCCCGTCGCGCACTCGTCTCCGAACTCGCCCTCCATGCATGGCGGCGCGCACTGGCACTCGATGCACGCGCTCGTGCCTGGGCAGAGCGAGCCCATCTCGGGCGGCTCGTCCGTCGCGCCATCGCAGTCGTTGTCGCTGCAGTCGCAGATCTCCGGGCTGCCCTCGACGCCGCCGACGCACACCGGACGTCCATCGACGCACATCGTCCGGCCGAACATGCAGACGCCTTCGTCCACGCCGCAGGCCTCTCCGAGCGCGAGGCCGTCGTCGACCGCGCCGTCGCAGTCGTCGTCGAGGCCGTTGCAGATCTCCTCCGCCGGTCCGAGCGCCCCGCGGCACACGACCATTCCGCCCATGCACTCGTTGAAGCCGGGCACGCACTCGCCGACGTCGGTCCCGCATGCCTCGCCGATCCCGAGGTCCTCGTCGATCTGGGTGTCGCAGTCGTCGTCGAGCGCGTTGCATCGCTCCGCGACCGGCCCGACCTCGCCGGTGCAGGTGAGCATTCCGGCGACGCATGCGCTGCGGCCGGCCATGCACTCGCCCTCGTCGCTGCCGCACGGCAGGCCCGCGCCGGGGCTGCCCTCGTCGATGCGACCGTCGCAGTCGTCGTCGAGGCCGTTGCAGCTCTCGGCCGCCGGGCCCGTCGCGCCCGTGCACGCGAAGCTCCCTCCGACACAAGCGATCACGCCGGGGCGGCACGTACCGACGTCTTCTCCGCACGGTCCCATGGTCGCGATGCCCTCGTCGGTCCGGCCATCGCAGTCGTCATCGAGCGCGTTGCAGGTCTCGGTGCCGGGGCTCGCGCCGCCGACGCAGGCCAGGCCGCCCATCACGCACTGGATCGTCCCTGGCCGGCAGATCCCCGCGGCGCTGCCGCAGGTCGCGCCTCCGCCGGGGTTGCCTTCGTCGACGGTGTCATCGCAGTCGTTGTCGATGCGGTCGCAGAGCTCGGCGCTCGGGCCGACGGCTCCGATGCACCTCATGTCCCACGCGCCCGCGCGGCAGGTCTCGACGCCCGGGCGGCAGGCGCCGCGGCTCGAGCCGCACGCGCGCGTGATCCCGTCGATCACGCCGTCGCAGTCGTTGTCGCGGTTGTCGCAGGTCTCGGGCACCGGCCCGACCCCGGAGCAGCCCCGGAAGGTGCCTGCCGAGCACGTCTCGATGCCGACCGAGCACTCGCCCGTCTCGACGCCGCATGGCCGCGTGAGGGGGCCCTCGTCGACGCGGCTGTCGCAATCGTTGTCGAGGTTGTCGCAGATCTCCGGTGTGGGCGCAGGGCACGAGCACACGCCGCCCTCGTCGATCGCGCCGTTGCAGTTGTCGTCTCGTCCATTGCACGTCTCGGCGAGGACTCCGCAGGTGCCGCACGCGTTCGCGACGCCGTCGTCGATGGTGCCATCGCAGTCGTCGTCGGCGCCGTTGCACGTCTCGGTCGGCACGGCGCCGCAGGTGTTGCAGGCGTTGCGTACCCCCTCGTCGACGAGCGTGTCGCAGTCGTCGTCGAGGTTGTTGCACGTCTCGAAGCGGAGGCTGCGCCGCACGATCTCCGACAAGCCCGCCGAGAGCGCGACGCGGTCGTTGGCGAAGTAGGCCGTATCCCCTCCCGCGGCGCCCGCGTCCGTCCCGCCGGCGGTGGCGATGCCGTTGAGGAGCGCGCGCGAGCCGTCGTCGATCGCGAGGCCGACCACGTACGTGTCGATCCCGTGCGCGAGCAGCGTCGCAGCGGCCGCGTTGGGTGTGCCTCCGCAGGACTCGACACCGTCGGTGATCAGGATGACCGAGTAGGGCCGGCAGCTTCTGGCGCCGTCTGCATCGCGGACCGGGTCGAGGTAGTCGTTGGCGCTCGTGAGGATGCCGGCGAGCGGCGTCGCGCCCTCGGGTCGCAGCTCGCAGTCCCCGGTGCTCGTGGTGTCGCAGAAATTGCCGGCGGTCGTGGTGTTGATGAAGTTGGTCTCGACTCCGTCGAGCCACCGCAGGATCCCGTAGGTGTTGTCACGGCCTGCCCACGGGCCGAGGTCGGGAAAGCCGACGAGCAGATCGCCGGCACGGCCGGTCCCGAGTCCGCACGTGCCCTGGTAGTTGGTGCAGACGGTCGGGTCGCCGGCCGCGCGCGTGCGGATGCGCCGTCGCCCGTCGGTGCCCGGTCGGCAAGCGGCTGGCACCAGGGCCTCCCAGTTCCAGAAGCAGATCGCGCCGCTGTTGCACAGCGGGTTGCCGTAGGACGTCAGGTACGGCCCGGCCGCGTTGCACTCGTAGGTCTGGGTGGCGAGGCAGGAGAGGTTCGGGCCCTGGTTCTGCATGAACCGCGAGAGGGCCCAGTCCACCTCGCCGTACGCGCGCACGATGTCGGCGACCGCATTCTTCGCGATGAAGATCCGGCTGTCGTTCGTCTGACCGTCGCAGTTGGTGTCGAGGCCCGCGGTGCAATTGGCCCCGCAGAGGCCGGCCCCGGCTGTCGCAGCGCAGCCCGTCGTCACTCCGTCGCCGAAGGTGGCGATTCCCCCGAAGTCGAGGGCCATCGAGCCCGAGGTGTCGAACGCGATGAGGATGCGGGGTCGCACCTGCGCCTCCGCGCTCGAGCCCACGAGGAGCAGCGCGGTTGCGGCGAGCCACCCCAGCGTGCGCGCGAGCGAGTCTTCTCGGGAGAGGGCGGGAGTCAACATCGGGCCTCCGCGTGGTGTGCGCCGCCGGTGGGTCGTTCGGGCCAATCGAGCATCGCAACACGGCGCGCGCTCGCCGGTCAACGTTGCTCCCCGTATCCCCGACTTCCTTGTCGTCGCGGCCCTGGATCAGCGACCATCGATCGGGTGTCCACGGCGGCCGAGATCCGACCGACGGTGCTGCTCATCGGGCGCGGCGAGCCGCTCCATGCCGCGCTGCGCGTCGCGCTCGACCGGCACGGCCTCATCGTCGAGGAGCCCAGCGCCGAGCCGGCGCGCCCTGAGGCGCCCGCGCCCGATCGAGCCGGCGCGAGGCTGCTAGAGGCGGTGAAGGCGACGGCCCCCGACCTGATCGTTCTCCTCGGCGATGCGGCCAGCGAGGGTGGCCGCGCCACGCTGGAGCTCCTCGCGGGCGATGCCGTCACTGGATCGGTGCCGGTCGCGGTGCTCGGTTCGCCCGAGGCGGTGGATGCGCGGGTACGCGCGTTCCGTCACGGTGCCGTGGCCGTCATTCCGCGCGTCGCCAGCGCGGACGCCATCGCGACGCGCATCTCCGACGTCGTGCGCGAGCTGTCCCGCTCGCGCCGACCGGACGAGCTCGGGGAAGCCACGCTCGACGACCTCGTGTCGCTCGTCGGTCGCGAGCTCCGCAACGGCATCCTCTCGGTCGGGCAGAAGCGTGTCCCGGAGGGTCAGCCGCTCCGCATCGTGCTCGGCGCAGGGCGCCCCGTCGCGGCGGCCGTCGAGGAGTTCGTCCGCAAGCTCGCGCCGCTCGTCTCGCGGGCCGAGCCGCTTGCCTACGAGCTCCACCAGGGCCCGGGCGGCGCGGTGGCGCTGCTCGACGGTGAGGGCGAGAGCCGCGTCGATGTCCGGATCTTCGAGGGCTTGCGCGTGCTCGTGGTGGACGGCGACGCGCCGCGCGCGGACGCGCTCGCGCAGGCCCTCCGCGCGCGCAAGGCCATCGTCGTCGTGGCAGATGCCGGCGGCGCAGGGATCGAGCGGGCGCGCGCGCTCGACCCCGACGTGGTGCTGGTCGACACGCAGGGCATCGAGGGCCCTGGGTTCGAGGTGATCCGGCGCATCCGGCACGACCACCGTCTGCGCTGGGCCTCGCTGCTCGTCGTGCCCTGGGCCGAGCTCTGGCCGAGCCCCGAGGGGGCGCCCGACATCGGCCGGCTCGCCGAACAGATCGAGCCACTGGTCGTCCCCGACCGTGTCCTCCGAGAGCGCGCGGAGAAGGAGCCCGCGTTCGAGACGCGCCTCGAGGCCACCGGCCCGAGCCGGCTCTTGCGCGCGCTCTCCGCGCTGTCTGGCCCATTCCACGTCTCGGTGCGCAGCAGCCGGGCGCTCCTCGAGCTCGATGTCGCCGAGGGTCTGCTCGTGGGCGCGACCGGCACGACGGCGCGGGGAGAGCGCCTCGAGGGAGTGCGTGCGCTCGCGGGGCTCCTGGCGCTCGAGACAGGACGCGCCCGCGTGGAGCAGCGCAGCCACGCCGTCACGGCGAACCTGATGGTCCCGGTCGAGCAGGCCCTGACGCTCGCCGACCGCGAAGAGTCGCCCGTGCCGCGATCCGTCCCCCCTGCGACGGGCCCGGCGTCCGGGGCCTCCAGCGACTCGGCCGAGCTCGAGCCGTTCCGCCGGAGCGACCGCTCCGGGCCCTACCGCACCCTCGGCACCCAGACGCTCGCCGAGCCCCAGGCTGGCCGGGTCGCTGCCCGCGACCTCCGCTGGACCGACACGAACGACACGAAGGACGAGCCGACGGCGGTCCGCGAGGTCCCCTCCATTCCTCCGGTGCTCGCGCGGACGTCGCTGCCGATGGGGATCGCGAGCGCGGTCAAGGACTCCATCGTCGCGCCGGTTCCCAGGCCTGCGCTCGAGGCGCCGATGAGCGCCTTCTCGGCGTCCTCTCCGACGAGCCCGCCGCGCAGCGCGCTCGCGGCCGCGGAGCTGCGCGGCATCGACAGCGCCGAGACCGCGCGGCCCGGCGAGCTGAAGCGTCCCGGGGAGCGGGAGCTCGGGATCCCGGCGGCGAAGGAGCTCCGCGCGGCGCCCGTCGCGCGCGTACCGCTTGCGGCGACCCCGGTCGCGGGCCGCAAGCCTTCGCAGCAACGCACGCTCACATTCGGTGCCGTCGCTGCGCCCAAGCCCACGCTGGAAGCGAACGCCGCGCGCGCGCGCTCGGCCGAGGAGCTCCCCGCCAGGACCCCTGCCGCACCTGCGGCGCTCTTCTCCGAGGACGCGACCGCGATCGAGATGGCGCGCACCACGCGTGACCTCGGCCCGCCGGCCGCTCTGTTCCGCGACCCGGATCTGCCTGCGGCCGCGCCCAAGCCCGCCCCGGAAGCGCCGCCACCCGTGCCCGAGGCCGCCATCCACGACGTGCTCGCGACGCTCGGTCGGCTCGGGCCGACCCGCGATGCGTCCCGTCCGGAGGCGAGCTCCGACATCGCCGACCCCGAGATTCCCTTCGCCCCGTTCAGCGTGCCGCCCGAGCCGGTCGGTCCGGGAGCGCTGGCTGGTCCGGCGTCCGCTGGACCGAGCCCCGCGGCGGGCCCTTCGGTGTCGCCACTCGAAGGCCGACCGAGCGGACCCCGTCGGTCTGTCGTCCGTCTCGGCGGATACGCCGCTGTGGCAGCAGCCGCGCTCTCGCTCGCGGCGGTCGGCGCGCTGCTCGGGACGCGTCATGTCGGGCTTCTCGGCGAGCCGCCTGCCGCCGCGCCGCCGCCCAGCGACCCGGCGGTCCCATCGGAGGCGCCGGAGCCGCCCACGCCGGAGCCGCCCACGCTGGAGCCGCCCACGCTGGAGGCACCGCCCACGCCGGAGCCGCGCCCGCCGGAGGCACCGCCCACGCCGGAGGCACCGGAGCCGCGCACGTCAGAGGCGCCGGCGCCGCCTACCCCGGAGGTGCTGGAGCCCGCGCCGGAGCCGCCCACCTCGGCCGTCACGGTCGAGGGCGCCGGCGGTGCGGACGCGCCGGCGCTCATCCGCCAGGCAGCCGAGGCGCGCGACGACGCGACCCGCGAGCGCCTCTACCGCCAGGCGCTCGCGCTCGATCCCCGCGAGCACCACGCGATGGTCGGGCTTGCCGAGATCCACCTGCGTCGCCACGAACCCGCCTTGGCGATTCCGCTGCTCGAGGCGGCCGTTCGCCGGCGCCGTGGGCGCGCCGAGTTCCGCGTCCTGCTCGGCGATGCGCGCCGCGACTCCGGAGACACCGCAGGCGCGGCAACCGCTTGGCGCGAAGCGCTCGAGCTCGACCCCGACAACCGTCAGGCGCACGAGCGCCTCGGGCAGTGACGCGCCGGGTGCGAGGAGCGACGCGGCGCGGAGTCCGAGGAATCACTGCGGGCGGCTCACACCGTAGAGCGCCCCGACACGCTCCCAGAGGTACGCGAGGAGATCCTCGGCGTGGTCGCGTTCACCGACCGCCGCGCGGATGATCTCCGGTGTCTCGAGGAGATGCCCCGGCTTGTGCACGCGCTCGCGCAACCACGCGAGGGGCCGTGAGAAGTCGCCGCGCTCGGCGTCGGCCCAGAGCGAGGGGATCTCGCGCTCCATGGTCTTTCCGAGGCTCGCCGCGTAGAGATTGCCGAGCGTGTAGCTGGGGAAGTAGCCGAAGGCCCCGGAGCCCCAGTGCACGTCCTGCAGCGCTCCCCGCGCGGTGTCAGGTGGGCGGACGCCCAGGTAGCTCTGGTACTTCGCGTTCCACGCGGCGGGGACGTCCTCGAGCGCGAGGGTGCCCTCGAAGATCGCGAGCTCGATCTCGAAGCGCACGATGACGTGCAGGGTGTAGGTGACCTCGTCGGCCTGCGTGCGGATGAGGCTCCGCTCGACCCGATTCTGCGCGCGAAACACCGCCTCTGGGTCTGCGAGACGCGCCGGGCACGCGGCGCCGAGCACGTCTCGCGCGGCCCCCGCGAGGAACACCGCGAAGGGTCGCGAGCGGCCGATGTAGTTCTCCCAGAAGCGCGACTGCGACTCGTGGAGGCCGTAGCTCGCGGCTTCGCGCACCGTGGTCCCCGCGAGCTCGTAGGGCAGACCCTGCTCGTAGAGCGCGTGGCCGGTCTCGTGGATCGTTCCGCCGAGGCCGCCGAGGAGGTCGCGCTCCTTGAGGTGCGCGGTGATCCGCACGTCGCCCTCGCCCTGGCCCGTCGAGAACGGGTGCTCGGAGCGATCGAGGCGACCGCCCTCGAAGTCGAAGCCGAGCGCGGCGGCCACCGCCGTCGAGAGCTTCCACTGCGCCTCGAGCGCGACGGCGTCATCGAGCGCGGGCAGCTGGGGTCGCGCCGCGATCGCCTCGATCAGCGGCACGAGCCCGTCGCGGAGGCGAGCGAACATCGCGCGCAGGCCGGCGACGGTCGTGCCCGGGTCGTACTCCTCGAGCAGGACCTCGTAAGGGTGCCGCCCCGGGTCGATCCGGTGCGCGCGCTCGAGGGTCAGCTCCTTGAGGGTCCGGAGCGCCGGCAGGAAGCGCTCCCAGTCGCTCGCGCCCTTGGCCGCGATCCAGGCCGAGAAGCCTTCGCTCCGCGCTCGGGCGAGCTTGTCGACGAGCTCGGGCGGGACCCGCTGCTCGCGCCGGAACACGCGGCCGAGGTTTCGCGCGCAGGCGCGCTGAATCGGATCGCTCGTGTCGAGGCCCTCGAGCCACCTGCCGATCCTCGGGTCGGTGCGCCGCTCGTGCGAGAGGCGCGAGAGGAGCGCCATCTGCGCGCCGCGGAGCGGGGCGGCCTTCCGAGGCATGTAGGTCTGCTCGTCCCAGCCGAGCGTGGCTCCGACTCCTTCGAGGATCTCGATCTCCCGCAGGTGCTCGACGAGCTCGTTCCAACCCATGCGCAGGCTCCTCTCGTGGTTCGCAAGCGCCCGCCAGACGGGCCGTCCCGGTGTAGCGCGTCGAGGTCCAGGACCGCCAGCCTCGCCACGTGGATCCGAGCGGGGCCCCGCTCGGCCCCAAACTCTATGGGGTGCAGATCACACCGCGCCGGCCCAGCACGAGATCCCCCTCCCGCTTGCGGGCGGGCGCGCCGGACGCGCGCACCGGCGGATCTCGGCTGAGCTGCGCCCAGCTCAATAGCCCAGGTTCGGGCCGAGCCAGCGCTCGACCTGCGCGACGGTCATCTTCTTGCGCGCCGCGTAGTCCTCGACCTGGTCGCGGTCGATCTTGCCGAGGGTGAAGTAGCGGGCCTCCGGGTGTGCGAAGTAGAGGCCGCTCACGCTCGCGCCCGGCCACATCGCGAAGGACTCGGTCAGCTTCATGCCCGTGCTCTTCTCGACCCCGAGCAGCTCCCAGAGCGGCCCCTTCTCGGTGTGGTCCGGACACGCGGGGTAGCCCGCCGCCGGTCGGATGCCGCGGTACTTCTCCTGGAAGAGCTCGGCGGGCTCGAGGCGCTCGGCCTCTCCGTAGCCCCAGACGCGTCGGGCCCGCTCGTGGAGATACTCGGCGAAGGCCTCGGCCAGACGGTCTGCGAGCGCCTCCACCATGATCGCGCCGTAGTCGTCGTGCTCGG
Source organism: Deltaproteobacteria bacterium (assembly GCA_046342295.1). Taxonomy (GTDB): domain Bacteria; phylum Myxococcota_A; class Polyangia; order Polyangiales; family Sandaracinaceae; genus JAFLCL01. The sequence goes on along the minus strand of JBKDQC010000125.1, from coordinate 9,108 downwards.
CGCGTAGCTCCGCGCAGAGCTCGGCCACGCCCAGGCCCGCCGTGACGGCGAACGCCCCGAGGTGGTCGGCCAAGCCCGACGATCTCGGCGCGACGAAGTCCGCGAGCGAGCGGCAGGCGTGGTCGTCCTTCTGCTGCCGCAGGAAATGGAAGGTCTCGAGCACCTCGACCCGCGAGGCGTCGCGGTAGAGCTGCACGTCATCGCCCACCGAATTGGCAGGGAAGAGGCCCCAGACGCCGCGAGCCCGGATGCGCCCTTCGGAGAGGATCCGGTCGAGCATCGCGTTTCCGTCGGCGAAGAGCGCGCGCGCCTGCTCGCCGTACGTCTCGTGCTCGAAGATGCGCGGATAGACGCCCGTGAGCTCCCAGGTGTGAAAGAACGGCGTCCAGTCGATGTAACCGCGCAGCGTCTCGAGCGAGACGTCGTCCACGACGTGCAAGCCGGGCGCGCTCGGCTGCGGCAGGTCCGCCTCGCGCCAGGTGATGTCCGGCCGGCGCGCGCGCGCCTCCTCGAGCGACACGAGCGTGTGCCGCGGCGCACCGTGGAGCGCGCGCAGGCGCTCGTAGTCGGCGCGGTGGTCGGCGACGAAGGTCGCCTTGCCCGTCTCGCTGAGCAGGCTCGTGGTCACGGGCACCGCGCGGCTCGCGTCGAGGACGTGGATGACCGGCTCGCTGTAGTGCGGCGCGATCTTCACGGCCGTGTGCGCGCGGCTCGTCGTGGCGCCGCCGATGAGGAGCGGCAACTTGAGTCCCTGCCGCTCCATCTCGCGCGCGACGTGGACCATCTCGTCGAGCGAGGGCGTGATGAGCCCGCTCAGGCCGATGATGTCGGCTTTCACCTCGCGCGCGCTCGAGGATCTTCTCGCACGGCACCATCACGCCGAGATCGAAGACCTCGTAGTTGTTGCAGGCGAGCACGACGCCCACGATGTTCTTGCCGATGTCGTGCACGTCGCCCTTGACGGTCGCGAGCACGACCTTGCCCTGCGTCTTGACGGTCTGGCCCGAGGCGGCGAGCGCGGCCTTCTCGGCCTCCATGAAGGGCGTGAGGTACGCGACCGCCTTCTTCATGACGCGGGCCGACTTCACGACCTGCGGCAGGAACATCTTGCCGGCGCCGAAGAGGTCGCCCACCACGCTCATGCCGTCCATGAGGGGTCCCTCGATCACCGCGAGCGGCCGCCCGAGCTTGGCGCGCGCCTCCTCGGTGTCGGTGTCGATGAAGGTGTCGATGCCCTTCACGAGCGCGTGCGCGAGGCGCTCCTCGACCGCGCCGTTGCGCCACTCCTCGGCCTTCTTCTCGGTCACCCCGCCCTCGGCGGCGGCCCGCAGCTTGATCTGCTCGCCGTGCTCGACGAGCCGCTCCGTCGCGTCGGCGCGGCGGTTGAGCAGCACGTCCTCGACCAGCGTGAGCAGCTCCGGCTCGATCTCCTCGTAGACCTCGAGCATGCCCGCGTTGACGATGCCCATGTCGAGGCCCGCGCCGATCGCGTGGAACAGAAACGCCGAGTGCATCGCCTCGCGGACTTTGTTGTTGCCGCGGAAGCTGAACGAGATGTTCGAGATCCCCCCGCTGACCTTGGCGTGTGGGAGGTTGGCCTTGATCCAGCGCGTGGCCTCGATGAAGTCGACCGCGTAGTTGTCGTGCTCGGCCATGCCGGTCGCGACCGTCAGGACGTTCGGGTCGAAGACGATGTCCTCCGGCGGAAAGCCCACCTCTCCGACGAGGATGTCGTAGGCGCGCTTGCAGATTCGGATCTTGTCGGCGTAGCTCGCGGCCTGTCCGGCCTCGTCGAAGGCCATCACCACGACGGCCGCGCCGTAAGCGCGGATGTGGCGCGCGCGCTCGCGGAACACGGCCTCGCCCTCCTTGAGGGAGATCGAGTTCACGATGCCCTTGCCCTGCAGGCATTTGAGCCCCGCCTCGATCACCTCCCACTTGGAGGAGTCGATCATGAAGGGGACCTTGGCCACCTCCGGCTCGCTCGCGAGCAGGAGAAGGAATCGCGTCATCGCCGCGACGCCGTCGATCATCCCCTCGTCCATGCAGATGTCGATCACGTTCGCGCCGCTCTCGACCTGCTGCCGCGCGATCGCGACGGCCTCTTCGTACTTGCCCTCCTTGACGAGCTTGGCGAATTTCGGCGAGCCCGCGACGTTCGTGCGCTCGCCGATCATCATGAAGATCCCCGGCTGCTGCGTGAACGGCTGCGATCCGGAGAGGCGCATCGGGCGCGTCCGGATCTCGGGCACCGCGCCTCCGCCGGCCGGAGGCGCATCGTCGGGGATGGGGCGGGGCGCGACGCCTTCGAGCGCTTTGGCGATCGCGGCGATGTGCTCGGGCGTGTTGCCGCAGCAGCCGCCGGCGATGTTGATCATGTGCTCGGCCGCGTAGCCTCCGAGGTAGCGCCCCATGTCGCCGGGCTCGAGGTCGAAGCCCGTCGGCGAGAGCGGGTTGGGAAGGCCCGCGTTCGGGTAGGCGGAGATCGCCGTACTGGCCTTCGAGGCGAGCTCGTCGAGAAAGGGGTGCATCAGGTCGGGCCCGAGCGAGCAGTTGAGACCGACCGAGAGCGGCTTCACGTGCTCGACGGCGTTCCAGTAGGCCTCGATCGTCTGGGCGGAGATCATCGTCTCGCCGCCGCGGCCGACGGCCGCCGAGACCATCACGGGCAGGCGTTTGCCGTCGGCCTCGAAGACCTCCTGGATCGCGACGAGCGCTGCCTTGGCGTTGAGGGAGTCGAAGATCGTCTCGACGAGGAGCGTATCGACGCCGCCCGCGATGAGCGCGCGGACCTCGTGCGCGTAGGCCTGCTTGACCTGGTCGAAGGTGACGACCCGGAAGCCGGGGTCGTCGGCGTCCGGTGAGCTCGACAGAGACACCGTCAGCGGCCCGATCGCGCCCGCCACGAAGCGCGGCTTGCCGTCCCGGTTGGCGACGCGGTCGGCCCACGTGCGGCATTGCCGCGCGCTCTCGTAGTTGATCTCCCACGCGAGGTCGTTGAGGAATCGATCCTCGAGGATGCGTTGGTAGAACGCGGCGTCCTTGCGCCCGCCGTGCTCGCGCGGGTCGTCCACGAAGAACTCGCTCTGCGTGATGCTCGTGGCGCCGAAGGTGTTGGTCTCGATGATGTCTGCGCCGGCTTCGAGGAAGCGCCGGTGGATGTCGCAGATCATGTCGGGCTGCGTGAGCGAGAAGAGGTCGCCGTTGTTGAGCAGATCCTTCTTGCTGTCCGCGAAGCGGGTGCCGCGGATGTCGGCCTCTTTCATCCCGTAGGTGCGGATCGTCGTTCCCATCGCGCCGTCGATGATGACGATGCGCTCCTTCATGAGCTTGCGGAGGGGGTGCTGCTGATTCATGGGCGCGACTTCTTTCCTGGGTTGGGTGGGCTGACGGCGCTCTTGGAGGCCGAGGCGCTGGGGCGCGCGCTCGGCGCAGGGGTCTTTCTCGTGTCCGACGGGCTGGTGTCGCTGCGGCCCCCGGGCTTCTCGCCGATCGCGAGCACGACCTCGAGGTGGGGCTTTCGGTGCTCTCGGCTCGCGACCTCGCAGCGACGCACGCCGAGCGCCGCCTCCTCGAGCATCCCGCGCACGCGGCGCGGAGAGAAGCCCGGGTGGAGCTCTCCATAGCGCCCGGTGATCTCTTGGTGGCGATGCGCGTCGAGGCAGAGCACCACGATCCGTCCGCCAGGCCGGAGCACGCGCGCCGCCTCCGACAGCGCGCGCTCGGGGTGCTCGGTGTAGGTGAGCGTGTGCAAGACGAGGACGCTGTCGAAGGAGGCGGGCTCGAAGGGGAGCGCCTCGGCGTCGGCGGCGCGTACGCGGACGTGCGCCTCTCCGGCGAAGCGAGCGCGTGCGGCATCGACGGCGCGCGCGCTCTTGTCGATGCACGTGAGCGATCGGCAATAAGGCGCGATCATGGCCGAGGCCGAGGCGTCTCCGGAGCCCACGTCGAGCACGTCGCCGAGCTCGAGCAGCGCCGCGATCCCGGTGGCGAGCGACTGCCACGTGCGGCCGGGCGAGTAGGCGTCGCGGCCGCCGCGTCGCTCGAGGTCGAGATCGCGCAGGCGCTCGCGATCTCCGAGGATCGTGGCGTCGTTCGAGGCGCGCACCTCCGCGAGGAGCTGGGCGACCGCGTCCGGGAGCGCGCCCTCGGCGAGGGCGTAGAAGCACTCGCGCCCGTCTCTTCGGTCGCGCACGACGCCCGCCTCGCGGAGGCGACCGAGGTGGGTCGAGACGCCGGACTGCGCCAGGCCCGTGGCGCGCACGAGGTCGCCGACGTTGAGCTCCCGCTCGGCGAGCAGCATGCAGAGTCGCATCCGGGTCTCGTCGCCGAGGAGCGTGAGAAGCTCGAGGGTACCAGCCAGATCCATGGATATCTTCGTATCGAGATGCGTTGATATCTTTCTGCCCCGGGCCCGTCAAGGTGACGGGACGCGCTCGCACGTTCACCCGACCGACACGACCTGGGCCGGACGCGGTGGTAAGTCCCCGCCTCCATGCGACATCGACGCTCGGCCTTCGCACGCATCGCCCTCCGGTGGGCGCTCTGGCTCTCGGCCGCAACCCTCGCCGGGTCGTGCGGCGGATCCGCACCGTCCCCGGCGCGTCTCTCCGCGCGGCCCGGCGCCGCGCGCCCGCGCCTCGTCGTGCTGGTCGTCTACGATCAGATCGGGAGCTGGGTCCTCGCCGAGCATGCGCCGCACCTCGACCCCGAGGGGGCGGTCCGCTGGATCTCGGGCGCGGGTCTCCACGTCGAGCGCGCGCGCTACGAGTACGCGGGGACCTACACCGCCCCGGGCCACACCGCGATCGTCTCGGGCCTCGGCCCGCGCGACAGCGGCGTGACCTCCAACCGCGTCTGGAGCCGGGCGCGGGGCGCGCGCATCTCCTCGTTCGACGACGGCGTGCATCCGATCGTGGGCCGCGCGGACGGCTTCGCGGGCCTCGGCGTGATGCGCGCCGAGACGGTGGCCGATCGCCTCTTCTCCGCGAGCGAGGGCCGCGCGCGGATCGTCGCGCTCGGCATGAAGGATCGGAGCGCGCTGCCGATGGGAGGCCACCACCCGAGCCTCTCGCTGTGGTTCGACGCGCTCGCCGGTGGCTTCACGACCTCGAGCGAGCTCCGCGCGGAGCTGCCGGCCTGGGTGCTCGCCTTCCGCGAGGAGCACCCGTGGCAGAGCTACCGGCGCGTCTGGGAGCCCCTGCGCCCCTACCCGGAGCTCGGCCCCGACGAGCAGCCGGGCGAGGGTGCCTACGGCTTCGGCGCGAGCTTCCCCCACGACCCGACGGGCCTCGAAGAGATCGATGCGTTCCTCTGCTTGCCGAGCGCGAGCGAGATGCTTCTCGCGCTCGCGGAGCGTGCGGTGCGTGAGGAGGCGCTCGGCGCCGACGAGCAGCCCGACTTCCTCGCGATCTCGATCGGTGGCACCGACTTCGTCGGTCACGGCTTCGGGCCCGAGTCGTGGGAGGCCCGCGACGAGCTCGTGCGGGTCGACGCCATGGTCGGCCGGTTCCTCGCGTCGCTCGCGGAGCGCACCGAGATCGCCGTCGTGCTCACCGCCGACCACGGCGTCGCGCCGCTGCCCGAGCGCGCGGCCGAGCACGCGCTGCCCTCGAGCGCGCGGCGCTGGTCGAGCGCCGCCGAGCTGCCTCTTCTTCGGGCGCACCTCGACCGCACGCTCGGCCCGCGCACCGACACCCCCGAGGGGCAGGGATGGGTCGCGGCCTGGGTGGTGCCGTGGATCTACCTGCCGGAGCCGGTGACGGGCGATCCCACCGCGCGCGCCCGCGCCGTCGACGCGATCCGCTCGTATCTCCTCGCGCGACCGGGCATCGGCTTCGTCGTCGACCGCCTCGAGGCGCCCTCGCTGCGCGACAGCGAGGACGAGAACCTCCGCCTCCTCGAGCGCGCGATCGATCCGGAGGCGAGCGGTGACGTGTACGTGCTCCCGAGCGAGGGCTCGATCGCCGACGACACCGCGGACGCGACGGGCACCGGTCACGGCTCGCCGTTCCTCTACGATCGTGACGTGCCCGTCCTCGTGCGCGGCCCCGGTGTCTCGCACGGAGTTGTCCGTGCGCCCGTCGCTCAGTCGCGCGTCGCCGCGACCCTCGCGCACCTGCTCGGCGTCGAGCCCCCCCACGCGGCGGAGCCGCTGCTCACGGGCGAGTGACACCCGTCGCCGAAGACGGACTCGGTGTGATCTGCATCCCGCTCAGAAAAGCACGCCGAGCACGCCGCGCAGGCGGACTTCGGGCACGACGACACCGTCGGCGCGAAACGCCGCGTGGACGCCTCCGCCGACGCCGATCAGGAGGGAATCCCAGCGGAACTGCCAGCCCGCCTCGGCTCCGAGCCGAGGCGTGGCGTCGGGCTCCTGAGTCCAAGGACCGGCCCAGGCGATCCCCGCCACCGCCGTGAGGAACGGACCCTCGAGGCCCTGGCCCCAACACCAGAGGGTCAGAGCGAGCTCGGCGAGCACGTCGTCGCTCGCGCTTCGCCGGCTCGCGCCCGCAGTCACCCCGACGGACAGCGCTGGCAGGAGCAAGACGTCGAGGCGCACGGTGTAGTCGCCGAAGATCATCGCGCCGGCGTCGGCGCCGAGCCCGATCGTGGGGCGCGGCGGCTCGGGGTCGGTGTCGAGGTCCTGAGGCGGCGGCGGCGCATCGGCGCTCGCGGGAGCGCACGGGAGCGAGGGCAGGAGCGATGCGAGGACGAGCGCGCGCGGCAGGTGCATGGGCACCCCTATCGCCCTCCCGGGCCCCGGGTTTCTTCGAAGAGCGAACAAAGTCGGGGACGTTGCGTCCAAGCCTGCCTCATGTCGGTGACCCGCCTCCCGCCCGGCAAAGCCCCACCCAACTCCGCCTCGCGAAACGGAATCGCCTCGACGCGGATGATCCACTGTCTCGGCGATTCTGTTTGGGAAACGCCATCGAGCCCGCGCGCCCTGCCGTGACGCGGGCCACGCGTCGTGACGCCGGGTTGCGAGCTGCCTCGGCCCCATGCTTCGATGGCCCGGTTGCGCGTTCGTCGACGGCCCCCTGCGGCCTGACCCAAGAGGGTGTGTGATGAGAACCTTTCGCTTGGCCTTGCTCGTCTCCGTCGCTCTGCTCGCCCTCACCGTGAGCTGCCGACCCCGCCGCTACGTGGTCCGGAGCGGGGCGGAGGCGGGCGCGACCGGCCCGACCGACCAGCGGACGGCGGGCGTCGAGGTCGCCCAGGGTGCGGTCGCGCACGGCACCCCGCGCGAGCAGCTCGACCAGTACGACCAAGTGCTCCGGCAGGCAGGCTACGAGCCCGTCGGCCCCGCCACACGCGGGGTGCTCGGTCCCGCGCAAGCGATCGCGGCGTTCCCGATCGATGTGCGACGCGGGTATTGCTACGTCCTCACGGTCTTCGGAACCCCGGGCACCGATGTGAACATGTTCGTGCTCGATCCCCTCGGCCGGGACGCGAGCCACAACGTGCTCCCCGACGAGCACCCCTGGTCGTCGTTCTGCGCGGCGCGGGGCGGTCGCTTCGTGGTGCGCGTGCAGCTCGCCCGCGGCGAAGGGGAATTCTTCTTCGCGCCCTACCACGCGCTCGGGCGCAGCCCCGTGAACCTCGCGTCCTTCTTTGGGGCCGCGACCACCGCCGCGCAGGTGGCGACGCTCGATGGCGACACGCGCAACCGACTCGGCGTGCTCGACCAGACCCTCGGGAGCGAGCGCTTCGTCCGCGTCGGAGATCCGAGCGGTGTCGTGCTCGGCGAGCGCCAGGAGCGAGCGTTCCAGCTCTCCCTCCAACGCGCGCAGTGCTACGCCTTCGCCTCGCTCGGCGGCCCCGGTACGACGGACACGGACCTCCAGCTCGTGGACGGCACGGGCCGCACCCTCCAGGCCGACGAGAGCGACGGGCGCGACGCGCTCGTGCGCTTCTGCGCCACCGACACGGCGCAGTATCGACTCCAGGTGCGCCTGCCCTCGGGCACCGGACCTGTCTTCACGGTCGCGTATGCACAGACGCCCGCGGCCGGTCCGGTGCAGACCACGCAGACGGCGGAGGCGGGTCCGGCGCCGGTGCTGAGCGAGTCGGTCGGCGGTGGGCTGTCCGAGAATTTCGCGCTGCTCGACGCGGACATGCGCGCGCGCGGCTACGAGACGCTCGGCCAATCGCAGGGCGGGCAGCTCGCCTCTGGCACGCAGCAGGACTTCCCCATCGAGCTCGAGGACGACCGCTGCTACGCGCTCCTGGCGGTCGGCGACGGCGGTGTGCGCGGCCTGACGCTTTCGCTCGTCGATCCGAGCGGCCAGGTCGTGGATCGAGACGACGCCGACGGCAGCCGCCCCACGGTGCGCGCGTGCACCACCCAGTCGGGTCGCTACCTCCTCCGCGTCGCCATGCAGAACGGCCAGGGCAACTTCCTGGCCGGCGCGTACCGGTGGCCACGGGGAACGCGGGGTCCTTTCGGCCTCGAGGGCCTCACCTACGTACGCTTCTCGGAGATGACGGCGCTCCTCGAGACCGAGGGCTTTCAGTTCGATGCGAACTTCGAGCCCCACCAGGGCCGCATCCGTCGCGAGGGTCAGGAGGGCACGAACACCTTCGAGCTCGCCGGGGGACAGTGCTACTCGATCCTCGTCGCCGGCGGGGCGGGTGTGCGCGACCTCGACGCGACGCTCTCGCGCGACGGCCGAGAGATCGAGTCCGACACGACCACCCGCGGCGCGTTCCTCGCCCTGCGCCACTGCGTCGGGACCACGCAGCGCTTCACGCTGACCGTGCGGGCGACCCAAGGCGCGGGCCCCTACGTTTCGCAGATCTTCACCCGCGCGGGCGCGGCGGATTGAGCGACCCGGAGGGGCCGAGCGGCCCCTCCCCCGCGAAGCGCGCCCCCACTCCACGCGCCCAGGCGTGTTCCCGCGCGGGGCCCAGCCCGCTTCGCGCTACGCTCGGCGAGAGGAGCGGTTCGCTGGGCAGCTTCGGAGTGCTCAGAGCATGAGTCACTTGGATTGACTCATGCTCTGACGTTTCTTGCCGGAGGGTCTGGCCGCAGCCCCTCCCTCTCGCCGAGTGAATCGGCGAGAGCCTCCCTCCCGCCGATTCGAGCCCGTGGCACCCGCATCGATC
>JBKDQC010000124.1:0-2303 GCA_046342295.1 Deltaproteobacteria bacterium | reverse complement strand
CGATTGGCCCACGATCCCGCCTCGATCGAGCGCGAGACCGAGCTTCTCCGCGAGGCGCACGCGGCCTCGCAGAGAGGCGAGCCTCGCGAGGCGCTCGCGTTGCTCGAGCAGCACGCGAGGCTCTTTCCACGCGGGGCGCTCGTGACGGAGCGCCGTGGGCTGCGCATCCTCGCGCTCTGCGAGGCTGGCGAGGTGGACACCGCACGGAGCGAGGCCCAGGTGTTTCTGCGCGGTCGCCCGCCCGCGGGGCTCGCGCAGCGCGTCCAGCGCTCGTGCGCGGGCAACGCCGCGGAGGGCTCCGAGGCGCCCTGACGTACGCTTGCGGGTTCGAGGACGAGTCGGTAGCGTTCGCGCGTCTCGGGCCTGTCTCACGCAGCTCCGTGTGTCCTTCATCCCCGAGGTTCCGTGTCCAACGTGGTCGTCGCGTCGCTCGTCGAGTTCTTCACGCTCAAGGCGGCGGCCACCCAGGCCGCGCGCCTCGACGAGCCGGGCCGCAAGCGCGTGATCGCGCGGGCCACGCTCGCCAAGCAGCGCGCCGACGCGGCCGAAGCGCTCTGGGCCGGAGGCCACCCGGCGGAGGCGCTGCGGCTGCTCGTCGACGCCTTCGGAAAGACCCAGCAAGCCTGCGAGGCGTGGCTGGAGGCGACCTCGGGCGCTGCCCCGAACATCGCGGCGCGCCCTCCGGCCCCCACGCCCGAAACGAGTGGAACGAGCGCGGGCGACGCCGCGGACGAGAACGCCGCCGACCCCGGCGACGCGGGCAAGAACGGCGCGGGCGGAGGCGACGCGGTCACGAGCGAGGCGGACAAGCGCGACGCAGAGACCGCGATGGCGCGCTTCGTGCGCGGCGGCCCGATGTCCGCGCGCGCAGTGCAACGGCTGGTCGAGCTCGAGAAAGAGCTGGTGAGCACCACGCTCCCGTCGCTCGACGCCGAGGTCTTGCCGGTCCACGGGGAGCTCTTCGACCGCATCACCGACACGCGGGTCGCGGTCGCGCGGGCGCTCGCGGACGCCACGCTCGTGCCGCGGGAGCTGACGTTTCGACGGATCGGCCGCGTCGCGACCATCGCCGTGACGAGCCTCGTCGCCGTGCTCGGCGGCTACTTCGCGCTGCGGACGCCCGAAGGAGTCCACGCGAGGGCGTCGGCGCACTTCAACGAGATGCCCGACTTCGAGCCCTCGCGGGTCCTCGATGGGAATACCGAGACGTCGTGGCTCCTTCCAGATCGCACCGCCGGCTGGGTCGAGGTCACCATCAATCCGGCGCGTCCCGTGACACGCGTCCGCCTGCTCAACACGCACAACACCCCCTACAACGACCGCGCGACCCTGCAGTACCGCCTCACGGTCTTCGCAGGTGGCAGCGAGGCCCGCGCCATCGACGGGGCCTTCGAGTTCAGCGCCTCTCCGACCTGGGTCACGCACGACCTCGGATCGATCGAGGGCGTCGATCGCGTCCGCTTCGAGGCGCGAACCTGGCATCAGCACGGCGGAGGTCTCGCGGAGATCGCGATCGAGTGATCGAGCGCCGCGCGAGCCCTGGGTCGTGAACGAACCGAACGTGCAGAGGAGCTCGACGCTGGCCGGTCGCGTCGCGGCGGTCCTCACGCCCCCGCCGCTGCGCGCGCTGGCCCGCCGCTGGGCGTGGCTCGCGTCGATCGCATGCCCCGCGGCGGCCGTCTGGGGTGCGATCGATGGGCTCGTCGCGCTCGGTCGCGGGGGCTCCCTCTCCTGGTCCTCGGGCCTCGTCGCGGTGCTCCACCTCGCGGCGCTCTACGCACCGACCGGTGCGCTCGCGTCGGGGGTGCTCGCGCTGCTCACGGCGTGGCTCGAGCGCGTCCCTACGTGGGCGAGGCTCCGGCGCTACCTGCGTGCGCCGCGCGCGCTGCTCGAGCCCGATGCCCAGGCCACCGCTTCGCTCCTGGCGGAGCTGGCCTTGTGGGGCGGCCTCTTCGCGCTCGTCGCGCTCCTCGCGCTCGACTTCCACACGCGCTTCGCGCGTCAGGATCTCGCGGCCCTCCTTCTCGCAGGCGTGGTGGTCGGCGTGGTCGCGCTCCTGCCGGGGCTGCGGGTCCTCTTGAGCGGCCTGCTCGTTCGTGCGCTCCCCTCGCGAAGCCTCGTCGCGGCTCCGGGCGCCTGGCTCTCGCTCGCTGCGGTCGCGGTCGCGGCCGCGCTCTTCGAGTCGCGCGCCTCGAGCCTCTGGTACGTGTACTCCCCCCTCGAGGTCGCCTGGGCGCCGCTCGGTCTCGCGCTCTTCGCGCTCGCGGGTCTCGTGCTCGGCGCGCGCCTCGCCCACGCGCCGC
>JBKDQC010000123.1:0-2634 GCA_046342295.1 Deltaproteobacteria bacterium | reverse complement strand
CGGGGGGGGGGCGGGTCTGCATCAGACCTGCCGGGAAGAAGGGCTACACATGGATCGGCGTCTCGCCGATCCTGTGTAGGAGCACCGATCCGTTTGATTCTGTTGGGAATCAAGCGGATTCGGGGCTCCTCGGGGAGTGGGGCCCCGATGAATTCACTTCGGCGGGGCGAGGGGACACGCGTCCCCTCGGAAGACAAAGGCGAGAGCCGCGATTGGAATGAATCGGTGCTCTACCAGCCGGTCCATCGCGCGAAACGCGGCCGAGGGATGGTCAACGAGCGCGCGCGGCCTCACCCTCTCGCCGTGAATGGCTCACTCCGAACGTGGACCCGCCTCCTCACGCTCTGGCTCGCCGGGTGCGGAGGAGCCGTGAGCGGGGGAGCCGTGAGTGGGGGAGCCGTGAGCTCCGAGCGAGCGGTCGTTCGGTGTCAGAGCGGCGCCCCGGTCACGCGCTCGGAGCTGCGCGAGGCGTTGCTCTCGGCCCGGCTCGTTTACGTCGGCGAGGCGCACGACGAGGCGGCCCACCACGCGGTGCAGCGTGAGGTGATCGCGACCCTCCTCGAGGCGGACCCATCCCTCGCGATCGGGCTCGAGATGGTCCAGCGGCCCTTCCAGGCGCCGCTCGATGCGTACGTCGCAGGCGGGCTCGACGAAGCAGCGATGCTCGCGGGCGTCGAGTGGTCGGAGCGGTGGCGTCTCGACTTCGCGCTCTACCGCCCGATCTTCGAGCTCGCGCGACAGCACCGCGCCCGCCTCGTGGCGCTCAACGCGCGACGCGAGCTGACGCGAGCGATCGCACGCGACGGCGAGGCGAGCCTCGAACCGGGGCTCGCGGCCGAGCTTCCCACCGACATGGTGCGCGATGATGCCGAGCACCGAGCGTTCGTCCTCTCGCTCTTCGGAGAGCATCACGCGGACATGGATCCCGCGGCGCTCGAGCGCATGCTGCTCGCGCAGCTCGTCTGGGACGAGACGATGGGCCTGGCGGTCGCCGAGACGATGCTGGCCGAGGGCGCGCCGCACCGCATGGTCGTGCTCGCCGGCCGCGCGCACGTCGAGCGAGGCCTCGGCATCCCGCGCCGCGCTGGGCGCCGCGGCGCCGGCCCTTCGGTGATCATCCTCCCGGTCAGCGCCGAGGAGCGTGAACAGCTCGCCGGCGGCGCGTGCGACTTCGCCTGGGTCCTCGAGTGAAAGACCGAGAAAGAATCGATGTCCCGGCCATCCCGTCAGCGAACGGAGCGGGCGGGGGCCGCGCTTGGCGGGGGCCCGCGAGGACCCTCTGCCCACCGAGTCTTCTCGTTGCGAAGACGCGAAGGCGGCGTAGGCCTCGGGCATGAAGGTCAGGAACAAGCGGGCGCTCGTGACGGGTGCCTCGAGCGGGCTCGGAGAGGCGATCGCACGCAGGCTCGCGGCCGACGGCGCCGAGGTCGCCATCACGGCGCGGCGCAGGCACAGGCTCGAGGCGCTCGCGGCCGAGACCGGCGCGCACGCGATCGTCGCAGACCACACGTCCGAGGCCGACAACGAGCGTGCCGTGGCCGAGGCGGCCTCCGTGCTCGGCGGGCTCGACGTGCTGGTGCTGAACGCGGGCGTGATCGGTTTCGACGGCGCGCTCGACGCCAAGCCCGAGGAATTCCGGCGCCTCCTCGAGGTGAACGTCTTCGCGACGTACGACGTCCTGCGCCGCGCGGTGCCGCTCCTCGTCGAGAGCGCGGCGTCGGGCCGCGACGCGGCGATCCTCGCGACCTCGAGCGTGGCGTCGCTGCGGCCGTATCCGGGCCTGCTCGGCTACTGCACGAGCAAGGCCGCCGTCGACATGCTCGTTCAGAGCGCCGCGATCGAGCTCGCGCCGAAGAAGGTCCGCGTCAACGCGATCAACCCCGGCGTGGTCGTGACGGAGCTCCACACCACGGCGGGCCTCGATCCCGAGCGCTACGAGGCGTTTCTCGAGCGCAGCAAGAGCACCCACCCGCTCGGTCGCCCCGGCACGGCCGAGGAGGTCGCTGCGCTCGCCTGTTTCCTCGTCTCGGACGAGGCCGGCTGGATCACCGGCCAGCTCTCCTCGATCGACGGCGGTCGCGCGCTCACGTCCCTGCGGTGAGTTGGCCCGGGCGGACCCTCCCGGCCAGTGTTCGCCCGGCGGTCAGTCCCCGATCTCTTCGGCGGCCGCCTCGCCGCTCGTCCACGCGGCCTCGATGCTCGGCCCGAGGAGGCCATCTCCCGCGACGCCGAGCCCACGCGTGCGGTCGAAGAGGAACGGCTCTCCGAGCGCGCGCGATACGTGCGCGAAGCGCCAACGGTGCGCATGCGAGAAGCGCACACGGAGCCCGTCGAGCCCAGGGCATCTCCGCAGGGCCGCGAGCAGAGACGCCGAGACCTCGTCGTCGCCGGCCTCGAGCAATCGCTGCGAGAAATCGGCCGATCCGTGCACGACCAGACGCACGAGCGCCCCGTCGGGCGCGCGGCCGGGCTTGCGCCCCTCGCGGGCCACGAGCGCGAGGGCCGGGTCGTCGACCGAAAGGAAGATCGCGTCGGGCAGTGCGCCGACCGAGCCCGCATCGCATGCGAGTGTGAGCGCCCAGCAGGGGTCGTAGGCGACCGCCCCGAGCGCCGTGACGAACACGCCGTGCGGCG
>JBKDQC010000122.1:0-2673 GCA_046342295.1 Deltaproteobacteria bacterium | reverse complement strand
TGACCGACGTGAGCGTCTCGGGCATCGCCGAGCGCGCGTGCGCGGGCTCGAGCTGCGCCACGGAAGCCGGCGGCTCCGGGGTCTCGGCGCTCGCGGGCGCCTCCATCTCGGCCACGGGCCTCGCGGTCAGCGGCGCGCCGCTCTGCGGCGTGCAGGTCTACGATCGCGCCAGCCTCGATCTGAGCGGTGGGACGATCGAGCGCAGCGCGATCGGTGCGTGCGTGCAGATCGAGGGCTACGACCTCGCGCGCGTCGTCGAGGGGGTCCGCTTCGTCGACAACGAGCGCAACGTCGAGAGCGCCGACGTCTACGTGCCGCCGCGCGGTCCGGTCGCGGCCCCCTGATCGTCGGGCTGCTACGGGCGCGCTTCAGCGTTCGAGCGGCGGCACTGGCAGAAGCGAAGCGCGCGACCGGCGACCGGCGGCGGTGTGCGGGTCTCCCTTCTCGGCGGCGTCGGAGACGTCCGTCGATCCCACGAACGGGAAGGCCTGTTGCCCGAAGAAATTCGCCGGGACGTAGTCACCGACGACGCCGTACTTGTCGGGCCACTTGCGGTCGGCGTGCACCGCCGTGCCGAAGAGATGATCGAGGAACGCGAAGTGGGCCGCGTAGTTGCGGTCGATCGCTTCGGTGTCCTGGGAGTGGTGCCAGTGGTGGAAGTTCGGCGTGACAATCACGTAAGAGAGCGGGCCGAGCCGCACGGACACGTTGGCGTGGTTGAACACCGCCTGGAACCCGACGATGACCACGTACGCGTCGATCACATCCTGCGAGAAGCCCAGGAGGAAGATGGGCGTGAGCACGGCGATCCGCGTGGCGATGAGCTCGACGACCGACTGACGCGACCCCGCGAGCCAGTCCATGTGCTTGGCGCTGTGATGCACCGAGTGGAAGCGCCAGAGGAAAGGCACCTCGTGGTAGGCGCGGTGCGCCCAGTACTGCACGAGGTCGGCGGCGAGGATCACGAGGAAGAGCTGGGCGACGAAGGGCAGTGACCGAATCCAGCCCTGCACGGTCGCGTTCACCGCCCAGCCGAAGAGGCCATGCACGGCGCGGTTGGTCACGAGCAGCGTGAAGCCGACGCAGAGGTGGTTCACGAAGAAGTGCTGGAGATCGACCTGCCACTCGGGCCGGAAGAGGGGCTGTTCCTTCTTGAGGGGAACGAGCGTCTCGATGAAGACGAAGACGAGCGTCGAGCCCAGGAGGTCGAGCACGAAGAAGTCGAGGCCCACGTAGGGGGTGTGATCGGGGAAGTCCTCGATGGGCGTTCCCGGGCCCCCGAGAAGCTGGGCGACGCCGAGGAAGCCGAAGGCCCACGCGGAGAGGTAGCGCGCTCGCCCGAGGACGATGTTCGTCAGCGCGAGCGCCCCCGCGAGCACCATGCCGCCGAAGAGGAGGTACCGGAGCGTCGTGACGTCGTAGACGGCGCGGAACTCGGGGGTCGTGAGGTACGCCGGGAAGCGCATCGCGAGCACCGACAGGACCGCGAGCATTCCGAGGGAGAGCGCAGCGACGCCGCTCACGAGCCCCTTGCCCGGCGCGAGCGCGCCGTGCGACTCCACCAGCTTGTTCACTTTGCCGAGGCTCGAGTCGGTCTCGGCCTTCGTTCGAGCGTCGGGGCGGTCGTCGTGGCTCATCGGTTCTCCGCGTCGCCAGACGTCGCGCCCGGCGCATCCCCGATCAATGCCAGGGAACGGCGCGCCCGGGAATCGTCCCCATTTCGTAACGGCGCATCGCGCCGGCGCTCGCGACGTAGATGTCCTCGCAGTCGAGAGCGCCGGCGCCGAAGTCCAGGCTCGCAGCGCTGCCCACGCCGCTCAGCAGCGCCGTGGTCGTGCCATCCGCCTCGAGGCGGAGGAGCCGCCCGCGGCCGTTGTCGGTGACGTAGATGGTTCCGTCGCGGTCGAGCGCGACTCCGTCCGGATTGCCGAGGCGGTTCGCGACCGTCTCGCGCGCCGTCTCGACACCGCTCCGGAGGGTCAAGCGGAGGAGCTCTCCCGCGCCGTAGTCGCAGACGAGGAGGCGCCCGGCGTCATCGAACGCGATCCCGTTCGCGTTCGCCACGCGCGCCACGACGGTCGGCGGCTCGGAGGCGCCGAGCGCGACGCGCATGACGCGGCCCCCGATGAAGTCGCTGAAGTAGAGCGCGCCGTCGGGGCCGAGGGTCAGGCCATTGGGTCCTCCCACGTCGGCCACGAGTGTCGTCACGGTTGGGGGTGACGTGCGCAGATCGATGTCGTAGACGGTCCCGGTCGAGGGAGATCCGACGTAGAGATGTTCGTTCGCGGCGTCGGGCACGATGCCCCACACCTGGGCTGCACGGGACGGCAGCATGGCGAAGGAGTCGTTGACGGTGCCGTCGACCGCGATGCGACCGACCGCCCTGCGCTGAGAGTAGTAGACCGCGCCGTCGCGGCCGATGACCAATCCCTCGGTGTCCCTCACCCGGGAAATGTCCGGGCGCATGCCGCCGCACGGCGGCCTCACGGCCGCGTCAGGCGAGAAGGCGTCCGCCGCGGCGCCTGCGTCCGTGGACGAGAAGGCGTCCTCCGCGCTGAACGCATCGCGGGGGTCCCAGGCATCGACGCCGATGAAGGCGTCCTCCGCGCCAAAGGCGTCGTCCGTCGCGCCGAAGGCATCGGGCGCGGCAGGTGCGTCGCGCTCCTCCACGAA
>JBKDQC010000121.1:0-9750 GCA_046342295.1 Deltaproteobacteria bacterium | reverse complement strand
ATCAGGGCCTGCGGGTGCGCGACGATCCAGCGCAGCCACTCGGGCCGGTCGTTGCCGAGCACCGTGTACCAGCGGAGCGCCTCGCCGTGCTCGGCCGCGAGATCGAGGAAGGTGTCGATCGCGTCGCGGCCGCGCGCCGCCGCGACCTGCCCGATGCTCTGGCCGACGAGGGAGGCGTCGGGGCACGCGAGGATGCATGTGTCGTCGAAGTCGCGATGAAACGCGCGCCCGAGGAGCCACTGCCCCCAGTCCCGCGCGAAGCGGCGACGGAACACGGGCTCCCGCAGGAGGCGCGCGCGCTCGACCGGATCCTTCAGGTGGAGGGCCGCCGTCCCCGCCGCGATCTCCTCGAACACCGGCGCCTCCATGCCGTCGATCCACAGATCGAAGACGTTGGGCAGCGACTGGAAGCGCACGTCCGCGCCGAGCGGTCGCGTGAGGCGCGAGAGCCAGCCCGCGAGACGGAAGGGCAGGCGCGCCGCCTTCGAGTCGAGCATCGTGATCAGCATCGTCTTGAGGCCGCGTCGGAACACGCCGATCGACTCGAGGTAGAAGAGGAGCACGTTGATCTTCGTGCTCACGGTCTGGACGCCCTGGAGGATCGCGCCCCGTCGCCGCAGGATGCGGTTGAGGCGACGGTACTCGGACCACGTGGCGAACACGCTCGGCGTCGGGCGGCTCCGGAGGTCCGGGTCGTCGCCGTCCATCTTGTCCCACGTCAGCGTGTTGATGCTGAGGCCGAGGTAGCCCTCGTCGAGCGCCTCCTCGAGTCGCGCCTCCATGCGCGACAGCTCCGCCTCGGTCGGTCGCTCGCCCTTCGTGAGCGCGCGCCGCAGGCCCATCGCCGCCGCGCGGATGGCGGAGTGGCCGAGCAGTGCGGCGACGTTGGGCCCGAGCGGCAGTGTCTCGAGGTGGGCGAAGTAGCTGCGTGGCCCGTCCCAGGTCTTGATGCGCTCGAGGAGGGGCTTCACGGTCGCGCGCGGGATCCCCTCGACGCGGCAGAACATGTCCGCGAGCTCCACGGGGTCGCCCTCCACCATCGAGAGGCCGCAGCTCCCGAGGACGCACGTCGTGACGCCGTGCCGCACCGACTCGGACAGGCCGGGCAGCACCTCGATCTCCGCATCGTAGTGGGTGTGGAGATCGACGAAGCCGGGCGTGACCCACGTGCCATCGGCCTCGACGACGCGTGCACCCTCGGCCGCGATGGCCCCGTGCGGCGCGAGGCGGGCGACCACGCCCTCCTCCACCAGCACATCGAGTGGTCGGCCCTCCCCGCCGTCGCCGTCGAAGACGAGACCGCCACGGACGAGGATGCGCTCCGACTGAGCCACGGTTCAGAGTCTAAACAGAATCGCCTCGACGTGGATGGTCCACTGCCTCGGCGATTCGGTTTCTTCCGAAGAGCCGCTGTGGGCCACGACCGTCGAGGTCGCGAGCTCGTCCCAGCGCCGTCCCTCGAGAGCGGCCGCGAGCGCGCCGCAGTCCTCGCAGACGCACGGCGCGACGGCGTCCTGCGCGACGTCCACGCCGCTCGCGTCGGCCACGGAGGTCAGCGCGCGTCGCCCGGGTCGGCGGCAGCGGCCAGCTCCGGGCGCGCGTAGAGCGTCCATCGGTCGGTCTCGACCACACGCACGGGCTCGGCGGCGCCGGAAGGCGAGCCCGCGCGAAAGACACGCGGCGGCGGTCGGTGCGCCTCGTGGCGCACGAGCCAGTAGTCGAATGCGTCTCCCCACACGTGGTGGTCGTAGCGCCCGGGCTCCCACTCGAAGCGAGGCGGGAAGGGCGGCGGCTCCGCGCCGGGGCGGTACTGCACGGGGGACTTCGGAAACTCGACGAAGCTGAAGCACGCGAGGCCGCCGACGCGCGCCTGGTAGTACTGGTGCGCGTGCAGGTAGATCGGCGCGCGCACGACGCGGCTCTGCGCGTCGAACACGAGGCCGAGAAGGCGATGCCCGGGGGCGCTCTGCGCGAGCGCGTCCGAGAGCTCACCCATCTCCTCGTCCGTCTCGACGAAACGCGCGTGGTGGATCGTACCGGTAGCGATCGCGACCGCGATGCACGCGGCCGAGAGCGTCCAGCGCGCGCGGAGCGAGATCGCCGAGACCGGCCCGAGCGCTGGCAAGAGCGCGAGCGCGAGCGGGAGGAAGCGGTGGTTGATCGGCTCGATCAACCGGTAGCTGAAGGGCGCGAAGAGGTAGCCCGCGAAGGAGAGCAGGAGCACGAGCTCGGGCGCGAACGAACGGACCGGGCCGCGGGCAGGCAGCGACGCGAGCCAGCGACGCAGCCCAGCGCTCGCGCCGGGCTCGACGGCCGGCATGGTGCGCTCCGGATCGGGGGACGCCTCGGGAGGCGTGCCTTCTGCCGGGTCGGGGGTGACGCCTCGGGGACCGCGGAGCGCGATCACCAGGCTGATCAGGGCGAAGAAGGCGATCGCGAGGTGCTCGCCGGAGCCGTCGTGGTAGGCGCCGAAGGAGTGGTCGAGCCAACTCCGCACGGTCTCGTGCGGCGCGCTGAAGATCGGGGGCGCGTCGCTCATCTGTGCGGCGTGCCCGCTGCGCGCCCCGGCCTCGCCGTGCTCGACGACGCCCGAGAGGCGGATCCACACGAAGGCGCCGATCACCGAGGGCAGACACGCGAGCCCTGACGCCCCGAGCGCACGGAGCGCTCGCGCGCGACCGAGCGAAGGGCTCATCGCCGCGAGCTGCACGATCGCGGCGAGCCCGAGCCACGCGTAGAGCTGCGCGTGCGTGTAGAAGCACACGAGCGCGAGCAGGGCCGCGAGCGCGGTGCGCGCGGCGTCCGGTCGGCGCGCGAGGCGCGCGAAGCCTGCGAGCGCGACGATCGCGGCGATCATCCCCATCGCGTAGTTCAGGAAGCCCCAGAACACGTACATGTGGAGCGCGATCGCGGCCGACGCGGCGCCGAGGATCGCGGGCCGACCGTGCTCGCGGAGAAACCACGCGACCGCCAGCGGCAGCGGGACGACCGAGAGGATCGCGGTCGCGCGCCCCGAGCCCTCGACCCCGAACGGGTAGGCGAGCCAGTCGCCGAGCATGTAGGGCACGAGGTACTGCGTGCGCGCGTATTCGACGACGAAGTAGGGCGAAAAACGCGGATCGCTCTGCCCGTGGATCGCCGCGATGGTGCCGAGGTGCTGCGGGTAATCGACGAATGGCAGGAACGCTACGCCGAGGAGCGGCCAGGCGAGGAGCGCGCAGGCGGCGACGAGCGCGAGGGGCGTCGGCAGCGCCTCGGGCCGCATGCTCCGGACGAGCGCCTCGAGCGCACGTGCTCGGAGGTTCGAGGTCCGGGTCACTTCCCGTCCTCTCGCTCCGAGCTTTCGGGGGGCGAGCCGGTGCGCTCACCGGTCGGCGGATCGTCGGTCGGATCGTCGTCGTCGTCCGGCGCGTCGTCGTCGTCGTCCGGTGCGTCGTCGTCGGTCGGATCGTCGTCGGCGTCCGCGTCGTCGTCGCCGAAGCCGCCGAAGCCCTCGTCCGCGCCGTACGCAGCGTCCGGATCGAACGAGCCGCCGGTCTCGTCGCTGCCAGCGTCCGCGTCGCGCGCCTCGTAGGCGACGCTCTCGGCGTCTGCCTCGCCGTAGCGGCCGTCGTCTTCGCGCGCCGCCTTCGCGCGTCCTTCTTCCTCGTCCGGATCGACGCGCTGGAGGAATTGCGCGAGCAGCTTGAGCGGGTCGAAGCCGAGTGTCTGCGTCACGCTCGCGACCTCGACGACGCGGTTGCGCAGCACGCCGAGCACCGGCATCACCTGGCGGATCGGGTCGAGACCGCCGAAGAGACCGCCTCCGAAGACGGCCGAGCTCTTCTGCGCGACGCGTCGTACGGCGTCTGCGCCCAGCGCGACCGCGACGTAGGGTGGCGTCGGGTGGAGGATCACTTCGCGCGAGGCGACGGCTTTGGCCCAAGCGCCGGCCTCGCGGCTCCGGAGGAGGCGGCGCACCGAGCGCAGATCGCCGTAGAAGCCGAGATGGACGGGCGCGACGTGGGCTGCGACGCATTGCGACACGACCCGGTGATCGCGGCGCCAGTCGCCGCCGAGCGGGCCCGTCCACGCGAGGAGCTGGTCGGGGCCGGCGACCCAGTCGATCTCGCCGCCGCGGCGCCGGAGGATCGCCGCGGTCCAGAGCGTGGGGCCGCGCCACACGGCGAGGACGAACGCACGATCGTCGGGCAGCACGGAGTCGAGCGTGCGCCGGACGAGCTGAGACGTCGGGAGCGGGACGGACACGAAGGGCCGCGGATGGACGACGATCCGCCCCTGATCCATCTCCTCACGGATCGCGCGCACGACGTGGAGCCACTGCGCGACGTAGTCGTCCTCGCGGTGCATCCGCGCCGAAGCGCGCGCGAACGCGTCCTCGAGCACGCCCTCGGTGAGGGCGACGACGCGCCTGGCGCCGTAGCGCTCCGGCAGACCCTCGAGCGCTCCGAAGCCCCTCCAGTCGAGGTCCCGCACGCGCCCGTGCACGGTGTGGAAGACCTTGCGCAGCGTGCCGCGCGCGGAGACCACCACCACCAGCGAACCGTCCGGGCCCGCCGCGCCTGGATCGAGCGCGAGCTCGGGGGCGTCGCTCCCCGCGGGATCGCGCTCGTGTCGATGCACGACGTTCGGCGCGAAGAGCGAGACGAGGTTCGTGAAGGCGCGTGCATCGAAGCCCTGGATGCGGACGTCCTCGGAGATCATCCCGCCCTCCCCAGCTCGACACGCGCGGCCTCGAGAGGTCCGCTCAGCACCCGGAGCATGCGGAGGCTCGCGCCCGCGAGATCGATCGCCGCCTTGTCGGTGAGCGAGACCTTCTCTCCGCTCATCACGTCCTCGAGCTCCCAGGCCTGCGCGGGATCGCCCGCGGCCCACGCGCCGCGTCGCGTGAGCTCCGCGCGTACCGGCTCCTTCGTGGGGTTCATCACGAAGATCACGCGCGGCGCGCCGCGCTCGTCCTCGTGTACCGTCAGCTCGAGCTCCGGAGGCGACACGGCGAGCTCGAGCGCGAGCTCGGGGAACTTCTCGAGCATCGCGTCCACCGCGGCGAGCGCGTCTTCGTCTCGATCGACCAGCACGCGCACGGCGTCGCGCGGGACCTCGAACGGGCGCGGGCTCGACGTCTCGTCCAGGCGCGGCATCGCGGGCCCGTGCACCACGTGCACGCCGTCCGCCGCGAGCTGGGCGATCGCCCTCCAGCGCGCGGCAGAGGCGAACTCGTAGCTCGGTACGACGAGCGCGCGGAAGCTCCGGAGGCGCGCCTCGTTCACGTCACCGTCGACGATCACGTACGGCACGTTGCGCGCGCTGAGGGCGTCGGCGAAGCGCGCGATCATCTTCCACCAGAGGACCTGCACGGGTCCTTCGAAGCCGAGATCGTCCTCGCTGCACGCCTCGACGGGGCTCATGCCCACGGCCTCGACGGTCACGGGGGTGATCGGACCGAGGAGGTGCGTCGCGCGCGAGAGGCGCATGTACTCGCGCGGCAGGACGAGCGCGACGGGCGCGCGTCTCGCGAGCTTGTGGAACGAGATGGCCTCGAGCGCCCCGAGCAGGCGTTTCCACGCCGCGGCCTCGAGGCGGGGGTTGCCCATCGCGTCGATCGGCGCCCCGTACCAGCGGTCGCGGTCGACCGCCATGTAGAGGCACAGACCCCGCAGACCGTAGGCCAGCGCGACCATCGCCGTGTAGAGCGAGTCTTCGTGCGAGAGCGGCGTGAACCACGGCGGCGCGCCCACACCGAGCTCGGGCGCGATCGCCAGACGCGAGCTCCCCACGAGGTAGAGCGTGCGGCGCTTGACGACGCGGTGCTCGCGGCGTGCGTGGTAGTAGTCGAGGCCCACGAGATCGACGACATCCTCGAGGTCCGGCAGGCTCGTCGGCGAGCTGATCTCCCCGAGCGGCAGGTTGTGCGTCGTCGGAACGCCGGTGAGCCCCACGGCGTCGAGCATCCCCTTGAATTCGCGGATCGCGCCGGTGATCAGATCCTCGCGGAACGCGGCCCAGTCGAGGTGCAGGCCGAGCGCGTCGTGTGCAGCCTCGCCGCGCGCGCGGCGGTCTTCGTCCGACACGTCGAAGCGCGTCGGCGGCACGATGTCCTCTCGCTTGGCGTAGCTCGCGCGGTGCGCGCGGGAGGCCGCCTCGAGCGAGCCATACCTGGCGAGGACCCAGTCGCGAAGCTTCTCGATGGCGTCCGGGTGATAGTCCTGATCGTACGGTGCATCCCGGAAGTAGAAGGACGCCTCGTTGTCGACCTGAAGCAGCACGATCGGGCCGTTCGGATGGAGGAGGTCCCGCACCTCGTCAGCGACCGCTTCGTACCAGCGCGCGACCTCGCCGAAGTAGGTTCGGCTCGCGTACGAAGGCACCGGGAACATGCGTGGCGGAAAGCCGAGGACGACGGGTCCCTGCGAGGGCGAGCGCGCCTGACAGGCCCGGTCGTAGACGACGCGCTCGGGCAGACCGAACCACGTCATCTCGGAATTGATGTGCGGTCCGGGGCGCAGGAATACGTAGAGCCCGAGCTCCCCCGCCAGCTCCACGAAGGCCCGCAGATCCTTGCGCGGATCGACGCGCCCGAAGTCGTAGTTCCCCGGCGCGATCTCGTGGACTTGCCACGGCACGTAGGTCTCGACGATCGGCAGGCCGAGCCGCTGCAGCTCGCGCATCGCGGGGCGCCACGCGTCGCGCTCGAGTCGGAAGTAGTGCATCGAGCCCGCGTGCAGCGGGATCTCGCGGTCGCCCACCCGCAGGCCGTGCTGCGTGATGGCCACCTTCGCCGGTCGCGGCGGCAGCGACGAGGGCGGACGCGGCGCGCGTGCGCCGGGGGAGCGAGCGGAAGGGCGGCGAGGCTTCATGGAGCGCGCCGCACCATAGCAAGACCGGGCCAGATCGTGGCGAGACGTGGCGCGCCGCCGCCCGGAGGGACGCGCGCCTCCGCCGGGCGGGCGCGCATCGGCGGCGCGCTGAGCGGCTCGTTCACGCGTGGACGACGCGGTTTCGTCCCTGCTCCTTGGCCCGGTAGAGCGCTGCGTCCGCAGCCCCGACGAGCGCCTCGATGCTCGCGGCCTCGCGCCCGCTCTCGTGGGTCGCGACGCCGACGCTCACGGTCACGGGGATCGTCTGCCCGTCGTGATCGATCCGGCAGGCCGCGACCTCACCGCGGACGCGCTCGGCGAGCGCCGACACCTCGTCGGGTGCGAGGCCCCTCACGAGGAGGATGAACTCCTCGCCGCCGTAGCGGGCGACGATGTCCTCTTGCCGCACGGACGAGTGCAGCGTCGAGGCGAGGGACCGCAGCACGGCGTCGCCACCCGCGTGGCCGTACGTGTCGTTGACCTTCTTGAAGTGGTCGGCGTCCACGAAGAGCACCGAGAGGCGCGTGCCGTGGCGCTGGGCGAACGCCCACTCCGACGCGAGGCGCTCGTCGAGGTGGTGGCGGTTGTAGGCGCCTGTCAGGCGGTCGCGCACGGTCGCCTCGTAGAGGCGCCGCGCCTCTTCGACGACGGCCTTGTCGGTGAGACCGAAGCGCAGGACGGTCTCGAGGCCGAGCTGCACGCGATCACCATCGGCGAGCTGGGTGGGCGCCGCGATGCGCGCGCCGTTCACGAACGTTCCGTTGGTGCTCTGAAGATCCGCCACGAAGTGGTTGCCCATCAAGCGGAAGAAGCGCGCGTGCCGACGCGAGAGCGACTCGTCGTCGAGCCGCAGGGTCGACTCGTCGGTGCGCCCCACGACGAGCTCGGAGCCGTCGATCTCGACGAGGCGCCCGGGCCGGTCCCCGCTGAGGAACGTGAGGGTGCCGCGCTTGTCGTCGCTCGCGACGCCGTGCAGCACCGGGGTGACGTTGACCTGCATGGTGGACTGGGGGGGCTTGGCCACGCGCGACCTCTGGGCCCGAACGTACCCAAGTCGTCGCGCGAGGAGAAGCGCGACCCGCGTCGTGTGCCGGCGTCGCGTCGGGCCGGGCCCGGGCAGGAGAGGAGGCCAGGAGCAGGGACGCGGCTCATGGTGCGGCGAGGTCCCCTGCGACGCAGAAGCTCCCGAACGAGAACGCCGACGGATCGCACACCTCGCCCTCTGCGCAGGTGCAGGGGGTGGGGCCGTCGCAGCGGCATGTGCAGAAGACGCGTCTGCCGCCTCCTCCGGGGTGGCGCAGCCCGCCGTGCAGTCGCTCCGAGGGTTGCCCTGCACCTCGTACACCATGCACGCGGGGCGCAGGACCGGGCAGGCGGGAGAGGCCTCCTCCACGTAGATCTCGGAGCGGCTGAACTCGAGCGACACGCCAGGGCAGAGCGGGGGAGGTCGCGACGCGTCAAGGTCCGCGAAGGGGGAAGGGCTCGCGTGGGTGACGTAGCAGCCCCCGAGGAGGAGCCCGAGGCCGAGAGCGGTCGTGCGCATGCCCGTGGGTCGTCGGGCACACCGACGACTTCCAAGGCCCGGAGCGCTGGCTGCGCGGACCGACCCATCTGAGAGCATGAGTCACTTGGATTGACTCATGCTCTGACGTTTCTTGCCGGAGGGTCTGGCCGCAGACCCTCCCTCTGTGCGCCCAGCATGGGCGCTGACTCGGAGATGCAAGTCCTCTCGAAAGCTGGTCGTAGCGATCGAAGTGAACCGCAGAGCGTCGAACCGCGAGGACGGCGTGAAGGAAGCGGGGAGCGAAACCGCGGATCGATGAACAAGAAGCGCCTGTGAGGCGGTCGGGTGCGACACCGTCACGGATGCGAGGACCGCCGCCGTCTGGATCGGGCTCGAGATCATGGGGAGGGTCAACATGCGAGGCTCCATTCTCCGAGGCGCACTTGACGCAAGCGATGTGCAAGCGTTGCTCCAGGCCTCGAGCGCCGTCCTTCCGCGACCCGTCCCCGGTGCTGCCGTGCGGGCTCACGGTGCCGTGCGATGTCCTGACCGGGCCAGCGGCGAAGCCCCGCGCTCTTGGGGCCCGCGCCGAGACAACCTATCCGTTTCGCCGCCGGGGCATCCCCGCCAGAGCCGCCCGCTCTCCTCGAAATACCCCCGAATTCCTCGTCGCTCGGTCAGCACTGGCGGGGCGCCGCGACGCCGATCCGATCAGGTCTTTTCTGAACGGGCCCTTAGGCATCGTTGGAGGGGACATGCGCTGGCATGTTCGATGCTGTACCGGGGAGTCGAGAGAAGGGAGGAGAGGCCAACCCCGACTGCGAGACGGGTTGCCCATCATCCTCGCGGGCGACCCGGTCTTCGCTCCCGACACGCTGGCCTCGGTCTTGTTGCCCCCGCAGCATGGGCGACCACGCACTCCGTATCTACGAGTCGGTGCTCGAGATGCTCTCGGGCCCCGACAATCCCACTCCCCTCGTCCGCCGGCACCGCGTGGTGCCTTTTCGGCACACGCGGGTGTACGCGAAGCTCGAGTGGTACAACCCCTTCGGCGCGGTCAAGGACCGTGTCGCGGCGAACCTCGTCGCGGACGCCGAGCGGCGCGGCGAGACCCTCGAGAACCTCGTCGAACCGACCTCTGGAAATACCGGCATGGGCCTCGCGATGACCTCGAATGCGCGCGGGTATCGTTTCACCGCGACGCTCTCGAACGCGATCCCTCTCGAGAAGCGGCAGGCCCTGCGCCTCTTCGGCACGCACTATAGTGTTCCCGCGCTCTTGGTTGACAGCCGAGGGCGTACGAAATGGTCGAGGATTCGGGTAGGAAGAGACCCATCGTGAGTCGTCGTCCCCGAAGGAAGAACATGAACCCCAGCGTGACCTCGCCTC
>JBKDQC010000120.1:0-5208 GCA_046342295.1 Deltaproteobacteria bacterium | reverse complement strand
CCCACGACGGCGCGCATGGCGACGCCGGTCACGTTCAACGCGACGAACCTCACGCCGCCGGTGATCAACCTGTCGAACCTGTTCGTGATGGCGGGCCGGCCGGGCTCGGAGGTCCAGGCTCCGTACATGGAAGTACGGGCGGTGCTCAACAGCAGCACGGACAGGCTGCGGACCCCGACGCTCCGCTCCTTCCTGCTCGAGTTCAACTGCATGCCGGGCAGTTGAGCCCCCCGATGGCCTCGCGGATTCGTCGCGCTGGCCCCAGTGTCTCGGGGCCATGAGCGACGACGCCCGCAGCCCGACCGTTCGCGACGCTGGAGACAAGCACCGCGGCGAGCAACGCACCTCCCCGTACCCGATGAGCCGCTTGGCCCCCGTCCACGACCTCGTGGACGTGGCCAAGCAGATCTCGGCGGCGGATGCGATGCTCGGGGCCGTCGCCAGCGCCGAGCTGTCGCTGATCGCGGAGCAGATCCGCGCGCTCCAGGAGCGTGCGCGCACGGTGCTCGAGGCCGCGAACGAGAACCTCGGCATCCACCAGGCGCGCTGCTCGTTCCAGAAGCGGCCCGGGCACATCTACCATCTGTACGAGCGGGGGGACGGGCAGCGCTGGCTCTCGATGATCGGCCCCTCGGAGTGGGGCGACACCAGCGCCGATCGGGTCTTCCGAGGCTCCTACCGCCTGGAGCTCGACCAGAGCTTCACCCGGATGGACGGTGGCGGCGCGGTCCAGGAGCGTCCGGTCGTCACGGCCACGGAGCTGGTGCGGAGCCTGCCGCGCATGGGGGCTGGCGAGCCGCGGTGACGCGTTGCGGACCGCGCAATCTTTGCGGGGGGCCGCATGGAATGCATTCCTGCGCAGGCAGGCAGTGGCGAAATGCAGCGGTTTCACGGGTCAGCGGGTGGCCCGTCGTTTGCTACTCCGCCGCGCAGTGCCGCGCTGTACTCTCGGGCCGTCACGCCGACGGGTGATTCCGGGGGCGCGCCGTAGAAACGTCCGAAACGTTCGAGGTGGGCTCTTGCATCTCTGGTTCTCGCTGCGCGGCCGCGCGCTGGCCTCCGCTTGCCTGCTCGCGTGGACCGCGGGTTGTCCGTCCCTCGACCTGGATCCCGATGCGGACATCGACGCCGCGAGGATTCGTCGCGACGCCGCCTCATTCGACGTCTTCGACCCGACGCTCGACGCGTACCGAGACGACGCGTTTCTGGACCCTCGCACCGATGCGTACCTCCTCGACACCAACCTCGACGCCGTCATTCCGGTCTTGCCGGATGTTGGGCGCGCGGACGCCCCGTTCATCGATGCGGCGTCCGATGGTGGACCGGTGCGTGGCTGCATGGGCACGAGCACACCTCCCGATCCGTGCACGGACGACTCCGAGTGTCGAGCCCGCGGCCTCACGCGCTGCAACCTCGCCATCCACGCGATCTCGGCGTGTCCGATGCCGTGCTTCCCGGTGGAGGCGGAGTGTGCCGTGGACTCCGACTGCGCGGCCGCGGCGCCCCCCGATGCAGGGCGCGACGCCAGCGCCGAGCTGGATGCCGGACCTGTCGACGCTGCCGTCGCCGAGGACTCGGGCGCGGCCGAAGATGCGGACACGGCCCGTGATGCGTTCTCGCCCACCGATGCGCGCGTCTCGCCGGCTAGGCTCGCCTGCAATGTCTACCAGCCTCAGTGCGCGTGCCCCCGCTACACGTGCGAGGCCGAGCGCTTGCCCCGCTGCACCGAGGGGTTCGTGTGCCCGGAGAACAGCGTCTGCGCTCCGGCAGAGCGGCTCGCCGACGAGCACGGCTGCGCACCCAAGGCATGCGCGACCAGCGCGGACTGCGACTGCGGATTTTGCACCAGCCTCGGGCTGTGTGCGGATGGAGTAGGCACATGCGAATGAGCAATGGGATCCTGGTTTCCACCCTCGGCGCGGCCCTGCTCGGCAGCGTCTCCGGCTGCACGTGCGATACGACCGTCGAGCCCGGCATCGACGCGGCGCGACCTGCCCCCCGCGACGCGAACACCGACGCATTCTCGACCGACGACGC
Organism: Deltaproteobacteria bacterium; assembly: GCA_046342295.1. GTDB lineage: Bacteria > Myxococcota_A > Polyangia > Polyangiales > Sandaracinaceae > JAFLCL01. The sequence continues at coordinate 3,171 of JBKDQC010000120.1, read as the reverse complement.
GTACGTTCTGGAGGACGGGGGCTCGCAGTCGCCGGACGCGCCAGGTGTCGACGCGCCGCTGGACGCGCCGCTCTTCGGGTTCGATTCCGGCCCCGGTTCCTCGCTGACGTGCCGCCACAGCCACGCGTTCGGCGAGGATTTCTGGTACCTCGCGCAGGACACCGACGTGTCGGTGCCTTCCTTCACCAGCGTCGCCGCGCGCGCGGGGACCTTCGTCGGGGTCTACTCGTCGACCGAGCGGGCGGTCGAGGGGATGGCGGGCCCCCGGCGGCTCGAGGTGTTCCGCTACGTCGCCGGGATGGGTGGCGCGGACCCGACGGTTCTGGCTGGCGGCGAGGGGGGCTCGCTCCCGAGCGTCGTCAGCTCGAACGACGGCTTCTGGGTCGCGTTCTCGGTGGGCCCGGAGATTCGATTGGCCCGTTACCGGGACGATCTGACCCCGATCGCGCCGCCCGTCACCATCGGCAGCGACGCGCTGACCACGCCGGCGCGTGTGGCGACCACCACGAGCGGCGGCTACGTCGTCTGGGCCGTCGGCACCACGATCCGCGGCCGTGCGATCGACACCGTCGGCAACCCGACGGGTCCGGCCGAGACCCTGGCCACCGCCACGGGGCCCGTGCAGCAGCTCTCGATCCAGCGCGTCGGCAGCAGCACGGAGCTGGCGGTCGCCTGGGCCGAGGGCGGTCGGCCCAGGGTCGCCCGCCTCTCGGGCGGCACCCTCGGCTCCGCGGAGTTCATCTCCTCGGCTCCCGGCATCTTCACTTCGATCGACATGGCCGGCGAGTCTGCGAGAACGATGATGGCCGACCCCCTGGCGGGCGCGGCCGTGTACGACTTCGACAGCTCCGGCGCGCGCAACATCGCGTTCCGGATCCTCAGCGGGAGCCCCGCGGTGCCGACGTTCCCGGCCGCGCGCGCCGTGTCGACGGTGGGCGAGACGGCGTGGAGCGGCTCGGTCGAGGCCTTCTTGTCGGGGTACGCCATCGCGTACCGCGCGAGGATCACGGGCATCGAGGGAACCGTTCTACGCGTGGGCTACCTCGACCGCAATGGCTGCCGCCTCGGTACGGTGAACGACCAGTTCGTGCTGGGGCTCGTGAACTCCGAGACCGGCGCGGTCCCGCAGATGGCGACCGACGAGGGGACCATGCTGATCGTGTGGTCCGATGAGCGGCGCGGCGAGTACCACAACTACTTCGCGTCGGTGATGACCTGCATGGAGCGGAGCTGAACATGGCGACATCGATGGTCCTGCGCCAGGTTGTTTCGAGCGTGGCCGTGCGCGCGGCGCTGGTGGCCGGTGTGCTCGTGCCCCTCGCGTCCTGCGACGGATCGGGGCCGGCCGTGGACGCGGGAGCCATCGATGCGAGCACGCGCTCGATCTGCGCCAGCGCGATCGAGGGCTGCGGTTGCACCGTCGAGGGGCAGACGCAGGAGTGCTTTCCGGAGCCGCTCCTCGAGAATGGCGCGAGCATCTGTCTCGTGGGCGAGCGCACGTGCCGGGGCGGGACCTGGGGCGCGTGCGAGGATGTCCGCCGCCTCGTGGGCGAGGACGGCCGAGACGTGGTCGTTCAGGCCGCCTCGGATGACCCCTTCGCTTGCTCCCCGTGCGAGCCCCTGTGCTTCCAGGCGCGGGACTTCATCGAGGGCAACACGGACATCGTGGAGCGGGGCTCGAACGGTCTCGTGTTCAACCCCGCCCGCGGCGGCGGCTAGAACACGGGAAACCTCGAGCCGTGCTCGGACCTCTCGTGCGGCACCCGCAGCGCGGTCGGCACCGGCACGATGAATCCGTGGAGCCCGACACCGGACAACTCGGACGGCGTCGTCGTCGATCCGACCGACGGCGCGCTGGTGCTCGGCGTGCTCGGCCTGAACTCCCCCGGCGTCTGGGTGTCGAACATGAACGACGGCACCATCTCGCGCCTCGACCCCACGAACGGCCGGGAGATCGGGCGTTACTTCACGGCGCGGCCGACCGCGGCCAACCGTGCCCGCCCGGCCGGCGAGTACTGCAACTGGGCCAACACCGGCAACTGCCCGTCGCGCACGTCCATCGACCAGAACTTCGATTGCTACGTGGCCAACCGCGCGTTCGGCAACCAGGGCACCGTGACCAAGATCGCGGCGGACCTCCGGCGCTGCGTGGACCGCAACGCCAACGGTCGCATCGACACCGCGACGGACCGCAACGGCGACGGGCGCATCAACCAGGCCGATCCCGCCGAGTTCCCTGGGGTCAACGACGAGTGCATCCTGTGGACGGTGCCAGTCGGCGTGAACAACGGCGTCCCACGCGCGCTCGCGATCGGCGTTGCTGGCTCGGGTGTCGAGGTCGGCGACATCTGGGTCGGGAACTACAACGAGGCCCGCGCCTATCGGTTGCGGCCCGAGGATGGCGCGACGCTCGGCTCCATCTCGCTCAGGGCTGCCGGCCGCGCGATGTATCCCTACGGCGCCGCCGCGGACGCACGCGGCCGGATCTTCTTCTATTCGATCAACCACGGCGGTGGCTACCAGCTCGGCTATCTCACACCCCCGACCGGCTCATTCGTCTGGACCGCGCTCCAGCCGGTCGCGTCGTGGGGCTACGGCATGACCTACTACATCAGCGCCGACGGCTCGGAGGAGTACTTCTTCACCGCGGTGAGCCTGGACTCGCCCTACCGGGTCGGGCGCTACGACGTTCGCGCGAACTCGTGGATCTCCACGGTCTCTCCGGGCCGGCCCCGCGGCATGGCGGCGGACATCAACGGGAACGTGTACGCGGCGCTCGACGTCGGAGTCGTGCGTGACCTCATCCGTTGGGACACCAACCTCGCCAACGAGCGACGCTGGACCACCCCGTCGGCCTCGCGCTTCATGGGCGTCGGCGTGACGTTCGACAACGCGGTCTGGCTCATCGGCTCCGGGGGGGCGCGCGGTGCGCGGCTGTCTGCCGACCGCACGTCGTGGGTGGAGTCGCCGAGCGTCTTCAGCGGCCCCTACACGTACTCGGACTTCATCGGCTACGGCCTCAACGTCTTCGCGAACCCGCGGGGTCAGGCGACGGTCCGTCGTCTCCATGCGGATGTCCATCTCGAGGAAGCGCCCGTTCGGCACCGGGCCCGGCGCCATCGTCAGGTTCGCCGGAGACGTGCGGAACGGACCGATCCAGCCCGCGCCGTC
>JBKDQC010000119.1:0-1281 GCA_046342295.1 Deltaproteobacteria bacterium | reverse complement strand
CTTCGCGGCCTTCAAGCACCGGCGTGCCTCGCGCTCGTCCTCGATCTTGCGTCGCATCGCGCGCGACCCTGAGGGTTCGGGCCCGCGGCGTCACCCCGGTGTCGCTGAGCGGTCACGTCGCGACGGAGGAGGTCCGACGGTGCGCTCGTCTCGGGGCCCGCGAGATCGACGCGATCCGGCGCGGAGGGAGCGCTCGTCTCGGCCTGATTCGTGGCGGCTCAGGGGCCAGGGTTGGCCGGGGTCTCCGTATCGCTCGGGGCGTCCGAGGCCCAGGCACCCTCTTCGGCGATTCGGTTGACGAGCTCTTGCACCACGGCCTGAGCAGGTTGGTCGAGTCGCCACTCCGAGGTGCACATCCGCCCGACGACGCGTGCGCCGACGGACATGCCGCGAAGAGTCTCCAGGCTGATGTTGGCACGGTACCCCGAGAGTCCACCCGCGCCTCCGAACTGCGGTTCGGGGAACGGTGGTCGCACGCCGTCGATCATCAGCCCGACTTCACAGGACCGCTGAGCGATGGTTCTGGGGGCCAACATCGCAAAGGCGACCTCGGATTCGCCCGCCGTCCAGGACCACATGAGGGCGAACTCGCCCACGTTGGCGTGTGCAGTCAATTGCGTGATGCCGCCATTCACTTGACGAACCACACCCGGCTCTTGAGCCGCGCGGCCACGCGTCTCACGCGTCTGCGGCGCAGACGCCCCACCGCTCGACGCGAGGGGAGTGGGCTCTGACGGTGCTGCACAAGAGATGTGAGGGGCGCTATCGCGACCACCGTCGACGCCGATGCACTGGAAACGCCGTCCTCGGCACGTCGCGACCCAGGAGCGTGAGGCCCAGTCCTGGTGCACGTCCGAAATGGTGATCTCTGATTCGGCGCAGCCGGTGTGCGCCGCGGAAACTCGAGGCAGAGAGACACAACCAGTACCGACGGTGGCACTCACGATGATGGCGGCGACCGCCGATGCTGTCGCGGCCGAGTGGATCTTCGCGCGCTCCCCGAGAGGTCGAGCCTTCCCGAACATACCGCCCCAGTCTAGAGCCAGCCCCGCAACTGGTCCATCATTTTCCCGGGTCGTCTCGCAACGGCGGAATCGGCAGGAGCGAGGCGCGTGACTTGCGGCCGGCCGCGGTGTGCGGAGGGTGCGGTTCTCATCCTGATCACGCGGCACGAACTTGAACCTTGGACTTGGGCATCGCGAGTTCGGCCGCTCGGGTCCAGCGGTGGCTCAACGCATGGGCTCGCATCGTGATGACCTCCGCTCCGGTGTCGTAGCGCCA
>JBKDQC010000118.1:0-1589 GCA_046342295.1 Deltaproteobacteria bacterium | reverse complement strand
GCGGAAGCGCGCGAGCTTGGCCAGCACGCCCTCTCCGCTCTTGTCGGGCGAATACTGGAACACCGCGCACTCGTAGTTCCGGTAGAGCTCGACGTAGCCGTCGTGCGCGGAGGGCAAGCCGGGCAAGAGCACCTTGAGGCCAGTGCCGTCGGTGGCCATCCACGAGCTCGCGAGAAGCCGCTTCCAGTGAAGGCCATCGGCCGGCGCGAGCAGATCTGCGGCGCGCTCCACGAAGCTCACGAGCGTGCCCATGGCGAGCGGCACGCCGCGCTCGGCGAGGTCACGACGGACGCGATCGAGCGGAGAGAGCAAGCCGAACTTCTGGTGGATGAACCACGCGAGCCAGTCGCTGGTGACCTTGCTTCGAGCGTAGGGCGCAGGCAGCGATGGCGCGGTCGTGCGACCACCGCAGTCGACGCAACGACACGTCGGTCGAACGACGCGGCGACGGCGCGGATGCTCCTTCACGACGTGGAGCTTCTCTTCGACGAGCTCCTCCGCGACCCCGAGACGCTTGCCGCCGCAGTGCTCGCACTGCTCAGGCCGAGGCTGACGGTGATCCTCTGCCTCGAGGTGCCGAGGGATCGCGTTGCGCCCCGTGCGCTTGGGCTCCTTGGGCGCTTTGGTCTTCTCAGGCAACGACGGCGCTGCGGGGCGGGCTTCGAACGCCTCCTTGAGGTCCTCGCCGACGTTGGGCGGAGCCTCGGGCTTCTTGTCGCTCGGCCCGCCCGCGGGCTTGCGCTGCTTGCGCTGCGCGACTGCGAGAAGCTCCGCGACGCGGTCGTTGAGCTTCGCGACCTCCGCGACGAGCTGCCTGTTGGTCGCGAGGATCGCCGTGATCTGCACGCGCTGCTCCGCGTTCTCTCGTTGCAGCGCGGCGAGGTCGAGGCGCACGCGTTGACGGGATCACGTCTTGTGCCCGCGTGTCGATCCCCTACCGCTTCGCGAGGCCTCGAAACCAGCCCTTGCGCGAGGCGGTGAAGTCGATGCCGGCCAGGAGCGAGGCGAAGGTCGCGCCGTCGATTTGCACCCTGTTCTCCGCGGTTTCGAGCGGAGGGAGCTGGAAGCTGCCGGCCTCGAGGCGCTTGGCCAGTACGCACCAGCCGGAGCCGTCGAACCAGAGGGCCTTGGCGATCCGTCGTCGCTTGTTGAGGAAGAGGTAGAGGTGTCCATCGACGGGATCGAGGCCCAAGCGTCGCACGGCGCCAGCGAGCGCATCGAAGGAGCCGCGCATGTCGATGGGCTCGACGGCGACGAACACTCGCACCGTGGTCGGCAGGCTCAGCACGAGCGCAACGCTCGAACGAGGCGCACGAGCGTCTCGTCGTCGAAGTCGGGTCCGAGCTCGATCGCCACGTCGCGTACGCGCACGAGGTACCGTACCCGCTGCACGACCACCGTCCTTGCGTGACGAGCGGGCCGCGCGGAGCCGCGTTCTCTTCTCGCTGGTGTACCCGCTGCACGACCACCGTCCTTGCATGACGAGCGGGCCGCGCGGAGCCGCGTTGTCTTCTCGCTGGTCGTCGATCGGGCGTGCGTCGTACGCGGAACGCGTACTGATGACGCTCACCGAGCGCGGGGCGGCGGGA
>JBKDQC010000117.1:0-3979 GCA_046342295.1 Deltaproteobacteria bacterium | reverse complement strand
GATCCGGAGCGCGAGCGCGGGCTGCGCGCTCGCGCTCCCGATGCATCCCCACTCGACCTCGGGATAGCCCCGAAGGATGGTCTCGAGGCAGTCGAGCAGCGCGTCGTCGGGCGTCGTCGCGGGGGGAAAGATCCTCGTGGACGAGAGGATCTGCGCGGCGACAAGGGGCTGCGCGGCGACAGGGGGCTGCGCGGGCCCCTTTCCCTTCTCCGGTCCCTTTTCCGTCTCCGGTCGGGGCGGGAGCGCGCCGGCGGGCAGAGACGTGGGCGCGTTGACGAGGGCCGGGACACCCCCCGGAGTCGGCGTCGGCGCGCGCACCGCCTGAAGCCCGGACGCGGGCGTGGCCGGCCGTGCGGCGCCGCTCGGAGGCGTCCCTGGTCGAACGGCGGCCATGCCCGGTTCGGATTTCCGGACTGCAGCCATCAAGCTGGACTCGACCCGACCCGCAGCCGCGAAGGGTCCGGCCGATGGGCTTCGGCTCCTCGTGAGCAGCGGCGCCAGCTCGTCCTCGGAGATCTCGAGGGAGTGGTCGCTCGTGATGTCGACCACCACGAACGCGAGCTTCTTTTCCTGTGCATGGCCGAAGGCGGCGCGCGCGCCGATCTCCGCGTGCGGGACGGTGCCCGTGGGCGAGAGCCATCCGAAACGCAGGGCCGCCTCCTGGAGCTCGGCCTCGGAGGTGAACACCGGAAGAGCAGCGAGACCCGAGCTGTTCACGAGCGTCCGGTAGCCCTCGACACCCTCCCAAGGCACGACCCACAGCGTCCGTTGCGAGAGCGCCACCAGCGCGTCGACCTTGGCCTGCCCGCCCTGGCCCGCATCGGCGAGCAGGCGCAGGAGGGCCTCGTTCTGTCGTTCCGTCATGTTCCGGCCTTACTCCGCGCTCGCACTACACATCGCATATCTCAAAATGCTAGCGCGACCTCGGCGTGCGCTCGCAACTTTCGCGCATCGCCGTGCTCTGGGGCCAGCAGTCCGCGATGCGGAACTCCTCCTCCCACATCGCGCGCGCGGCGACCGTTCCCCGTCTCTCATTCCGCGGCTTCGCGCGCAGGCGCCCGGTTCGCGGGAGAGTCCTCCGGTCGACCCAGCACGGAGAACGACACCCGCGCGCCCGTCACCGCGCCTGCCGCGACGATGTTCTCAGCCCAGGCGCGTCCTCCGTGCGCCTGCGCGATGCGCGACACGAGCGAGAGGCCGAGGCCGAGCGACTGGTGCGCCGCACCCGCGCGGTGCTCGCCCCGGTAGAAGGGGTCGAACACACGGTCGATGTCCCTCGCGTCGAAGCCTGGGCCGCGGTCGACGACGGTGAAGACGACCTCCCGCGCGCCCTCGGCCCCGAGCCGCTGGGCGACCTCGAGCCTGACGACGCCCTCACCGTAGCGCTTGGCGTTCTCGAGCAGGTTCGCGAGGGCGCGCCCGAGGAGCGTCGCGTCACCCGAGAACGCGATCGCGTCCTCGTCGGCGGCGAGCAGCTCGAGGGGAAGACCGACACGCTCGAGGGCCCGGGCGCCGATGTCGAGGCCCTCGACCGTTCGCATCGAGAGCGTGTCGAACGAGAGCCGCGAGCTCGCGAGCAGCTCACCCACGAGGTCGTCGACCTCGAGGATCTCCTTCTCGAGCTCGTCGACGAGCTTGGGGTCGGTGCCCCCGTCCCGTACCATCTCGAGCAAGATCCGCAGGTGACCCAGCGGCGTGCGGAGCTCGTGAGACACCGCAGCCAGGAGCTCGCGCTGATCGCCGAGTTGCTTCTGAATCCGGGACGCCATCTCGTTGATCGCGTTCCCGAGGACCCGGATCTCTCCGACGCGGTGCCGCGGATCGAGCTCGACACGGGCCGCGAGGTTGCCATTGCCGATCTCGCGCGCGACGCCCGCGACCTGGCCAAGAGGCTTGGCGATGCGCCGCGCGATCACACCCGCGGCGGCCCAGAGGGTGCCGCCCGCCACGAGGAACGCGAGGCCGATGAGCCCCCACGGCTTGACGTCGTGGCGGCTGCAGATCGCGACATGGCCACCGAGCGAGCCGTCGGAGCGCACCACGGGCGCGAGAAAATGTGTCGCCCCCTCGCACCGGATCGGACCGAACTCCCCCATCGGGATGCCGGACGGATCCTCGAGCCGCACTCCCACGTCCAGCTCGTCGGCGACGGCGGCGGCGAGCGAGCGGCGGCGTTCGGGCGCGTCCCAGACCTCGGCGAAGCGATTGCCCACGAAGGTCTGGAAGCGCATGTAGGGCTCGCGCGGATCGCGCTCGGCCGGGAAGAACAACGAGAGCACGACCACGACCGTCGCCCCGGTCATGACGATCGAAGCACCGAACCAGAGGAAGAGCCGGCGGTGCAGGCGGGCGCGGACGTAGCGCTGCATCGCGCCCATCGGAGCGCGGCGCGCGATCTCGTCTTCGTTCACGCAGTAGAGCGGTGTTCGCCGCAAGGTACGCTCGTCTCTTCAGGCAGGGATGGTGCCGTCCTTCGAGAGGACGTAGCCGACGCCGCGCACGGTCTTGATGCGCGCCTGGTCATCGTCGCCGATCTTCTTGCGTAGACGCGAGATGTGGACGTCGACGGTGCGCTCGCCGACGACGACATCGTCGCGGCCGGCCTCGGCCAAGAGCGCGTTGCGGGGAATCACGCGCCCGGCGCGCCGGAGAAGCGCCGCGAGGATATCGAACTCGAGGCCCGTGAGCTCGACGGCCTTGCCATCGACGATGACCTCGCGGGTGCCGACATCGGCCGTGATCCCCGCGGCGCTGAGGCGCTCGCCGGTGGTGTCGGGCGCGACGCGCCGGAGCACGGCGCGGATGCGCGCGAGGAGCTCTCGGGGACCGAAGGGCTTGGCGACGTAGTCGTCGGCCCCGAGCTCGAGCCCTACGACGCGGTCGGTCTCGTCGCCGCGCGCCGTGAGCATGATGACCGGGAGGTTCGACTCGAGGCGGATCCGCCGCAACACCTCGAGGCCATCGATGTGGGGCATCATCACGTCGAGCAGCACGGCGTCGAAGCCGTTGCCCGAGCTCGTCGACGCGTTGGGGCGGAGCAGCTCGAGGCCACGCTTGCCGTCCGGCGCGTACGTCAACGTCACGCCGTTCTGCGCGAGGTAGCCTTCGAGGAGCTCGAAGAGGCGCTTGTCGTCGTCGATGAGGAGCAGGCGGATCATGGGCGGGACCGATCTTACTCGGCGCGGGGCGCGGCGTCGTGCTCGGCGCCACGCTCGCGGAGCACGCGCTCGGCCGAGCGCGTACACACGTCGGCGACGTGCTGCTCGAAGGCCTCGCGCTGCGCCTCGTGGCGTGCAGCGCAGCGACCGAGAGAGGCGAAGCCGTGGGCGAAACCACCCACCGTACCGACGGAGAACAAGACCACGAGGAACGCGCGCTGGATGGGATGCATGGGACTCCTCACGAAGGGGTAGGGGCGTGAAGGGAGGGTCAGTTGCGGTACGGGCCTCCGAAGAGGCCGCCCTGTTCGCGGTCGAGCATGTCGGCGAGCGCCCTGCGCTGATCCTCGTCGAGGGCCTCGGTCACTTTGGAGAGTGCTCCGAAGAAGGCCGTGCGCAGAGCGCGGAGCTTCTCGTCCTGACGCGCATAGAGCTCGCCCATCTGGACCTCGTCGACGTGACCGCTGCGGATGGCCGCGGCGATCTCTCGCTGGCTGGCCACGAGCTCGCCCTGCGCCGACGACATCGCCCCGCGGACCTCGTCGAAGGCCTGCCGGATCACCTTCTCCTGGCCCGGGGTCGTGTCGAGGCGTTCGAAGACCCAGCGCAAGCCGAACGCGTTGCGGCCGCTGCGCTCGCCGTGGTCACGCCGAGCCCATTCGCCATGGCCCGAGCCGTCGTGATGACCCCAACCATGGCGGCCCCAACCGTGGCGGCCCCAGCCATGGTGGGGCCGCGCCCCCCGCCCCCCCCCCCCCCCCCCCCGCCCCCCACGCCGGCCCGGCGGCGCGGCGCCCCCGCCCGCGCCCCCCCCCCGGGCG
>JBKDQC010000116.1:0-5682 GCA_046342295.1 Deltaproteobacteria bacterium | reverse complement strand
TTCCTCACCCGTGTCCGATCCGGCGAGGCGAACCTGTCGCCGCGCATCCGAGGCGTCGTCGGAACCGCTCTTTCGGACCGCACGCTGCTCCGCAATCTGGAGTACGTGCGCCTCCTCGACGCGGAAGAAGCTCGTCTGGGGTCCTCGGCGACCGAGTTCCAGAACTCCCCGCTGGGCGACCGGATCCGTCAGGACATCCTCGTTGCACGCTCCTTCGCGGTCGAGCAGACGGGTGACCTCGCCCGGGGTCGCTACACGCGCCTGATCGACGAGTTGAACGAGCTGATGACCCAGGTGGACACCGTGAGCCTCGAGATCGACACGTACCGACGAGGCGAGATCACGGCGGAGCTCGAGGAGCAGCAGCGCGAGCTTCAGCGGTCGGGCGGCCTCCAGGTCAACGTGGACGAGGAGCACCAGATGTGGCCGTTCGACGGCGAGTACTGGCGTGACGAGCTGGGCTTCTATCGCCAGCAGGTCACCTCGCAGTGCGGTCGGTGAGCGAGGCACGGGCTGCGGGGACGCCCGAGGCGCCCTGGGCTTCCAAAGGTTCGCACCGACGGGTGTCTCTCGGAGACCGCGCGCGGCCAGTCGGCGCGCGCTCGCGATGGATACCCGTGCTTCACGGGTGGTGTTGGTGACTTTGTCTTGCCTGCGTGTGCGGTCGGCATGGCCCGACGGTGCCACGGGCAGCCGAACGGGGTGGCATCCCCTCGGTCACGTCGCGTTTCATTCGGAGTCTCTCTCCAAGGACGATGGTGGTGAGAATGGGCCGTAAGCAACTGACGATTCTGTTGGTGGCCTCGATGTTCGCGGGGGCGCTTCCGCTGGCGGTGGGCGCACAGAACGGCGGAGGCGATTCCGGCGGACAGTGCATCCAGCCCGTCGCCCGCCAGACCGTGGAGGCGTGCCCGTCCGGCGCTCCTCCGCCCGACCGACGTTCGGGCGCCGCGTCCCCGGCGAGCCACCTGACCACGCGCGCTCGGGAGGAGGCTCAACCCGCGAAGCAGCAGCAGACTGCGCCGGGCGTCGAGCTGTCGGCAGCGGAGCGCCGGGGCAGGGCGGCTGCCGGACAGCAACGCGCTCTCGACCTGCTCCGACGTGAGATCGAGACGACGGAGCGAATCGTCGGCCGGCTTCGCGCGGGAGACGTTCGCGGCGCCGACTACCTGCTGCGGCTCGCCGAGACCTACTTCGAACTCCAGACGTACTGGAACACCCGGGCGCGTGCGCTCGACGAGCAGATCTTCCAGGCCCAAGAGGCGCGCAACGCCGAGCAGGTGCGCGAGCTTCAGCGCCAACAGCAGGAGTCCGAGCAGCAGTTGACGGGCGCGCGCGAGAACGCGATCCGGACGTACGCGCGCCTGGTTCAGGACTACCCGAGCTACGGGCGGATGGACGAGGTCCTCTTCTCGCTCGCGTTCGGGCTCGAGGAGATGCGCCAGTTCGAGCGCGCCCGGCAAGTCTACATGCGTCTGATCAAGGGGCACCCGGACAGCCGCTTCGTGCCCTACGCGTGGCTCTCGTTCGCCGAGTACTACTTCTCGGACGGCGACATGAACGCCGCGCGCCAGTTCTATTCGAAGGTCCTCGAGTACCCCCAGGAGCAGAACCCGGTCTACGGGTTCGCGCTCTACAAGCAGGCCTGGGTCCTCTACAACCTCGAGGATTTCCGAGGTGCGCTGAACCAGTTCGTTCAGGTGCTGGAGTTCACCCAGGCCCATCCCGACGCGCGCGACGCCTTGAACAGGGCGCGCCTGCCGCGGCGCGTTAGTGTTTTGCGTTACGCGCGCGTCGGTCGACCGAACCAGGCGCTGCAATTCTTCCAGCGGTACGCGACGAGCCAGGACCAGGCCTTCGAGATGCTCGAGAGCCTGGCGGAGCTGTACTTCGACACCGGTCAGTGGCCCGAAACCATACAAATTTACCACACGCTCATGGCGGAGAGGACCAGCTCGGACCGGCTCTGCTACTGGCAGTCGAGGGTCACCAACGCGGTCGTGTCCTCTCGACCCAAGGCTGAGCAGGTCACCGAGATCCAGCGCCTGGTGGATATGGAGGGAGCGTTCCGCACAGGCGGCTCCCACCCGCAGCAGGCCATCACCGAGTGTCGCCAGGTGACGGCCCAGGTGCTGTTCGAGACTGCGGTCGCGTGGCACCGCGAGGCCATCGGTTCGAGCGAGCAGCCAGGGACGAACGACCGGCGGACGATGCAGCAAGCGACCGAGCTCTACGAGCTCGCGATCCGGCAGTTCCCGGACATGGAAGAGCTCGAGTTCCCCGACATCTCCCGCGACGACTGGCCGACGGTGTACCGGGTGTCCTACTTCTACGCCGAGCTTCTCTGGCGCATGGAGGACTGGAATCGCTGCGGCCCGGCCTTCGACCATGTCGTCGAGCTGAACCCGCAAGGCGAGTACACGTCGGACGCCGCCTACGCTGCGGTGCTCTGTTACAACAATCTCTATCAGCAGCAGTACGCCGCGACGGAGCGCGAGCGGCGCCCGGCCGAGGGACAAGCCCCGCAGGGGCGTCGAGGCCGCAGACGGCAGGCCGAACAGGAGCCCGAGCAGACAGAGGCTCAGCGGCTCGCGGTCCGCGAGTTCACAGGCACCGAGCAGGGCATGCTGAACGCGTTCCAGCGCTTCGTCTGCTTCGTGAGCCAGAGCGAGGAGCTGCCGCAGGTCAAGTACCGCCGGGCCCGCAGCTTCTACGAGTCGAATCGGTTCGAGGAGGCCGCGGTCATCTTCCGCGACATCGCCTTCAACCACCCCCAGCACGAGCTGGCGGAGTTCGCGGCGAACCTCTACCTCGATTCACTCAACGCGATCTCACGCCGCGAGGGGCGTGTGAGCTGCGTGACCGAGATCAAGAACAACATCGAGCCGATGTTCGCGCTGTACTGCAACTCGCAGGAGCAACTCGACGCGCACGCGGACCTGTGCGGAGTCCTCCAGCAACTCCGTTGTGACGTTCTGCGGCAGGAGGCGGAGATCCACACGCGGAACCGCGAGTTCCGCGAGGCGGCCGCGGTCTACGTCGACATCTACCGACGCTTCCGGGAGTGCGGTCGGCTCGACGAGGTCCTCTACAACGCCGCGATCAACTACGAGTCCGCACGCCTCCTCGGCCGCGCGATCCGCGTACGCCAGGTGCTCATCGAGCGTTTCCCAGAGAGCGAGCTCGCGAAGCGGGCCCTCTACCTGGTGGGTGCGAACTACCACGCCCTCGCGATCTACTCGCAGGCGGCCAACTTCTACGAGCAGTTCGCGCGGCGCTTCCCAGGGGAGGACGGGGCGAACTGCACGGACGCCGAGCGGACGGCCGGCACCTGCGCGATTGCCCACGTGGCGCTCGAGAACGCCGTGTTCTTCCGGCTCGGTCTCGGGGAGGAAGAGACCGCGATCCAGGACGCGCAGCTCTACGAGCGCAGCTACCGCCGCACGCGTGCGCGAGAAACATCGCAGGTGGTCTTCTCGCTCGGGTCCATCTACGAGCGGCAGGGCAACTGGAACCGGGTCTTCGACCATTACCGCACGTTCCTGAGGAACTACGGTCGGACGGCGCTTCCGCACGAGGTCATTCGAGCGAACGTCCAGATGGGGCGTGCCCAGTGGCAGCTCGAGCATCGCGACCAGGCCGAGCCTCACTTCCGAGCGGCGACGCAGGCCTACGAGCGCGGCGCGGTCGATGCCATCAACCGTGCGGAAGGCTCCGACGAAGACCGCGCCCTCTGGCTGGCTCGGGCCCGCGAAGCCACGTCCGAGGCGCTCTTCTATCTGGCCGAGTATCGCTTCGCGGAGTTCCGAGCGGTGAGGTTCCCGCAGTACCGCGGTCCGACGACGCTCGTGGCAGTGAACCGCTGGTCTCAGACCGAGCTGTTCCCATGGCTCCAGAGGAAGTTCGAGGCGCTCCGCACGGCGGAGGGCTCGTACAATCTCATCGAGCCGCTGCAGATTCCTCAGTGGCAGATCGCAGCGGCCGCCCGGGTCGGCGAGATGTACCGCACGATCATCGACGACGTCCGCAGCGCTCCGGTCCCCGACGAGATCGCGCGGGACCCCGAGCTCGAGGGCATCTACCTCGACGCGCTCGAGAACGTGCTGAACGGTTCGAACCCCGGTCCGGACGGTCGGTGGGAGACCGAGGACGACGTGCGCTGCTCCGAGGGCGCCGGGAGCGCCTCGTGTCAGGGGGCCCCCATTCCGCGGGCGCTCGGCGCGTTCGAGTACTGCCTGACGCTCGCGACGAGGGTGCGCTGGTTCAACGAGTGGTCGGCTCAGTGCGAGCAGGAGTTGAACCAGCTCGACCGGGCCCGGTTCCCGCTCGCGGCGGAGCTCCGGGGCACCGCATCGTTCGTCCAGGACCAGATCGCCGAGCCCGGCCCCGTCGAGCTGTCGACCGACAACGAGGCCGAGGGCGATTCCACGGAGAGCTCGGTGCCAGAGGCCGGCCAGACCTGAGTCGAGGAGAGCGCACATGATCCACCAGACGAACACGTTCTTGAACCGTGTCCTCCTCGGCAAGGTCGCTGGAGCCATCGCCCTGAGCGCCCTCTACGCCTGCGGCGGCGGAAGCAGCGGCGCGGAGGGCGGAGGCGGCGGAGGCACCGCGGGAGGCGAGCAAGCCCCCGGCGCGATCACCACGGAGGGCGGCACCACGCTGTCGCAGGAAGCTCAGACGCGGTGGGCCGACGCTCTCACTGCGTACAACACCGCGTCCGCTGACGGCTTCACGGCCGAGGAGTGCGGCGCGGTCATCGCCGGCTTCGAGCGAGCCAACAGCTCTCAGGGCGGACGCTTCACCGAAGCGATCTACATGATCGGCGTCACGCACGACCGATGCGGGCATGCGGAGCAGGCGCGTGATCACTATCGGCGGACCCTCGAGGCCAACCAGCGCTTTTGTGGGGCCCGGGTCGCCGAGGGGCTCGATCATTTTCGCAATGGTCGCACGGCGCAGGCGCGGGCGGAGTTCGAGCGGTCGATCCGTGACGATGCCCGCTGCACCGAGGGCTACGTGAACCTCGCCATCATGCAGAGGCGCGAGGGGACGGAAGCCTCGACGCGGGACTCACTGAACAACCTGAGGCGCGCGCTCGCCATCGACTCCGGCTACCTGCCTGCGTTCAACCAGATGGCGCTCTTGTATCTTGGTCAAGCGATTCGGCGGGCTGGGGGTGCTCAAGGTGTCGCGGGAGGCACCGCCCAGCTGTCGGGTGCGGCGCAGGAGCAGGGCGAGCAGCCCGCGCGGCGAGAGAGCAGCGACCGGCAGATGCTCGATCTCGCAGAGGTCGTGTGTCGCCAGGCTCAGCTGATCAACGGGAGCTACGCGCCCATCTACAACACGTGGGGCCTCATCAATGTTCGTCAGGGGAACATCATCGCCGGGCTTGCGAAGTTCGAGCGCGCGTTCGCGCTCGATCCGAACCTCTTCGAGGCCTACATGAACTTCGGCGAGCTCACGCTGTCGTTCCGCGGCTACGAAGATGCAGCGCGGGCGTTCGAGCGCGCCACGCAGCTCCAGGCGACCAACTACGATGCGTGGATCGGTCTCGGAGCCGCTCAGCGTGGGCTGAACAACGACCAGGCGGCGCAACAGAGCTACGAGCGTGCTCAGCAGCTCGACGCCAACCGCCCCGAGTCGTACTTCAACCTCGGACTGCTGCATCAGGACTACCGG
>JBKDQC010000115.1:0-4318 GCA_046342295.1 Deltaproteobacteria bacterium | reverse complement strand
CGCACGTTCTGCGTGAGTCAGCGGGCGCGGGCTGCACCTTTCCAGTTCCGTGGAGCGGGCGAACCGTCGAGATCGTCCGGCACCCGGACGCGTACGTCGTGCACTGGTCCAGGGGCCCCCACGGCGAGGTGTTCGGTGGCTGTACCTTCGACCGCACGACCCTCGCGTTCGTCCCGACCGAGGAGGTTGCGCGTCACGCGCCTGCGGAGGCCAGCTGGGCCCTCGCCGCGGCCGCGGCGTTCGGGCTCGCGATGCTCTTCTTCGGTGCGCACGCGCGCAGGCGACACGCCCGCCTCGCGCCCATGCCCGAGGTCCGCGTGAGCGCGCCCGGTCTCGCGACGATGCCCGACGGCTCGCCCGCGCTCGTGCCCGAGTCGATCCCCGTCGGGACCCGCCTCGTCGTGCTGCGAATCGCAGACGCTTCGCCGGGCTACCGCAGCGACGCACGAACCGCTGTCGAGGAGCACGCGGTCGGTGAGAAGGACGCTCTCCTCGCCGCGCTCTCGCGGCGTGCGCTCACGATCGAGCTCTTCGCGCTCACCGGCGCGCTTTGGTTCGTCGAGTGGCCTCTCGGCGCCGTGCTCGCCGGTGCGACTCTCACGTGGTGAGCCGGCTGGTGGCCCGGCGCGCCTGTGCGTAGAACACGCGCATGTCCGTGGACTCCGCCGTCCTCGCCGAGCTCGCGCTCTTCCGGGGCCTGCCGGAGGACGCACGGGGCGCGCTCGGCGCCGCGGCCCGCCTCGAGCGTCGCGCCGCCGGCTTCGTGTTGTTCGAGGAGGGCGACCCGCCGGACGACGTGCTCTTCGTGCTCGACGGTCGCGTCACGCTCACGATGGGCACGGGCCCCGGCGCCTCGCGCGTGAGGTCTATCGGTCCCTCCGAGATCCTCGGCTGGTCGAGCCTCCTCGCGCGCCGGCGCGTCGCGCGCGCGGTCGTGACCCAGGCCGCGACGCTCGTGCGTGTCTCCGCCTCGGCCGTGCTCGAGCTCTGCGAGCGCGACCCGCGGGTCGGTTACGTCGTGATGGCGCAGGCCTTCGAGCAGGTCGCTGATCGTCTCGTCGACACGCGCATGCAGCTTCTCGACCTCTACGGGACGCGCCGATGACGCGGGCCGCCAAGCGGCTCGCGCGCGCCGAGCTCGATCGGCTCTTCTCGCTCCTCTCGGAAGAGGGTCGCGTCGTGCACGGGCCGACCGTGCGCGATGGCGCGATCGTGGACGCGCCGCTCTCGAGCGCGTCCGAGCTCCCGATCGGATGGACCGACCGCCAGGAGCCGGGGCGCTACCGGCTCGAGCGCCGCGCCGATGAGGCCGTGTTCGGCTTCGTCGTCGGGCCGGGCTCGCCGATGTCGATCTTCTTCCCGCCCGAGGAGACGCTCTACCGCGCCGAGCGCCGGGACGATGGCAAGGTCGGCTTCACGCCCGTCGTGCCCACGCCTTCGCCCAAGGCCCTGCTGGGGGTGCGCGCCTGCGACGTGGCGGCGATGCGGGTTCAGGACCGCGTTTTCGTCGAGCGCGCGCACCGTGAGCCGCGCTACGCGGCGCGCCGAGAGGATACGATCGTGGTCGGCGTGCACTGTCTCGCGCCGGGGCCGCTCTGCTTCTGCGCGTCGATGGGCACCGGGCCGCGCGTGGGGGACGGCGCGGACGTCGCGCTCGCCGAGCGGCTCGACCACGGCGGCCACGTCTTCGTCGCCGAGGCGCTCACCGACCGTGGAGAGCGCTTGCTCGCGCGCCTCGACGGTTCTGAGGCCAGCGAAGAAGACCTCCGCTGGCGCGACGACGGGCTCGCAGCCGCTGCGCGCTCGATGGGCCGGACCCTCGACACGACCGAGCTGCCGGGCCGGCTCTTCGCAGCGCTCGATCACCCGCGCTGGGAAGAGGTCGGCGAGCGTTGCCTCTCCTGCGGCAGCTGCACGAGCGTGTGCCCGAGCTGTTTCTGCAGCGGAAGCGAGGATCCTTCGGATCTCGACGGCGCGGAGGCGAGCCGCACGCGCTTCTGGGAGTCGTGCTTCACCGCGGAGCATGGCGAGCTCCACGGGCACACGACGCGGCCGCGCACGGCCGAGCGCTACCGGCAGTGGGCCACGCACAAGCTCGGCGGCTGGGTCTCGCAGATGGGTCAGAGCGGATGTGTCGGCTGCGGCCGATGCATCGCGTGGTGCCCCGCGGGGATCGATCTCGTGGCCGAGGTGAACGCGATCACCGAGGGCGTGCGCCCGGTCGCGATGCGTGCGCGGGGTACGCCCGAGACACCGAGCGACGAGGCGCTCGTGCCGCGTGCGGCCACGGTGCTCGCGTCCACGGCGGAGTCGCCGGATGTCGTCACGCTCTCGCTCCGCGTCGAGCCCGAGGCTCTGCGCGCCTTCGAGCCCGGGCAGTTTCACCAGCTCTCGCTGCCGGGCGTGGGCGAGGCGCCGATCTCGATCTCCGGCGACGATGGCGCGGGCGTCGAGCACACGATCCGCGCGGTCGGCAAGCTCACCGAGGCGCTCTGCGCGCTGCCCGTCGGTGCGCAGCTCGGCGTACGCGGCCCGTATGGCCGCGGATGGCCGATGGAGGCGCTCGCGGACGGGCCGGTCGTGGTCGTCGGGGGCGGCATCGGGCTCGCGCCGCTGCGCGAGGCGCTGCGCCGAATGCTGGCCGACCCCGCGCGCTACCCCGACGTGCACCTCTTCCAGGGCGCGCGGAGCCCCGAGGATCTGCTCTATGGGCGCGAGCAGCTCGGATGGCTCGACCGCCCGGGCTTTCGCCTGCACACGACGGTCGATCGCGCGGGGCCGACGTGGCGCGGCAACGTGGGCGTCGTGACGCGGCACTTGCGCCCTGCGACCGTACCCCCGGGCGCGCGGGCGATCCTCTGCGGTCCCGAGGCGATGATGCGCTTCAGCGTCGAGGCGCTCGTCAGATTGGGGGTCCCGCATGAGCGCCAATGGGTGACGATGGAGCGGCACATGAAGTGCGCGACGGGTACCTGCGGCCGCTGCCAGTACGGGCCCTTCTTCGTCTGCAAAGACGGGCCGGTGTTCCGCTTCGACGAGGTCTCCATGCTCTTCGGTCGTCATGGCTTCTGAGCGAGGCAGCAGCGGTCCGCTCTCCTCGCCGAGCCGCCCGGACGGGCTCCGAGGCCGCGACGCGAGCAAGGGCGGTGCGCGGCCACGGCTGGGCGTGCTCAAGCTCGCGTCCTGTGACGGCTGCCAGCTCACGCTGCTCGGTTGCGAGGACGAGCTGCTCGCCCTCGGCGACAAGGTCGACATCGCGCACTTCCCGGAGGCGAGCTCTCGCACGGACCCGCACGGTCGCTTCGACGTCGTGCTCGTCGAGGGCTCGGTATCGGCCGAATGGCAGCGCGAGGAGCTCCTCTCGATGCGTGCACGGACGAAGCTCCTCGTGACGCTCGGCGCGTGCGCGACCTCGGGCGGGGTCCAGGCCCTCCGCAACGGCCGGGACATCGAGGAATTCGTGCGCGCCGTCTACGCGAGCCCCGAGTACATCTCGACGCTCGAGGGCTCGAGCCCGGTCTCGGCGCACGTGGCAGTCGACTACGAGCTACGCGGCTGCCCGATCGACAAGAGGCAGCTGCTCGAGGTGCTCACGGCTCTCCTCGTGGGGCGGCGCCCTGCGATCCGCGACGAGAGCGTGTGCATGGAGTGCAAGCGCCGCGGCAACGTGTGTGTCCTCGTCGCGCACGGCGAGCCCTGTCTCGGACCCGTGGTGCACGCGGGCTGTGGTGCGCTCTGTCCGACCTTCGCGCGGGGCTGCTACGGATGCTTCGGTCCCAAGGAGAGCCCGGCGACCGCCGCGCTCGCGGCGCGCCTGCGGGCGCTCGGCGTGGCCCCCTCGGAGCTCGTGCGGCGCTTCCGTGGGATCTCGGGCGCGGCGCCGGCCTTCGCCGAGGAGGCCGCGCGGCAGGAGCGAGAGCATGGGTGACGAGCGCACGTTTCGCGTGGACCTGATGACCCGCGTCGAGGGCGAGGGGCGCTTCGTGCTCCGCGTCCGGGACGGCGAGGTGGTCGACGCCGAGCTGTCGATCTTCGAGGCGCCGCGGTTCTTCGAGGCGCTCTTGCGGGGCCGCTCGCTCTTCGAGGTCCCCGACCTCACGGCGCGCATCTGCGGCATCTGCCCGGTGGCCTATCAGATCAGCTCGGCGCGCGCGCTCGAGGCGGCGCTCGGGCTCGTGCCCACCCCGGAGATCGAGCGGCTCCGTAGGCTCCTCTATTGCGGTGAGTGGATCGAGAGCCACGCGCTCCACGTCTTCATGCTGCACGCCCCCGACTTCCTCGGCTACGAGAGCGCGATCGAGATGGCGCGCGATCACCG
>JBKDQC010000114.1:0-2910 GCA_046342295.1 Deltaproteobacteria bacterium | reverse complement strand
CGCCGCGAGCAACGCGCTCGTCAGCCTCTCGATCGGAACCGCTCGGTACGATACCTTCTTGGCCATGGGGACGACCTCCTTCGCCCCGATTCTCGTCGGGATCTCGAGGCGTCCCCATGCTTGCTACAGACGACTACGGTCACCTACGGCTTCGTCGGCTCGTTCCAGGCCGTTCGCCGGTAGCGCGAAGAAAGATCGCGACGGATCGGGAGCCCCCGCGTCCTCGGGCCGGAGGTTCTCATGTCCCGCTCTCGTGCTCCCCGTTCGCCCTCGTCGTCGCTCGCTCGCGCGTCCCTCACCGCCGTGCCCGTCGCGCTCCTCGCGCTTCCCAGTGCCGCCGCCGCGGAGAGCGGTCGCTACGACGTCCACATCGGTCTCGGAAACGGTGCGCTCCTCGACGTTTCGCCCGTCGGCGTCGTCGGCCACGTCGCCTTCGACTGGCAGATCGCAGCGCCCGTGGCGCTCGAGGCGATGGTGAGCGGCGGCACCTTCATCGGATCGCAGGACGAGCTCGTCGGCTACGTGCAGGCGGGCCTGGGCGCGCGCATCCGCGTGCTCGACGACGACACCGGCTACGCGCTCGACGGCGGCTCGATCCACGGTGGGCTCTCGATCGCACCGCACGTCGGCGTGGGCGTCGCGGGCTCGGTCGTCGCGTTCACGCTCGACACGGAGATCGGCTACCAGCTCTCGGTCGCCGAGCCCGTCTCGCTCGGGCTCTTCGTGCGCCCGACGCTCGCGATCAACGATCAGGGCGTGCCCAACTTCGCCCTGTTCTTCGGCATCGACGCCGAGATCGCGATCGAGCCGCTCTGGACGCGCGACGTCGACACCGACGGTGACGGCGTCTTCGATCGCCGCGATCGCTGCCCGGCCACGCCTCCTGCGACGACCGTCGATCGACGCGGCTGCGTGCCGCTGCCGCCCGTGATCGTGCTCGAGGGCATCACGTTCGCGTTCGACTCCGCCACGATCGAGCCCTCGAGCGAAGACGAGCTGCGCCGCGCGATCGACACGCTCGAGGAGCGCCCCGAGCTCCGCGTCGAGATCGCGGGACACACCGACGATCAGGGCCAGGCCGAGTACAACCTCCGCCTCTCTCGCGAGCGCGCGCAGGCCGTGGCCGACTACTTCGCCGCGCACGGCATCGAGCAGAGGCGCCTCGTCGTGCGCGGCTACGGCAGCGAGCAGCCGCGCCAGGAGGGCACCGACGAGGCCAGCCGCGCCCGCAACCGCCGCATCGTGCTGCATCCGCTCGAGACCGCGGAGTGATCGATGCATCGACCGCGGCGTCGGCGCCCGGTCTCCCTCACGGCGCGCACGTCGCGCTGGGCTCGCCTTCGACGAAGCTCAGCGCGACCTCGCCGTCGACGAGCACGCGGTAGTAGTCGCCGGGCACGAGGGGCGGCAGATCGCACTCGCGCGTGTGCTCGAGGCAGACGCCGGGGCAGTCGACGTCGCAGTTCGTCGTGTAGCGACGCGCCGTGAGCGTGATGTCGCCGCCGGGCGGGAGATCGTCGGTGAGGCGCGGCGCGACGATGGCCGTGCAGCTCGAGTCGAGCTCGCCGCACGACCAGCAGGGGTCGGTGAGGCGGAGCACCTCGCGCAGGTCGCCGCGCGCCGTGGCGCGACACACCGAGCCCCGCACGGGGCCCGTCGTGAAGTCGGGCGTCGCGCCGCCGCACTCGTCGATCTCCGCGTAGGTCGCGCAGCCCGGCGGCGCGGGCGTGTGGATGGGATCGCTCGCATCGACCACGCCGATCGTGAACGCCGCCGTGCCGTTCACCTCGACCGTCCACTGGCCGAGCTCGGTCAGCGCGGGCACCGAGCAGCTGCCCGTGGGCGTGTTGCACGCGTCGCAGTCACACGGATCGGCGCAGAGGTGGGTCGTGAGCGAGATCGTGCGCGAGGCCTCGTCCGCGTGCGCGAAGCACTCGGTCTCCGCGCAGCACGCGCAGCCGTCGAACTGGAAGGGCAGGAGGAAGGGCCGGTACGCCTCGATCGCGAAGCTCTCGAGGCAGGTCGCGTCTGCGCGCACGGCGGGGCAGTGCGGCACGATCGTGAGGCCGTCGAGGCCGACGTCGGGCGGGTGCGTCGGCGTCGCGTCCAGCGGCAGGCTGCCGTCCGCCGGCGTCGTCGTGAGCCGCGCGTCGATGGGCAGCCCCGCGTCCGAGCCGGTCCCGTGCATCTCGTAGCAACCCCCGACGAAGAGGCCGCAGACGAGGAGGCCACTCGGGAGGAGCACGGTCGCGAGCATACGCTGGCACAGACGGGTCATGGTCACGCGCGTCCGCAAGCGCCGCGCCAGCGGTACGATGCGGCATGCGTGGTTGGGCGCTCTGTGTGTGTCTTCTCCTCTGCTGCGCCTCGGCGCGCGTGCGCGCGCAGGAGGCCGACCACGCGTTCTGCGGGATGCGGGCGGGCGTGCTCGACGAGGGGCTCGAACGCCTCGGGCGCGTGGAGTCGGGGCGCACGGGCCAGGACTTCGTCGTGTTCTCGCGAGAGGTGGGTGCGGGCAGCCGCTACCTCGTGCTCGTCGGGCTGTCCGCGCCGACGAGCGCGCTGGCGGTCGAGCCGGCGCGGATCGTCGGAGACGAGGCACCGTTTCGTGCGGGTGGCCGGGTCGCGCTCGACTTCCTCGCGCTCGATGCAGGGGAGCTGACGATCTCGTTCCGCGCGCCCGAGGGCACACGCTTCCACGCTGCCGTGTTCGCGCTCGTCACGCCTCGCGCGGGCCGCGGCGCGCTGGGCGCTCGTCCGGCGGCAGTGGTCGGGATAGACGCTGTCGGCGCTGCTGAACCGGCGTCTCGGTCGAGGGGCACGACGGGTCAGGCGCGGTCACGCGTCGTGCGGATCGGGCAGCACGCGGGGTCGGGGGCTCGTTCGCAACGCGGGTCCCGAGAACGCGCG
>JBKDQC010000113.1:0-1830 GCA_046342295.1 Deltaproteobacteria bacterium | reverse complement strand
CGAGATGCGCGCCCGCGGCACCGGCGACGGAGTGTTCGCCAACGACAACTGCCGCAGGCTCAACGACAACTACGAGCCCCGGCAGATAGACATCACCAACCTGGCGATGACCGGCAGAAGTAGTTGTCGTCGACCGGCAATTCTAGTTGACGTCGATCACACGGCTCCTGCGCTGTGCTCCGGGCGCAGGTATTCCGTGGCACGCGCTCCTCGTACCGCGGCGGCGATCACGAACCGAAGTCGAAGTCGCCCTGCGGTGGGCCTCTGGCCGGGCGGATGGGCTCGAGCTGGTGAGGCAGGCCCTTGGCGCGCAGGAGGCGGGCGAGGCCCTTGCGATCGAAGATGGTGGCCACGTACTTCATGCGGTGGCCGCAGGGGCACGCGAGCACGTCCATCGCGAGCCCATGTTTCATGAGCTCACAGAAGGTCGCGTTTCGAGGGCGGTGTCGCGTCTCGTCGTTGCGCTCGGGCACCACGCGCTGCCTGCGTGCGGAGTGAGCCGCGAGCACCCCGCGGTAGAGCACCTGGTGGGTGCGCGGGCGAGGCACGAGGGAGCTGAGCCTTTGCAGGAAGGTGTCGGCGCTCATCGAGATCCATCGCGTGCCGTCCCTCCAAGGGCTCTTGAGCTCCAGGGCCACCTGCTCGGCAGGCAAGAGGCGCAGGCGTCGGTCGGCCAGCGGTGGCCGCAAGAGGTAGCGGCAGAGATTCTCGAGGCGCTCGCGGTCGTCACCGCGCACCACGGTCGTGACCTCGAGATCGAAGCCGTCCACGCGGGCCTTGAGCTTCCAGCTCGGCTCGCCGTCGTGGTCGGGGTCGGTGCCCTCGGGTGCGTGCTTGTCGGCACCGCGTCGCGCAGCCGAGCTCGATAGGGCGAGGCACAGGGCGCGTTCCTGGGGCTCGTCGTGATCGAGCGCCCTTCGCTCGAAGAGCTTACCCACGCGCTCGGCGATGGTCGTGCAGAGCGCCTCGAGCTCGTCCCGTGTCGGGGCGGCGATCGGCGTGAACGCACCGAGCACGTCGTACACGCCGTCCACGAAGAGCATGTGGAAGTGAAGGTTCAACGCGAGGTCGCTCCCGAACCTCTGCACTGCGGTGATGCTGCCGGTGCGCGGCTCGATGATGCCGAGGGCGCGGGCCCTGTCGCGGTAGAAGCCCTCGATCACTCGCGCGGCCTCGCCGCAGTGCGAGCACGCAAATCGAACCGCTCCGAGCGCGAGCACCCCGCACTCGAGGTAGTCGCGTAGCTCGTCCACCACGAAGCACGGCATCGGCTCGCCCTCCTCGGCGCGTCGCGCGAGGAAGGTCTCGAGGTGCTCGCGCACGAGGCGATGCAGTGCCGTCGCCTGCGGGTCGTGCGGAGAGGTGTCCTCGTGCGTGAGGCGGCTCGTCGGTGCGGGGCGCGGGGGCAGGCCGCGCCGGCAAGCAAGCGCCGATACGGTCTTGGAGGCGCAGAACCTCGGAGAAATCGCGCGTCAGCTGGCGGGGTGGCGGCGGCCTGGCGGCGGATTCCGCCAGGTGCTCGCCGTCCGCACCGGCTCCAACGTCGCGAAGAGGGCGCGTGGCATTCTCCCGAGAGAGGAGGCCTGACGGAGGAGGCCCGAGATAGGAGGCCCGAGAAGGAGAGAGCGCAGCGAGCATTGGCATGAGCGCGCACGTCCCGACGATTCCGATGCTTCGGCGTGGACGGTAGTCGGGATAGACGCTGTCGGCGCTGCTGAACCGGCGTCTCGGTCGAGGGGCACGACGGGTCAGGCGCGGTCACGCGTCGTGCGGATCGGGCAGCACGCGGGGTCGGGGGCTCGTTCGCAACGCGGGTCCCGAGAACGCGCG
>JBKDQC010000112.1:0-8391 GCA_046342295.1 Deltaproteobacteria bacterium | reverse complement strand
GATGGACTCGCCAGGACAGTCGCTGCGTCGCTCACACTCCAGCAAACACCGATAGGGCAGGTCGTTGCGTGCCGTCCATCGATCGCACACAAGACCTCCCGCGCACTGCGTAGTCGCCCCCGGGCAGACCTCGCCCGGCGTTGCCGCCGCGCAGCCGGCAGCAGCGCAGACCCATAGAACGGCGATCAACGCCCCCAGCAGTCGCGGGATTTGGAGGAAGCTCCGCTCGGCGCCCAAGTCGCACCCGGTCCGGGTCACCATGGAATACACTCGATCTCCACCCTTCTTGTCCCTGCAGGGCAACCAGACGCAGACGTCACCGCCGCCGGAGCGCTGCACAGCAGGGCCCCCGTTGCGTCGAGGTGACAGACCTGGCCGAGAGGGCAACTTCGATCGACGGAGCTCACGCGCAAGCACGACGCCGCATCCCCTTCTCGTTCGCACCTACCCGCGGCACAGACAAAGTTGCTTGGGCACGCCGCTGGAGAAGCCTCATCACAGACCGGATGGCAACCGCCATTGCGACACAAGAAGCGACTTGGACACTGGTCGCTTCCAGCACAGGTGAGATCGCTACACACCCCATCCGTGAAGCGACCAAGCTCCGAGCAGATCTGGCCAGCTCCGCAATCGAACCGGTCTGAACACGTCGGCCCGGGGGACTCCGCGCCCGGAAAGCAGTATCCTGCACCCAGGCTCGAGACAGCATCGTCGTCGATCTGCGAACAGATGAGACCATCCTCGCACTCGCGGTAGAGCCTCGGACACGCACGGGCGCAGACGGCGACGGGCTCCGTAAGGAAGACGACGCACTCTTCTGCCTCCCGACAGTCCAGATCGCCCAAACAAAGGCGGCGATCACTAGAAGGGAACGCATCGCGAGTGGCGTCGATAGCGTGAGGTCCGTCGGACATGCTCGCATCCGATGGCAGCAGCGAGTTTGCTCGGTAGCAGGCGCCGAGAACCACAGCCGACATGAAGAACAGAGAGCGGCTCATCGCGGTCCTCGTCAGTCCAAACTGCAGCCCGGTGGCACCGGGTTTCGAGCGATACAGGTTCCTGGCGAAACGCATCGACCGCATCGCTCAATGAATCCGTCTGGCATGAAGTCGCAGAAACCGTTCGCGCGGGGAAGAAGCCTATTGCTGCTTACCTCTGGAATGCAGCTCGAACACTGTGGCTGCACTTCGCCAGCAGGGTAGCAAGTCGCGCCATCGAGACACCAGCTTTGACGGCTGCAGCCTTGAAACCCGCCGATGATCTGGCCAGAGCTACCGACCGTAGAGGGATCGACCGCACCGGGACCTGCCACAAGCCCGGAACAACGGAAGGGTCCACCGCAATCGGGACGACCCAGGGCCGCACGCGCGACTGGCTGGTTGCACACGGCATCACTTGCCTGCGCGTTGCAGAGGCCGGTGTTCGCCTGACAGACCTCCTGATAGCATGAGTTCGGGTTGCCCTCGATGGCTGTAGTGCAGTCGTTTCCGAGGAGAGTCACGAAGCCGGTACCATTCCACTGGGCACCGACAATGTCGGCAGCTTGAACCACGGCCGTCGTCACTGCAGTCTGGGCGCCGCATACGCCGGTCGTGGGGTTGCACGAGATGGAGGATGGGTCGTGCGGGACCGTGCACGGACGGCCATCGGTCTGGCACAACAAGTTGTAGGGGAACGGCGGCGTCTGCGTGCTGCAGGAGACCGCCAGGCCGTCAATGGTGGAGCTCGTCACGCCCAACGATTGCAACTGGACTTGCGCGGCCCGCAACGCGGGACCATCCGCTTTCACCGTCGGGTCGAAAAGCCGACAGGTGCTGGTACTCGGGTGGGGCTCGATGCAGACACGGTCCACGGAGCAAGCGTTCCGGTTGGTTTCGCAACCGCCATTTCGGACATTCTGGCAACTGCCGCCGTTGCACACTTGATTGACCGCGCACTGGCTGTTGTGCGAACAGAGCACGAGCAGCGGCGGGGCGGGTACGTCGCCGGGCTCCGACTGCGGGCCCACGGCGGGTCTGTCTACGCACGACGCGAGCGAGGTGCCCAGGCTTCCTGGCAAGGTAGCGGGCGGGGTCGCGCCAGACCAGGGCGCGACGAGGGAGCCGTCGCAGCGCGCCATGCCGTTGCAGTTGCAGCGGTCCCACTGCGTCTCGCACCAAGTGTCCGACTCCCGCCACTGGCATCCAGTCGGGCCGAACGGTGGAGTCGCAGGTCGGGCGCGCTGGGTCGCCTGGCTCGGTGTCGTGCCCGACGACGCGCTTGCGCACACGCCCACCGTGCACGCGCCCCGCCGGCAGAGCGCGGGCGTCGGGAGGTTGATGCACTCGACGGGCGCATTGGGAAACAGCATGCCGCACCCGTCGGCCGTGCATCCGAGCCCGTCGTTGCACAGCGTGGTGCCGCCTTCGTCCGTTCGGCCGTCCGCATCGTCGTCGCAGCCGTTGCACCTCTCGGTTCCGACGCACGGTCCCCAGATCCCCCCGCTCACGCACGTCTGCTGGCGGGTCCCGCAGCCGCAGGACCGAGACGAGCCGACCGGCGAGCAGGTCCCCAATGCCACGCTCGGGCGCACAGGGCGTCTCTCGGGCAACTCGCCGCTCCGACCCAGCCGCCCTGCGGGCCGAACATCGACATCCGCGCGCCCACCGACCAGCAGCAACCCCGTCAGCGCGGGCCCGGCCACCCGCACGAAGCCTTCGTCCGAGACGCGGCAGCTGAAGCTGTCCGCGGGAGGCTCCTCGTCCGCACCATCTGGTCCGCGCGCCATCGCGCCGCACGCGACCTCGAGCACACCCGCTGCAGGTACGGCGCTGCCGTCCGCGCCGAGGTACGTGTACTCGTCAATCGGCCTGTTCACCGCCAGGACCGTCGTGACGTCCTCGACGCTCCGCCCGAGCTGGCCTTCGTGCAGGTACAGCGCCACGAGGCCGGCCTCCGAGTGGGCCGCGAGCACGCCGTCGGCACCGTCGCGCTCCCGCCTCACACGCGTCAGCGCGATCGGGTGACGCCGACCCGAGACCGTGACGCGCGCCCAGCCGTACATCGAGTCGTGAAGCGATGTGAGCTCGTCCATCGACAACGCCCGATCATCCCAGACCTCGCCGACGCGCACCATCGACGTCTCGCCCTCGGTCCAGTCCGCGAGCCGCGCCGGCCCCGAGCGCGCAGGCACCACTTCGGCCCAGGCGTGAACGTTCGTCGTCACGACGGACCTGCCGAGCTCACAGCGTCCGCTCTCCCCGCAGGCCCCGGTTCCGAGCGCTGCCTCGCAGCTCGCGCCAGGGATCGAGCGGCTCGTGTCACAGCAACCCCGAGTCCCGTCGTAGTATCCGCGACCGCACGCGTGGTCGAGCGCAAGACAGGGCGCTTCCTCGACACCATCCACGAAGCCACCGCCGGCCGACTCGCACACCGGCGTCGTGACCGACCTTCCCAGGATGCGATGGTCTCGACAGCCGGAGAACGCCAGCTCGAGGGCCTCGGCCAACGACGCCGCGGACGTCGCGTCTCGTTGCGCGAGCGCCCACAGCTCCGCGAAGCTTCGTCCAGCGCGTGGTCCATGCCGAAACCGAAGACCTGCGAGAGCCGGCTCGGCCGCGAGGACGAGCCCGACGTATGCGCGTTGCCGAACTTCGACTCGGTCGCTGCTCAGCAAACGGCAGAGGTCTGTGTCCGCCCCGCGGCAGCGCGCGGAGATTGCCTCGGGAGAGGGCGGACACACCGGGATCGGAGCCGCCGCTGCGTCCGACACGGAAGCGTCCACGCGCACTTGCTCGCCTCGAGGCTCACACCCTGCGTTCAGCGCGATGCAGAGAGAGAGAGAGAGAGAGAGAGAGAGAGAGAGAGAGAGAGAGAGAGAGCCTGCGGCGCGCCAGGTCCACCCGCCTCCGCTGTCGGGGGTGGGTATCACCGCGAGTGTTCGACTTCAAGGTTCGTCGATCTGTGAGGCCACGTCCGGCGGTCAGGGCAGACGGCCGCGGGCCATCGGGTAGCCGGCGTCGCGCCAGAAGTAGATGCCCTCGTCGAGCACGGCGGTGTTCGCGAAGCCCCGCGCGCGGAGGTCGTCGACGACCCGGCCCGAGGCCGCGTGCGGGCAGGCGCAATACGCCACGATCCACGTGCCGTCCGTGGGGAGGTTGGAGGCCAGCTCGTCCACCGAATAGAAGGGAAAGGGGACGGCGCCCGGGATGTGACCGAGGACCCAGTCGCTGCTCGCACGCGCGTCCAGCCAGATGATACGCTGCCCGGCCTCGAGCGCAGCGTGCCCGTCGGCGGCGGGCACGTAGCGGCCGTCGATCAACGTGAAGCCCGGGGTCGCGCCTTCGGGGTGGATGACCAGCGCATCGATGCCGGGCGCGTCTTCGATGGGCCACTCGGGCGCGGGCTCGCGCCGCAGCGTCCGAATGAACGCGACCACATCGTCGAGCTCGCCGGCCGTGAGCGTCGCGGCGTAGCCCGGCATCCTCGTCTCGCGTCGCCCGAGCTCGATCGAGCGGCGCAAGAAGCCGTCACTGACGGAGTCTTGGAAAAGGGCGTTGTCGAGCGTGACGGCGCTGCCTCCCTCGCCGCGCGCGCCGTGACAGCGCGCGCACTCGCGGGCGTAGAGCGCCGCGCCGTTGCTCGCATCGCCGGAGACGACGATGCGCGAGACGTCCTCGCTCGGCGCGCGCTGGAGCGAGCGCAGGAACCCCACCACGTGTCGCGCGTCCTCCCGGGTCAAGGGCCCACCGTGCGCGTCGCCCCACGCGCTCATCGGCGTGCCCGGCCGACCGTCGTACACGGCGACCTCGAGGAAGGCGTCGTCGGCCAGCGTGAGGAAGTCATCGCGGCCGATCGCCGGCGCGTCGTCCGCCGCATAGCCCGTGGCATCGGCCGCATGGCAGAGCGCACAGTGAGAGCCATAGAGCGCGCGGCCGCGCTCGAGCGCACCGCCGTCGAACGAGTCGAACGCATCCGAGGCGTCGAGCCCGATCTGCGCGTCGGGGCCTTCGTCCGGCTCGGTCTGGCCGGCGTCTCGGGCGGACGACGCGTCGAGGTCGGCGACCGCGTCGCGGTCGGCGACCGCGTCGGGCGCATCCGGGTCGGAGGGACCCGAGGGGCTCGCGCCGCACCCGGCGACGAAGAGGTGTCCAGCGACGACTGCGGCGAGCGCGTTCGGAAGACGCATCGCGCCAGCGTAGCAGCGACGCGCGCTTGTTCAGAGACCGGCGATCGCGAGCGCTCCGAGCGCGACGACGAGCCCCCACACGGGGACGAGCGCCCACGCGACGCGGCGCACGCGGAGCTGTGCGCGGCGAAGCTCCTCCTCCGGCGCCCGCTCGCTGCGCGCCTGCGCGAGCGTGCCGAGGGCGGAGAGCACGAGGAGCGCCACGACGAGAAAGCTCGGTCCGAAGATGAACGCGCGCGCCGCGCCCATGCGCTCCTCGAGCGCGCGGTGGACCGTGTCGTCGATGCGCACACCCGCGCCTGTGAAGAGCGCATGCCCGAGCGCCACGCCGCCCGCGCCCCGGAGCTCGAGCGCATAGACGCCGTGCAGGTCGTAGAGCGAGACGCCCTCGATCGCGACACGCGGCGCGACGAGCGCGGCGACGGCGTCCTCGGTGCCCGGGCGCACCTCGACGCGGCCTGCGCGCACGTCTGCGCGGAGCGTCGTACCGGGCAGCGCGTGCTCGCCCAGCCGGTGCTCGGCCACGAGGACCGCGCCTCTCGGGACCGAACCTCGAAGCAGAGGGGCCGGCAGCGCACACGCGACGAGCAACAGCACGAGCCCGACCACGGGCCCGAGGACCCCGGAGGTCAGAAGGACCGAAGTAGACCAAGGTAGGACCACACGTGGTACCAAGTGCCGCGGCGGCAGGCGATGGCGCACGAGAAGGTAGCCCTGCACGGCGACGCCGAGCCCGACAGGCAGCGAGACGAGGAGCAACGGGGCGCTCGCGACGACCCCGAGGGGGGTCGAAGCACGATCGAGCGTCCGCGCCGCCACCATCGCCGCGACGACCGCGGGAAAGAGCGCGAAGGCCGCCGCGACGAGGACGAGCCGGAAGGTCGCGAGCGCACCGGCACGGCGCACGAGGAGCACGCTCTCGAGAACCGCAGTTCCGAACGGGCCGCCCCGCTCGATCAGGATCGCGGGCGCGTGCACGAACGGCATGACGTACGCGAGCGACAAGAGCGAGATCGCGACGATGCCAGCGAAGCGGACGAGCGCTGCGTCCCATGGGAGCACGCTCGTCCTGTCGACCATCGCGAGATCGGGACCGAAGATGAGCGCCGCGAGCGCGACGACCGATCCGAAGAGCACGCCGCTCGCGAGGAGGATCCCCGCCGCCTGGGCCCACGCGAAGCCCCGAGGGCGCAGCTTGACGCCGGAGGCACCGAGCGAGAGCGCGAAGAGCTCGCAGACGAACCACGGGGCAAGCGCGAGACCAAGACCGGTGAACGTGGAGGCGAACGCCAGCACGAGGGCCGAGCCGAGCGCGAGCATCACCCACGGATGCACGCGCACGACGCCGACCGAGCGGAGCAGCGCCTCACGAACCATCAGACGATCGACCCGATTCCCGCGCGCATCGCTCGGCTCTCCCTCAAGGTTCGTCGCCGCCGCGAGGGGCGCGCTTGTGCCAGGGCTCGAAGGCGTCGAGCGCCTCGAGGGACGGAAAGCTGCCCTCGAAGCGCCAGCCGCGATCGTCGAGGTAGACGTGCGCGGGCGGCTTCGTGCGAGGGAAACGAAGCCGGCGGAGGACTTCCGCTTCGAGGCCGTGCTCGAGCAGCCAGCTCTTCATGGCCTCGATGCCGCCGGTCTCTCGCGACCGCGACGAGAGCACGGCGATGTCGAAGCGATCGACCGCACCGCGGAGGAAGGCGAGCGCGCCGGGCACCGGTGGGTCGGGGACGACGGTCGCACCTCTCCAGCCGGACGCGTAGCTGTGCAGCACTCCGTCGAAATCGACGACGAGCGTCTTTCTGCGCACGCGAGAGCGCTTGGCGACGGGGAACACGCTGTCGTGCTTGACGATCACGGGCCCAGGGCCCGGATCGGGGCGCGACGCTCGCTCGGTCACGAGGCTCGTGCGGGCGCGGTCGAGGCTCCAGACCTCGTCGTCGTCGAGGTCGTCGTAGACGTAGATCGCCTCTCCGGAGGTGTGCGTGACGTATTCCTTGTCGGGGTCTCCGAGCATCCTCGAAGGGTTCGCGTGTCTCGCGGACAGACGGAGCGGCTCGCCGACGTCGATGCCCAGATCCCGCGGATCGAGCAGCGGCCCCGCGTGGCTCACGGCCTCGCGCGGCGCGCCCATCGATGGCACGACGGGCAGCGCGTACGTCGCCGCGACGCCGGAGAGCTGTCGATCGATGTCGCCACCCGCGCGCTCGTAGGCCCAATCCCAGAGGCGCTCGAACTCCGCCGCGGGCACGGGCACAGCCAGGGGCAGGATGACGCGGAACCTCGGGTGCTCCGGCGTGTGCGACCACGTCGTGTGCACGAGGTGGAAGAGCTCGCTCCACACGCCCGTCGCCTCGGGGATGCGGACGCCCGCGTCGTAGTCGAGGACGAGGCACGACACGTGGGTCACGCCCTCGGTGCCTCGCTCCTTCCAGCCGTCGCGGTACTTCACGGGCGACCAGAGACGCAGATCCTTCTTGGCATCCTGACGCGCGTGTTGCTTGAGCTCCTCGGCCTTGGCCCGCATCGCGGGCCTGGCATCCTCGCCGCGGCTGGCCGCGAGCTCCCCCGCCACCTGGATCGCAGAGGAACGCTCGCCGACGCCCGCGTCACCCGAGAGCGCCTGCTCGAGCGCCCGATCGATGCGAGCGCACTCGCGCTCGACCTTCGCGAACAGTTGCGGCTTGAGCTCGAAGCGGCGGAAGCACGCGACGAGCTCGGCGAGCGTCAGCACTTCCTGCTCGGGCTCGGTGTCGAACACGCGCTTGAAGGAGCACACCGGGAACGTGTTCGTCGGGGACGCGCGGGGCGACGAGGGCGACGAGGCGCGCATGCGAGCCCGCATTCTCCCAGACCTCGGCCTGCAAACTCAACGACTCCGCGAATCTCTCCCGCCCCACGTCACGCGCCTGGCCTCCGTCGCGCATCGATCGTGGCGAAGACCATCGGGAACCAGAGCGTCGTGGAGACGTACGTCGCGGTGACGCCGATCATCGCGAGCCACGCGACCGAGCGCAGGCCTTCGTGGTGCGTGAGCCCGAGCGCCGCGAAGCCGAGTAGGTTCGTGCTCGAGGCGAGGGCGTTGGCGCTCGTGGTGTGCCGCAAGACCAGCGGGATCGAGCCCGGGCCGCTCTCGCGCCAGCGGTGGTAGACGTGGATCGCGTTGTCGAGCGAGATGCCGTCGCACACCGGGAGTATAGCGGCGTTCATGAAGTTGAGCGAGACAC
>JBKDQC010000111.1:0-13820 GCA_046342295.1 Deltaproteobacteria bacterium | reverse complement strand
CGTCTACTACGCCTCGATGGTCCCTCGCTCCGCACCAAGCACCTCGCTGGTGACACCAGCCTCGATGACGATCAGGATGACCCCGGAGACCGCAGAGTTTCCGGAACGAACACCGCAGAGTTTCCGGAACCTACAGCAGGGGACGACGGGCTGAACGCCCGCCGCCCCTACTTATGCCGATCCGAGTGAACCGGCGAGAGCCTCCCTCCCGCCGATTCGAGCCCGTGGCACCCGATCCATCCGAGTGCGACGTGCTCTCACACGGATGCCCCAACACCCCGCGCCGCGAATCCGGGCCACGCGACCGGCTCTTTCTGGCATCCTGATCCGATGCGCGAGAAGGCCAAGGCCCGGCGGACTCGGCGAGCGGTGCCCGGCCACGCCTCGACGCTCCGCCACGCGTTGGCGCCCGGGTTCGTCGTCGCCGCGCCCTCGCTCCGCGACCCCAACTTCGCCCGCGCGGTCGTGCTCCTCGTCGAGCACGGGCAGCAGGGTTCGATCGGCTTCGTGGTCAATCGCGTCGCGCCGGTCGCCTTCAAGGACGTCGCGGAATCGATCGGCGTCGAAGCCGACGTCGAGATGCCCGTGCTCGTGGGCGGGCCGGTCTCGCGCACCGGTTGGGTCCTGTTCGACCCGACCGACGCCGACGACGCGCTCCTCGAGGACGCCGTTCGCGTGCACGAGCGCATCGCCGTCACGGCCTCGCGCAAGGCGCTCGAGACGCTCGGCGAGGGAACCTCCGACCGGCGGATGCTCCTCGTGGGCTACGCGGGATGGGGGCAGGGCCAGCTCGACGACGAGCTCGAGCAGGGCGTGTGGCTGCCGCTCGCCCTCGATCCTGCGATCGTCTTCGAGTGCGCCGTCGAAGAGCGCTGGTCGGCCGTGCTGCGCGGCGCCGGCATCGAGCCGGGTCGCATCATGGCCAACCCTTCCGGCATGGTGTCGTGAGCGACCGAGACGGTCAGCGGACGGGCTGACGCGGCGGCGGCAGGTCCCGCAGCGCGCGGCGGAGCTCCTCCTGGATCGGGCGCTCCAGGCCCGGCGCGATCTGCAGAACCGGAACGCCCGCCGCCACGTCCGCAGGCGCCGACCCTGCCATCCGCACGCGGCCGAAGCGCGCGGGCACGTGGAAGTCGCCCTCGAGCGGGGGCGACCAGCCGACGGCGCGCTGCCCGCCGCCGCGCTGCGTGTCCATCACGTAGAAGTTCACGCGCCAGGTCGAGCCTTCGG
Organism: Deltaproteobacteria bacterium; assembly: GCA_046342295.1. Taxonomy (GTDB): domain Bacteria; phylum Myxococcota_A; class Polyangia; order Polyangiales; family Sandaracinaceae; genus JAFLCL01. The sequence continues at coordinate 12,590 of JBKDQC010000111.1, read as the reverse complement.
GCGGTGTCCCCATCGCCGGCGAAGCACCGTACTGAAAGCTCGCCCAGGGGATGCGCATCTCGACGGAGTAGCCCTGGTCGGTAGCGTCGTCGTTCGGCGTGCCGCGCGCAGCGACACGCGTCTCGATCTGCGCGTTCCAGTCCGCGTGCCCGATCGGCTGGGGCACCCGCCGTGAGTCGTAGAACGTGTCGAAGATCTCTCCCGTCGGCGACACCTGAAGCTCGAAGTAGTTCGCGCCATCGCCGTCGGGGTCGACCATCACCTCGACGCAGTCCTGGCCCCAGAGGTGCGCGTCGCGCCCGGACAGCGTGTTCTCGAGGAACTCGTCGCCGACATCGAAGCCGACGAAGAGCGCCTCGTCGTTCCAGAGAACGCGCGCGTTCGCGTTGGGCTGCGCAGCGCCGCCGTTCATCGTGTTCACGAACGCGTTCGTCGTCGCGGCACCTCGCCAGTCGGCCTCCTCGAGGCGGCCGTCCACCGTGTTCGCGCCCGCGGTGCGACGCGCGTCGAGCGAGGGAACGGGGGCGCTCGGGCGCTCGGGAGCGACGATCGTGGTGGGCGTCGCGCTCGGCGCAGCCGCGGCGACTGGGATGCTCGCGGCGCGCGCGCGGTTTTCGCCGTCGCTCGGTCCGTTCGAGACCTGAAGCCTGTGCGATTCGTGCCAGAAGCCGTGGTAGAACACCACGCGGTCCGAGTTCCAGTCCGGCGGGATCGTCACCGTCTGCACGTCGCGGATGAACTCGTTCGCCCGCCAGCGCGAGGCCTGATAGCGCTCGCGGATCGTGCCGTTGTTGTCCTGGTTCAGCCGGTCGGCCCCCGATGCGTCTGCGAGGTGGGTGAACTGGAGCCAACCACCGCCGAGGCGCCGCTCGACCTGCCAATACCAGGTGATCGTGAAGGGCTGTCCCGGCGTGATGCTCTCGACGTCCACGTCGTAGCCGATCAGGCGGACCTTGTTCTCGAACTGGATGTCGAGCTCGTGCGCCGGACGCGGGGCCTCCGTGAGGATGAACTCGCGCAGCGCTTCGCGCTCCGTCGCCGTCAACTCAGGCGACTCCTCGACGCATGCAGGCAGCGCCGCGCTGCCCACGCCGAGCGCCAGGACCAAGAGAACCTTCAGAGCACGCTTCATGTGTCCAGCTCCCAACTCGACCGAGCCCGCGGGCCCGCCGGTTCGTCAGCGGCGCGCCTTCTTGCGCGCCTTCTTCTCTTGCTTGCGTTGCTGCTTCTTCTTGTCCTTCTCGGACTGCTTGAGCGCGGCGCGCTGCGGTGCCGCGCCCATGCCGCCCATCATCCCCGGCAGGCCCATGCCGGGGGGCAGACCCATGCCGGGCGGAAGGCCCATGCCTGGGGGCAGGCTCATGCCTGGGGGCAGGCCCATGCCTGGGGGCAGGCCCATGCCTGGCGGCAGGCCCATGCCTGGGGGCAGGCCGCCTCCCCCCTGAAGCATCTGCGCGAGCTGCTGCAACTGCGCGTTCTTGCCGCCCTGACGCGCACCACCGCCCGCGACCGCGGCCTCGAGCAGCTGGTCGGCCAGCGTGGACATCATCGGGTTCGTCTCGAGCCCGGTCGTTCGTACGGCGTCCTGCAGGCGTCGCGCGCCTGCGAGCTGTTTGAGCCCGGGGATCTTCGACAGCAGCCCCGCCTGCTGACCGATGTCGCCCATCATCTGCTTCATGAACGCGAAGCGCTGGAGCAGATCGACGATGTCCCGATCCTGCCTGCCCGAGCCCTTCGCGACGCGGGCGATCCGCGTCGGCTCCTTGAGGAAGACGTCCGGGTCGAGCCGCTCGCGCTTCGTCATCGAGCTGACGATCGCCTCGGCCCGCTTGAGCTCCTTCTCGTCGACCTGGAAACCCTCCGGGACGCTGTCGGCGAAGAACGGGAGCTTCTCGAAGATCTGCTGGAGCGGCCCCATCGACTGCAGCATGCGCAGCTGCTCGAGGAAATCCTGGAGCGTGAACTGGCCCTTGAGCATCCGGGCCGCGTCCTTCTCGGCCTTCTTCTCGTCGAGGACTCCCTCGAAGTCCTTCATCAGGCCGACGATGTCGCCGAACCCGAGGATGCGGCTCGCCATGCCCTCGGGTCGGAATTCCTCGAGCTTGTCGAGGCCCTCGCCGGTGCCGACGAACTTGAGGGGGGCTCCAGTCACCTCTCGAATCGAGAGCGCCGCGCCGCCGCGCGCGTCGCCGTCGAGCTTGGTCATCACCACGCCCGAGAGGGTGAGGCGCTGGTGGAACGCGGCCGCGGTCTTGACCGCGTCCTGGCCGATCATCGCGTCGACCACCATCAGCACGTTCTGGGCGCCCGTGGAGCTCTGGATCTCGGAGAGCTCCTGCATGAGCGGCTCGTCGACGGCGAGGCGACCCGCGGTGTCGAAGATCACCGTGTCGCGCTTGAGCTTCTTGGCCTCCGTGAGTCCGCGCTGGCAGATGTCGACGGGGTTGCCCCCGGGCACCGCGAAGACCGGGATCGAGAGCCGCTCGCCCAGCACCTGCAGCTGCTCGATGGCTCCCGGGCGCTGCACGTCCGCCGCCACGAGGAGGACTTTCCGCCCCTGCGTTTCGAGCAGGCGCGCGAGCTTGCCGCTGGTGGTCGTCTTTCCGGAGCCTTGGAGGCCGACCATCATGATCACGGTCGGCTGCGGCTTGGGCGCGAACGCCACGACCGGCCCTTCGCTCGCCATCATCGCGACGAGCTCGTCCTGACAGGCCTTGATGAACCGCTCGGCCGGTCCGACCCGGATCTTTCTGCCCTTGGCTTGGACCTCGTTCTGGATCGTCTCGCCGACGATCTTCGTCTTGACGCGCTCGAGGAATCGCTTGACGACTCCCAGCTCGACGTCGGCCTCGAGCAGCGAGAGTCGGACGTCACGCAGCGCGGGCTCGAGGTTGGCCTCGTCCAGCTCGGTGACGCCAGTGAGGCGATTCCGCGCAGCGCGGAAGCCCTTGGAGAGGGTCTCGAACATTGGTAGGGCGCCGGGGTAGCACGCGCCGGAACGCCCGGGCAACCGGCCGACGGAGCGGCTCGACGCTCGGCTAAGCGCCCTCGATCAACGGGCCGAACGCCGCGCGGAAGCGGTCGCTCCACGGGCAGGGCCGGAACGTGAGGGGATCGAGGCGGACCAGGCGCGTCGAGCCCTGCGCGTGAACCTTCGAGCCGTGCAGGCTGACGACCTTCGCGCCGAGAACGAAGCTGGTCGCTCCGAGCTTCTTCGGCTGGAGCTCCACGATCAGCTCCCCCTCTCCCCGCACCGGCGAGAGGTACTCGATCTCGTGGGCCGCCACGACGTGGAACTTGTCGGGGTTGACGCCGAGGTCGTCCTCCCAGCGGAACCCGAGCGCCTGAAAGAGCTCGCCCCGGGCGCGCTCCATGAACAGCACGTAGCGCACGTTGTGGAGGATGTTCAGCGCGTCGAGATCGTCGAAGTAGACACGCTGCGAGCTGCGATACGGCGCGCTGATGGCCATGGCGGGGGCGAGTAAGACACGCGACGCAGACGGGCGGTAGCCGTGTCGCTCACGCCTCGTCGAGCGCCACGGTGCGCGCGCGGTCCCGGGGCACGCTGCGCAACAGATCGTGCCCCTGGGCCGCGAAGAGCAGCGCCGCCGCCTTGCTGCGGCCGTCCCCCTCGACGCGGAGCGACCAGTCGGCGTGGCTCGCGAGGAGGAGCAGCGCGTGGCTGCGTCCGAGCGTGAGCGCGAAGCGCCGCGCGCTCGCTTCGGTGTCGAGAGGCGCGCGTACGGCCGTCTCCGACAGCCAGCGGAGCGCGCGCTGGATCGCGTCGATCGCGCCCCTCGCGACGGCGCCCAGCTCGCCGTCGGTGAGGTCGCGCGTCAGACGCTCAGCCTCGCTCTCGAGCGCCGCTCGGACCTCGTCCGGGTGTCCGAGGGCGCGCAGCGTGTCGAGCGAGAGCACGTTCGTCGTGCCCTCCCAGATCGGCAGCACCTGCGCGTCTCGGAGAAGCACGGGCAGGCCCGTGTCTTCGACGTAGCCGGCGCCCCCGAAGCACTCGAGCGCCTCGCTCGTCACCGCCACCGTCGCCTTGCCCGTCGTGAGCTTCGCGATGGGTGTCCAGAGGCGGAGCAGCGTCTCGTCGTGCGCCCGAGCGGCACCCCGCTCGAGCCGCCCGAGGATCGCGACGACCTCGAACGCGAGGTGCAGCATCGCCTCCGTCTCGGCGGCCATGGCGGCGAGCGTGTCGAGGTGCAGGGGCTTGTCCGCGAGCGGGGCACCGAAGGCCTCTCGCTTGTGGGCGTAGTCCCGCGCGAGCGCGACCGCGCGTCGCATGAAGGCGACGCTCATCACGGCGTTCCACGTGCGCGTCACGTTGAGCATCGGCGTGATGTTCCGGATTCCGTTCGAGAGGCCCATGACCGCGGTCGCGGGCGTTCCGCGCAGCATGATCTCCGCGGTGGGCACCTTGCGCGTGCCCAGCTTGTCCTTGAGCCGGTTCACCTCGATGTTCTGGAGGCGCCCGCGCGCATCGCGCGTCTCGACGTAGAAGAGCGCGAGCCCCCGACCGCCCGGCCCGTTGCCCTCGGGGCGGCCGAGCGTGAGCGCCATCTGCGAGGTCGTGGCCGAGGTGAACCACTTGCGGCCGTAGAGGCGGTGGGCGCCGTCGTGCGCCACCGCGACGGTCTCGCTCTTTCCGACGTCGGAGCCTCCCGTCGACTCGGTCATCCACTGACCACTGGTCCAGAACAGCGCCGGGTCCCGCGTCGTCAGCCGTGGGACCGCGCGCTCGATCAGCGCCTCGTTTCCCGAGGCGATCAGCGTCCGCGCGGCGCCGTCCGTCATCGCGAGCGGGCAGGTGTACACGTCGCTCGAGGGGCCGAAGAGGTAGGCCAGCGCGAACTGGTGCAGGCGGGCGTAGGGGCCATGCGTTGGCTCGTACGCGGCGGCCACGACGCCGTGCTCGGGGACGATCTGCGCGCAACGTCGCCAGAGAGGCGTGAGCACGATCTCGTCGATGCGCTCGCCCCAGGGCGACCAAGGCACGAGCTCCGGGTCACGAAGTCGATCCTCGAGCTGCATTCGGTGCAGGACCGTCGCGGCGAGCTCGCCCATCTCGCGAAGGCTCGGCGCGACGCCCCCGCGCACGTCGTCCGGAAGGGCGCGCGCGAGCAGGCTCCGGAGAGGGCGGTCCGCGTCGTACTGGTTTGCGAGCGAGGGGGGCGCCTGGTTGAATGGCCGGAAGTCCATCGGGGGATGGTTCTTCGTGATCCCGCGGCGTTCGTCCAGCGCCGCTCGGCGCAGCCGCTCGGCCTCCGGGCCTGCCTTGCGAATTCGACGGTGACGCTCGCTCGGTGCGCGGGCACGATGGCTTGCCCGCCATGCACTGCGACTCCGTTGTGGCTCGTCCGAGGTTCGCGCCCAGCCGCGCGCGGCAGAGGGGCCTGTGGGTGGGCCCGGCGCTTCTCGGGGCGCTCGCGTCGCCTGCGTCCGTGTCGGCGCACGGCGGCCGCCCGCAGACGTACGACGTCCTCTTCGACCCGAGCGACGAGACCCGGGTCGTCGTGCCCGCCTCGTTCGGGTTCCTCGTCAGCGAGGATGCGGGCGCGACGTTCTCGCTCCTCTGCACCGGCGCCTCGCCCGATCCGCGGCCGGGCACACCCCGCCCGAGCGTGGTCACCCCCTCGGGCACGCTCCTCGTCGCGCGCGAGCTCGGCCTTCTGCGGGGGCCGGCGCTCGGGTGTGGGCTCGACTACGTGGGCGCCGAGCTTCGCGGCGCCTTCTTCGCCGACGTGGTGCTCGAGCCGGGCACCGAGGCGCTCGCGCTGCGCTCGGACGCAGCGGTCGCCAACGCGATCTTCGTGGTCGAAGCCGGTGGGACTCGCCTCGCGCCGCTCGGCACGCCGTTTCCCCCGGACTTTCTCCCCGAGCGAGTGCGAACCGCCCCGAGCGATCGGAGGCGCGTCTGGGTCTCGGGCACCGCGCGGCGTCCGGGCACCGCGTTCGTCGACGGCCGCATCTACGTCTCGAGCGATCGAGGCGCGAGCTACGCGCTGCACACGGTCCCTCTCGAGCTCGATGAGCGGCGCGTGCGGGTCCTCGCGATCGACCCGCGAGATCCCGACCACGCGATCGGTGTCATCCACGCGCGTGCCGTGGACCGCCCCCTCGCGCTCCGGGGGAGCCCGAGGTCGGTCGAGCTCCGCAGGCTCGGACCGCTCGAGGCCGATCCGGCGCGCGTCGATCGGGCCTTCGGCGCAGCCTTCCTGCCCGACGGCACCGCCTGGCTGGGCAACGACCTCGCGGGGCTTCACGCGCTCGAGGTGTCGGGCGCCGTCCGTGTGATCGACGCGGCGCTCGGCGTCTCTTGCGTCGTGGTGCACGGAGAACACGTCTACGTGTGCGCCGACGACCTCCCGGATGCGCTCGGCGACGGCTTCGCCGTCGCGCGGCAGCGGCTCGGAGCGCCCTACGCCCCCGAGCCGTTTCTCCGCTTCATCGACATCGCTGGCCCGCGCTCGTGCGGTCTGCCGAGCGACGAGGTCTGCGCGACCACGTGGCCCGAGACGCTCGCGGACCTCGGACGCGTGGGAGGGGCCGACGCGGGTCTCGACCCCGACGCGGGCCTCGCGCCGCAGGACGGGGGCGGACCCGACGACGCGGGACCGCCGGCGTCTCCGGACACAGGAACGGCGGGGCGTGACGCTGGCGCCGCCGCTCCAGCGCGGGCGACGGGCTGCAGCGTCGCCGTCTCCGCCGAACCGACGGCCGGTGTGTGGCTCCTCGCGCTCGCGCTCGTGTTGCGCTTCGCGCGGCAGGGTCGAGGCCGCTGAGATGAGCCCGCGGACCCGCGCGTCCCGGTTTGGCGAAGGTCCCGGTCCCGCCAGGTTCTTGCCCGCCAAGCTCCGCGTTGCGCGCTAGGATGGCCGGCCCGGCGGCCCCGACGTGAGGGCGCCTCGGAGGAAGACACCCCCATGAGCCAAGATTTCGGCGTCAACCAGGGCCTCGTCGAAGAGCTGTACCTCCAGTACCGCGCAAACCCCGCGTCCGTAAGCGACGCCTGGCGCAAGTACTTCGACGGTCTCGACGAGGAGCCCCTGCCCCCCCGCCGCACGGCCGCGGGCCTCACCTCGCCCGGCCGTCTGAGCTCTCCCGGGCTCGCGGTCGCACCGCCCGCCTCGACCGCGGTCTTCGAGACCTCCACCGGCTCGCTCCGCGCCGACCGGGTCTCGTTCGCGCCCGGCCCCGAGACCCGGGCCGCGACCGAGCTCCAGAGCCGCGTGTCGGCGATGGTCAACGCCTACCGTGTGCGCGGCCACCTCTTCGCCGACCTCGACCCGCTCGACATACTCGCGCGGCGGGGCGCGAATCGGCCGGGGGGCGAGCTCGGCCTCGCGGCCTTCGGCCTCGCCGACGTCGACCCGGAGACGCCGTTCAACGCGATGGCGCAGACCCTGCCTCTTCGGGAGATCGTCTCGCGCCTCGAGGAGACCTACTGCCGCACGATCGGCGTCGAGGTCACGCAGCTCGAAGACACCGAGGAGCGCGATTGGCTCCAGACGCGCATGGAGTCCACGCGCAACCACCTCGAGCTGACGCGTGAGCGGCAGCTGCACATCCTGGCCAAGCTCACCGAGGCCGAGGTGTGGGAGACCTTCGTCGACAAGGCCTATCCGAAGAAGAAGCGCTTCAGCCTCGAGGGCGGCGAGAGCACCATCCCGATGATCGAGCTGACCATCTCGCGCGCCGCGCAGATGGGCGCCGAAGAGGTCGTGATCGGGATGGCCCACCGCGGGCGTCTCAACATGCTCCTCAACATCATGGAGCTGCCCGCGCGCGACATGCTCGCGGCCTTCGAGGACAGCTCCCCCGAGAAGCTGATGGGGCGAGGCGACGTCAAGTACCACCTCGGCTACTCGAGCGACCGCGTCTTCGACGGCCGGACCGTGCACCTCACGATGTCGTTCAACCCGAGCCACCTCGAGTTCGTGAACCCCGTGGTCGAGGGACGGGTCCGCGCCAAGCAAGACCGCCGGGGCGACGCAGAGCGCATCCGCGTGTTGCCGCTGCTGATCCACGGTGACGCCGCGTTCATCGGGCAGGGCATCGTCGCCGAGACGCTCAACCTCGCGAACCTCGAGGGCTACACGACGGGCGGCACCGTGCACGTCGTCATCAACACCCAGCTCGGCTACACGACCGTCGCCGACGATGCGCGCTCGACGGCCTACTGCACCGACCTCGTGCGCATGCTGCGCTGCCCCGTGTTCCACGTGAACGGCGAGGACCCCGAGGCCGTCGCCCAGGTCGCGACCCTCGCGGCCGAGTACCGCCAGCGCTACCACAAAGACGTCGTCATCGACCTCTACTGCTTCCGCAAGTACGGCCACAACGAGGGCGACGAGCCGCGCTTCACGCAGCCCGTGATGTACAAGGCGATCGACGCGAAGGACACCGTCCGCAAGACCTACGTGAAGAAGCTGCTCTCGAAGGGCCAGATCACGCAGGACGAGGCGGACGCGATCGTGGCCGAGAAGCGCAAGGCGCTCGACGACGCGCTCAAGGAGGTCCGCGAGACCAAGCGCACCTACGCCGTGAGCTCCTTCGGAGGGGTGTGGGGGCCCTACAAGGGCGGCCCGGACACGGGGATCCCGGACGTGCCGACGGGGGTCGACAAGGAGCGCCTCAAGGTGCTCCTCGGGGCGCTCGGCAAGGTGCCCGAGGGCTTCCAGCTGATGCGCCAGATCGCGGCGAACCAGAAGCAGTTCGCGGAGGCCCTCGACGGCGCGCCGCTCAAGTGGGGCGCTGCCGAGAACCTCGCCTACGCGACGCTCCTCGCCGACGGTCACCCCGTGCGGCTCACCGGCCAGGACACGCGTCGCGGCACCTTTGCCCACCGGCAGGCGGTGCTCCACGACGCTGCGACGGGGGTGCGCTACACGCCCCTCCAGCACGTCGCGAGCGCGCTCCAGCTCGCCGGGCAGAGCGCGAGGCAAGGGCGCCTCGAGCTCTACGACTCGCCGCTCAGCGAGCAGGGCTGCCTCGGCTTCGAGTGGGGCTACTCGCTCGACTGCCCGGACGGGCTCGTCGTGTGGGAGGCGCAGTTCGGAGACTTCGCGAACGGAGCGCAGGTCATCATCGACCAGTTCATCGCCAGCTCCGAGGACAAGTGGGATCGCCTCTCGGGCCTCGTGCTGCTCCTTCCGCACGGCTACGAGGGCGGCGGCCCCGAGCACTCGAGCGCGCGCCTCGAGCGTTTTCTCGCGCTCGCGGCCGAGGACAACATGCAGGTCGTGAACCTCACGAGCGCGGCGCAGATCTTCCACGCCCTGCGACGGCAGGTCGTGCGGCCGATCCGCAAGCCGCTCGTGGTGATGAGCCCCAAGTCGCTCTTCCGGAGCCCCCACTCCGAGAGCAGCCTCGAGTCCCTCGCCAACGGCAGCTTCCAGCGGATCATCGGCGACGCGGAGGTGCCGCCGAAGAAGGTGAAGCGAGTGCTGCTCTGCTCGGGCAAGGTCTATTACGACCTCGCCGAGCACCGCCGCGCCGAAGGTCGCGAAGACGTCGCGATCGTGCGCTTCGAGCAGCTCTACCCGCTCCGGGCCGACGAGGTCCGCGAGGCGCTGGCCCCCTTCGCCGACGGCACCGACGTCGTGTGGGTGCAAGAAGAGCCGTGGAACAGCGGCGCGTGGTTCTTCATGAACGCGCGACTGCCCTCGATCTTCGGCGACCGCTTCGCGCTCCGCTGCGTCTCGCGCGTCGAGAGCGCCAGTCCCGCGACCGGCTCCGAGACAGCGCACAACCTCGAGCAGGAGCAGCTCATCCAGGAGGCCTTCGCGCCTTCCGCAGGCACGAGTGCCCGCGCCTCGACGCGCCCGCGCGCTCAGATCTGAGCGGGCCTTGGGGGGCCGTGGGGCCCTCGTCCGCGAAGCGGGGGGCCCCACCCGCTCCGCGCCTCGATGCGCGTGCTCCCGCGGGCCCGCTTCGGGACGCGCGCTCAGGCCAGCTTGACTGCGATCTTCTGGCCTTTGGCCTCGCCCTTCTTCGGGATGCGCACGGTGAGCACGCCGTCCTTGGTGGCGGCTTCGATCCGGTCGGCGTCGACCGTTCGCGGCAGCGTGAATTGTCGCTGGAACGAGCCGTACCAGCGCTCGACCCGGTGGTAGCCGTCCCTGTTCTCATCGCGGTCGAGCTTCCGCTCTCCTTTGAGCGTCAGCACGCCGTTCTCCACGTCGACGTGGATTTCCTCGGGCTTGACGCCTGCGAGCTCTGCCTTGACGACGAAGGCATCTTTCTCTTCGTGGATGTCGACCGCGGGCGCGAAGAGTCGCTGGTTGTCGAGGTTTCGCGAGAGCTCGTTCTGGAAGCGCTCGTCGAAGGAACGGAACGGAGCGAACGGGTCGAAACGGGTCAGCATGGTGCCTTCGTCCTTTCTGCCTGCTTCGCGCGGAAGAGGCCGGCCGTGCGTCGCCTCGGTCGAGTGACCCCTCTTCTCGGGGGAGCGCGGCGACACGAGACGAATAAGCACCTGGGTTGCCGAGGCAACGCTGCGCGATCGGGGAGGGGCTCAGGGCGTCTCGACGTCGCCCTGCGCGCTGGCCACCGGCGTGGCGAGGGCCGCGGGCCCGTAGCCGGTGCCGGGCAGCTCGTTGCGCCACAGGACAAAGCCTGCCACGAGGTCCACGGCGACGACCACGCCGTCGTCCGAGAGGTACGCGACGTCGCCGTCGACGAGGAGCGTCTTGCCCCCCACCGGGACCCTCGCGATGGTCTCCCCGGTCGTGTAGTCGAGGACGAGCATCCTCGAGACGCCGAGCGCGATCACGCGGTGCTCATCGACGTGCAGCCGCACGGCCCCGACGCCCCCCAGGCTTGCGCGCCACGTCTCGCGACCGCTCGAGGTGTTCACGGCGATCACCACGCCGCGGAACGCGGTGACGACGAGTGGGTGCGCGTGCCGCGGCTGGCCTCGGTACACCGGTGGAGTCTCGCACGGGCCGACCCACCACGCCCGCGCCGCGGCCGTTCGCGGGCAGCGACCGCGAAACCATCGCTTCGCGGTCTCCACTGCGCTCGGGGGAGCGGCGCCGCTCCGAACTGCGGCTCCGAACACCCGCTCCGTTGATGATCGAGGCGCGGCCCCGCTCGAGCATGATCGGGTTACGGGGGGTTGGCAGTCATCGTCCCGCTGCCGGGCCCGACGGGCTGCGCCTGTGAGGCGATCGTGTCGGTCACCCCGCGGATGCCGGGCTTCGCGCGACGCTGGGGTGACCGCGCGCCGCGCTCGAGCGCGCGGGCTGTCCCCATGCGTGAGAGGGAGGCGAGTCGAGGCTCGCGAGGAACTTCTCAGCGCAGCTGCTTCCGCCCCTGCGGGGGCTGCGCGCCCCCGTCCCCTTCCCGCGTGGGTGGATGAGGTTCGGGCTCTCCGCGAACGGATCCTCCCGGTTCGGAGGACGAATTGTTTGCTCAGTCGCTGCAGCGCTCGCCGCCGCTCTCGACGAAGCCGCCCTGCATGCTCGGGCCACCCCACGGCGTGCCATGGGGCGCACTGTCGGCCTCGGAGAAGGTCACCGCGCGGCTCAGGATCAGGTCCGCGGCGGGGATGAACAGCCCACCTCCCATGTTGTTGGCGCTCGTCACTCCTCTCGGCCAGTCGAGCGTGAACACGTCGTCGCCGACCCCGTGCATGTTCGGATGTCGCAACAAGAAGACACGCGCGTCGGTCGCGTCGGTCAGCGGGTTTCTCGTTCCGAACGACGCGAGTGAAGCGAGGCAGGAGCCGTCGGCCCCGCGCACGGCCGAGGTCGCGTTCTCGACCGCCCCGAACAGCGCGTGGCGAGGCCAGCCGGCCAAGCCCTCGAGGTCACCCGGGTTGGGCTCGGGGTCGAGGCGAATCCTGAGCGGCAGGGACAGCTCGGCGCCGAATTCGAAGCGGACCTCGCCGTCGACTTCGGTGCGGGCCGACACACGACCCTCGATCACGCGTCCCGCGAGAAACCGCTGAAAGACCGCGTCGTCGATGCGCACCACCGGCGCGACGTCGCGGAGCTCGCCCCCGACCCGCGCCGCACGGTACAGCAAGTAGCCGTAGCGAGGCGGAGCCGTCTCGCCCATCCGCCAGGTGGCGGTGCTCACGTCGAGGTCGCCGCTGCGGGTCCGGAACACCGCGTCGAGCGACGAGCCGTGCACGATGCCGCCGTACACGGTGCTCTCGGAGTCGGCCGGCAGGTGCACGTAGGGAGGCGTGGCGAAGGCCTCGAGGCAGACCTGAACCGGCTGGCCGTCGAGGTTCTCCCGGGCCACGCGCGCGCACGCCGCGTCGACGCTCCCTGCGTCGAGCACGGCGGCATCACCCAGGGCTGCGTCGGTGAGCGGACCGTCCGGGGCGCCGCCGTCGCCCGCCGACGGACGCGTCGCGCAGGCGGCGAAGGAGCAAGCGATCAGAGCACGCGCGAGGGGAGTCGTACGCTTCGGCATCTCGCGATCCTGACGCCCGCCGCGCGCGAGGCGAATTATTCGGTGCAGCTAAGGGCCCGCGCAGAAACAACCTGTCCGTTTCGCCACCGGGGCATTCCCGCCAGAGCCGCCCGCTCTCCTCGAAATACCCCCAGTATTCCTCGTCGCTCGGTCAGCAC
>JBKDQC010000110.1:0-18826 GCA_046342295.1 Deltaproteobacteria bacterium | reverse complement strand
GCGACCGCCGGCCGCGACCCCCGACTGACCGAAGAACACGTCGCCCCCCTGCGCCACCGCGGCGGCGACCACGCCCTGGCTCGGTCGCACGCGCGCGATCTCGGCGCCGCTCGAGAGCTCGAGCACCGAGAGGTTCTGGTGCCCCCAGGGGACGAACGCCATGCCGGCAGAGACGGCCGGCGCCCCGGCCGCCTGAACCGTCTGCGCGGTGAACGTCGAAGCACCGTCCCGGAGCCCGAGCAGCACCGAGAAGGCCCCGACACCGCCGCCCGTCGAGAGCACGATCACCCCGTCACGCCCCTCGCCGGCCGCGCCGACGAGGAGGAGCTGGCGATCTCCGATCCGCGACGTGACGCGGCCCGTGCGGAGATCGCGCACGACGAGCTCGCTTCCCTCGTGCGTCACCACGGAATCGCCCGCGAGCTGAGGCACCGATCGCAGCTCGACCGCGCTCTCCCAGAGCGCGCGGCCAGCACCGAGATCGTAGGACACGAGACGCGAGGGAGCCGCGGTGACCGCGATCACGAGGCTGGCGTCACGGCGCGATGCCCTGGCGTCGGTCCGGCCCGCTTCGAGACGCGCGAGCACCGCGGAGATGTGATCGTCTCGGTTGTCCGGGAAGGTGTCGCCGAAGGCTGCGCCGCTGGCGCCGCAGCCGGCGACAAGCGCAGCGCCGATCAGCGCAGCGCCAGTCCACGCGCGGAGGGAACGTGCAGAGACCATCCGATGGTCGTTTGTGCTCGGGAGCATGGTCATGGCTCGTCTTCCGATCAGTTGGCGATGCGACTGGCAGCATCCGTCGCGGCGCGGCGCGCGGCGTCGTTGGCGGGAAGGCCGGCCGCAGCCTCCTCGAGGAGCGCACGCGCCTCGGCAGTCGCCAGCTCGCTCACCCGGCCGACCACGGTGACGCGGCGCGCCGCAGGCAGATCGGACCGCGTCATGAGCACGAGCAACATCGGTCGGAGCGCCGTGAACGGCTGCTGCCCCAGGTAACCGAGCACGCGGGGCAGATCCTCGGCGCGCGCCGCCGCGGCGAGCGCGGGCCCGGCCTCGAGGACACCGTGCTCGAAGGCGAGAAAGAGGCTGTCGAGCGCAGACGCAGCGCGGAGCGCGCCGAGCGCCTGCGCCGCCGCGCTCCGTACCGCGGGGCTCGAATCGGAGAGCGCGGTGATGAGCGCGCGGTCGGCCCCGCGCGGGCGGCAGGTGTCGATGGCCTGCACCGCGCGCAGGCGCACCTCCGGGCGACGGTGCGTCACGAGCTCGAAGAGGATCGGTCCCGCTTCGCCGCGTCCCAGAATTCCGATCGTGTCGACCGCGACGACGAGGAGCGGCGTCGGAAGACCGCGGCGGATGCGCGCCGAGAGAGGTGCGACCGCAGCGGGGCTTCCGATCAACCCCATCGCCTCGATGCCCATGCGCACCTCGTCGGCGCTCGGAGAGTCGAGGAGCGCGGTCGCCTGCGCGAGCGTCAGCTCCTGGGCCGACGAGGGTGCGGCGACCGCCGCGAGCGAGCAGGAGAGGACCAGAGCCATGAGCCGACTGCGGGCGTGAGCGAAGCGCATCGAGACTCCTTGACGAGAGTGCAAAGGACGGCGTGACATCGCTCGAAACGTCGGCCAGAGCAAGGGCGCGCGGAACTGACGTCTTCGTCACGCCGAGAGCGCGCGGTAGTGCGCATACGCGCGATCGAGCTCCGCGCGCTCGATCCCGAAGTCCGCGAGCCGGTACACGTGCGCCCCGTGCCGGTCTTTTCGCTCGAGCCGCAGCCGGTCGCGCGCGGACTGCGCCGACTCTCTCGTGAACGCGAGCCCGGCACGCTCGTAGACGCGCGCGAGCTCGGCGATGGGGTCGCGCACGAGGTCCTCGTAGCGCACGTCGACGAAGCGATCGGGGCGTCGCTGCCGCACCTCGAGGGCGCGCTCGACCATGCGCACGCCCTTGCCGAGCCCCCAGCTCCGGCCGATCTCCCGCGCATCGACGTGGTCGGAGAAGACCCCGCGCGCGTGCGCGAGCATCGAGCAGAACGAGGGCACGACCTCTCCGAGCTCGCGGTGCGTCCAGACGAGCGTCGCGTCGGGAAAGACCTCGAGCAGCACGTCGAGCCACTCGAGGTGATGCGGCGTCTTGAGCACCCAGCGCTCATGGGTCGATGCACGGCGTTCGTGCTCGAGCACGCGCAGCACGTCCTCGAGCATGCGGTAGGCCGGTCGCTGGTCTTGCTCCTCGAGCCAGCGCGAGAACGTGGGCACGCGCAGCGTCGACTCCGCGACCGTCGAGCGGAACGAGAGATCGAGGAGCAGCACGTCCTCTTCCGGCGCGTGCGCGTCGTTGGGATGCACGGCGAAGAAGTCGGGGGCCATGAAGGCGAGCGCGCGCTCGCTCGTCTCGGCCATGCGCATGCGCTGTACGTCGCCGTCGTCGCCCGGCAGCCGCACGGGGCTCAGCGCCTCCCACGATGCGAGCGAGCGGATCCTGCGGTCCGACGCGAGGAGGCGGTGAAGGAGCGTCGTGCCGGTGCGCGGGAGTCCGACGATCACGATGGGCCGGTCGACGCGGCGCTCGCGGATCGCGGGCTCTCGACGGAGCGCGTCGGCGACGCGCATGCGGTTCGCGAGCGTGCTGACGAGGCGCTCGCGCGTGATGAAGCGCCCGACGGGGTGCAGACGCGCCTCGCTCTCGATCGATTTGAGGAGCTTGCGGAGAGGCTCCCGGAACGAGCCCTCGCCGAGATCGAGCAGCCCGGTTCGCGACTCGGCGGCCTCGTAGAGCGCGGACTCCTCGAGCGACACGTCGAGGGCCCCGCGAGAGCCGAGCCAGCGTGAGCCGGCCGACAGCCCCGCATTGAGCGCGCGGAGCAGGAGCGGTCGGTGGGGGCGATGGTATCGGGTGGAGGTCCTTCGGGCCGTGGGCGGCATGACCCGCGGGAGCATCGCACGGTGGGCCCCGACCGTGTCGGCCTCGGTCGAAGGGACGGCACGCGCAACGCCGGCGCGCTCATCGTTCGAGCGCCCCGAGCGCTGCGTGCTCGACCACGCGGCAGCTCGGGACCGGCGGCTCGAGCCCGTCGGGGAGCTCGGGCCGCACCCAGCGAAAGCACATCGTGCCGAAGCGATGGCCCACCGTCTCGATCCAGTTCGGGAGCCCGGGGTCCGTGTGCGCGACGATCAGGCGGACGCGGCCAGCCGGCCCAGGCGTCGCGGTCGCGCTGTTCACGTGGATGCGATGGAAGCGGTAGTCGAGCGACTCCATCCAATGGTTGTTGAGCTGGAAATTCCAGTGATCGCAGCGGGGCGGCGTGACCTCGATCACGAGGGCCTCGTGCTCCGCGAGGCGCCAGTAGGAGTGGTAGTACGCGATGTCCTTGAGCCCACCGAAGCGGTTCGACATCTCCTGGTCGAAGCGGGGGAGCTGGTTCACGTGCCCCTCGAACATGCGGGCCCACGCCGCGAACATCTGCGGCGCGAAGCTCACGAGCGCCGCGCTCTGCTCGAGCGCCTCGTCGAGGTGCGCACCGGTCAGCACCGCGGGTGTTCCGTCTCCGCCGAGCCGCTCGATGCGCAGCTCGGCGATCACCTCGCCGGGGCGCAGCCGAGATTGGCGCACGATCAGCGTGCCGAGGCCGTCCGCGATCGGCATCCATTGCTGCCCCTCGCCGAGCTCGGTCGCGGCGTCCTTCGAGAGAAAGATCTCGAAGGATCCGTCGGCGCGCGTGCGCAGCTCCGCGGAGTCGAGCTGGCCCGCCGGCGGCATGCCGTTGCCGCGGCCGTAGTGGCCGTGCTGCGACGCGAACGACAAGAAGTGCACCGTGCCACGCTTGCCGCGCAGCACGTAGCGATGATCCCCGTGGATCGTCGCGTTCGAGTACACGTTGTCGGGGTTGTCTGCCCCCATCTTCGCGGTCTCGTGCACCACGCGCTGGAGCACGGGCACGCGCGGATCGCCGTGCTCCACGAAGGTCTGGAGCGCCGCGCGCGTGATGCGCGAGAGGTAGCGAAAGCCCTCGGCGCGCGTGAGCTCGTCCTGCGGCCCAGCGAGGATCGTCTGGCCCGCGCCCTTGAGCTGATCGCAGAAGCTCGCCCAGCTCGACCCGTCCATCGCGCGCTGCGCGCGCCGTGCGCCCTCGTCCATCATCGATGCACCTCGGCCTCTTCGGCCGCCGCATCCTACGACGGCCCGAAGACTTCGCGTAACGCCGAGCCTGGGTCGGGCGAATCGGGGACGTGTCGAGCAGCGAGCCCGCGCTGGCGTACGGAGCCACGATGGCCTATGGCCGCCCTACCGTGCGCGCAGGAGACGAGACCGACGAGGCCCTGATGGAGCGCTACGCCCGAGGAGACGCATGGGCGCTTCGCGCGCTCTTCGAGCGTTACGCACCACGCCTGCACGCGTTCTTCGCACGCTCCGTCGGTGCAAGCAGCGAGGACCTGCTCCAGACCACCTTCCTCAAGCTCCACGCTGCACGCCACGACTACGTGTCGGGGCTGCCTCTGCGACCGTGGATCTTCACGATCGCCGCCCGGGCCCGCGCCGACGAGCTGAGGCGTCGCTACCGCTCGCGGCTCGAGCCTGGCGCGGAGCCCGACGAGACGGCCGACGTGCGGACCGCGAGCCCCGAAGATCGCCTCGAGGCGCAGCGCGTTCACTCGGCGATCGAGGAGCTGCCCGAGGGGCAACGCCTCGTCGTCTACCTGCACCGCTTCGAAGGGCTCACCTTCGCCGAGATCGCTTCGGTGATCGGGGAGGTCGAGAAGAAGTCGATCACCGAGGGAGCCGCGCGGATTCGGGCCTTTCGGGCCTACGCCGCGCTTCGCGAGAAGCTCGGCGCCCCAGAGCGCGAAGGCTTGGAGGGCCCATGAACGACGATCCTCGCAACGACGAGCACCTCACCGAGGATGGCCTGATCGAACTGGTCATGGGCGTGGCGCCCACGACCCGACAGGCGCATCACCTCACGCATTGCGGCGCGTGCAGCGCCCAGCGCGACAGCCTGCGCGAGGTCGCAGCGGCCGGCCAGGCCGCGCTGGGACCTCTCGAGCGCGTTGCACCGCTCGATGGCGACGCTCGAGCGCGCGTGCTCACACGGCTCGAGCGCCGCCTGCGCCCGGAGCCGCGCTGGACGACGGCCCTCGTGGGCGCCGGCCTGCTCGTGGCCGCGACCAGCCTGGCAGCGCGCCACGTGCCGTCCAGCCACACCGCAGAGCTGGCAATCGCCTCCATGACCTTGGCCGCAGCCATGATCGCATCGCTCGCGTCGCGCACCCGGTTCGCGAGAGAGATCGCGCTCGGCACCATCGCCGCGTCCCTCGGGTTGGGGATTCTCGACGCGCACCAAGCGGGTGGGCTCGAGGTCGGGACGGGGCTCCAGTGCTCGATGGCCCAGCTCGGCTTGGCTGCGGCGGCAGCGGCTGCGATGCACTGGAGCGGCGCCGCCGCGGGGCGCGCAGACATCCTCGCCGCCTCCGCCGGCGCCGGAGCGCTCGCGGGTCAGGCGGCACTGATGATCGTCTGTCACGCTCCGGGCTCGCTCCTTCACGGGCTCGCCTTCCACACCCTGGGAGTGCTCCTGGCGGTCGGGCTCGCGCGCGCTGCCGGCACCGCCCTCTATGGGCGCGTCGTGCTTTGAAGTGAGCGCGCGGAGCCCGCTTCACCGACGCACACCGTCGTGGCTCTCGAACAGAGGATGACCCGCACGACGCAGGCGCTGCTCGGCGGCCCGGAGCATGTTCCCCGTGATTCCGCGCTCGCCGAGCTCCGCCACGTCACATTCGCCACACGCGAGGCCCCAGGCGCCGAGGGTCGCCCCGTCCGCAACAAGCGCGGTGACTGCACCTCGAAGGTCGCGGAACACGAGCAGGACCACCGGCGGCTTCGGCTCCTCCGCCGCGAGCGGAGCACTCCTCGGGTCATGGGTGTAGAGACGGGGCTCTCCTCGGGTGCCGTGGCCACAACGAGGTTCGTCCGGCGCGAGAGACTGGGAAAGCCTCAGCGCGAGGTAGTCGAGTTGCTCTCGAAGCGCGAGCGGGACCTCGCCGCGCCCGCTGACGAACGCTGCGAAGCCCGCGGCCCATCGACCCGGGTGCGTGTCTCTCGGGGGGCAGTGCGCGAGGTAGGCCTCGAGGAGGCCACTCGTCAGCGCCGCCCACTCTTTTCGGGCCAGAGCCTCTCCAAAGACCTGAAGAAGAGGCTGCCGATGCTGCAGACGCACGAGCGAGGCATACACCCGGGGGTCTCCGACTCCGGCGGGCGGACGCGCGTCGCCGCCCACGAGCGTCCGGACGAGTCGGTGGTAGCCGACCAGAGACATCAGGCCCCTTCCGGGTGCGCAGCCGCGACATGACCCCTCGCGACCCCCCGAGCCGCGATGGCCCGGGCCTGGGTGAGGAGCACCTCGAGAGCGGGCAGCCGCTGATCCCATTCCACGAGCGTCGGGACAGGCCTCCCGATCCGCGCCATTGCGTGTTCGTAGAGCGCGAGAGTCTCCACGGAAACTTCGGACGCATGGTCGTCGATGACCAAGTTCCACGCATCGTCCCGGCGGTGCCCGGCGAGATGAATGTGAACCGTCCGCTCGAGCGGCAACGCCTCGAGCAACGCCACCGGATCGGCCCCGTGGTTCGCCGCGTTCACGACGACGTTCGCGACATCGAGCACGAGCCCCGCGTCGGCGCGCTCGAGCACCTCGGTGAGAAAGCGACCCTCACTCCACGTCGAGCCCGGCATGCACGCGTAATACGTGATGTTCTCGAGCGCGAGCGGAACGCCCAGCGTCGCGCGAGCACGGCGAGCGCGTGCAGCAACATGCTCTGCCGCCTCCTCGCAGAAGGGCAAGGGCAGCAGGTCGAAGCTCTGGACCTCACCCGCAGCGCTCGTACACACATGATCGGAGTGGTAGGGCGCGTCGATCGACTCGAGCCACCGCGCGAGGCAGGAAAGCCGCGCTTCCTCGAGCGGCGCCTCGCCGCCGAGGTCGAGCGTCACTCCGTGAGGGATCAAGGACCCCCGCTCCTTCGCCGCCGAGAGTGCTCTCGAAGCCAGGCCTCCGACGCCCATGAACGCCTCGGGCACGATCTCGACCCAATCGGGCATCGCTCCGCTGTCGGCGTACGCGGCGAAGTGCGCGCGCCTGAGTCCGATCCCGACGCCACGAGGTACCCGGACGCCCTTTCGTTCGATCCACATCGGGCGTCGTTCGTCCCAGGGGAGCGCTTCGTTACTCCACGGCGGTGCGGGTAACGCCGTGCCATCGGACGACGAATGGGGCGCGTGTTGCGGAGCTCGATCGTCTGGATCCTCGCCGTGCTCGTGCTCGCCGCCTGCTCCGGGCAAGATGCGCCTCCCGACGGGACGGAGTGGCTCGAGGGCGGGGAGGAACACTGGAACGGCTGGATCGAGCTCGTGCCGGCCATTCGAACGCCGCAGTTCGCCGATGGTCGCGACCACACCCGCGTCTACCTGCGGCTGCCGCGAGGCGCTGCGCTGACCCTCGCCGATCCCCGGGATCCTGCCTCCATCGTGGTCCCCGAAGGTGCCGAGCTCGATCGTGTCGAGCGGCACGCTTGGCTCGACGCGCACGGTGTGCGTGTCGAGCGGGTCGTCGATGTCCGAGGCACGCGCTTCCACCGCGGAGGCGAGGAGCTGCACGTCTTTCGACCGGTCTCCGCCGAGGACCTTCGCCTCTTCGGGATGCGTTGGGAACGTGTCGGTCACGCCCCCGACCCTGTGCTCGCCACCATGCGCTCCGCGATGAGGAACGGACATGGTCTGACCGGTACCTCGCCCGCGCGCCGCGGCGCGGCCATCGCGCGCTTCTCGTCCCTGCTCGCGTGCGAGGGCTGCCACACACCCCGCACACCGCCGCGGCTCGACGGCCTCGACACGTGGCCCAGGCGACCTACGGACGGAAGCGGTCTCTATTCACTCCTCGCGACGCTCTCGGACCGCAGCGTCCTCGAGACCTACCGCCCCCGGAACGACCACGCAGCCGACCCGTTCGTCGAGACCTCGTGCGCCGCAGGGTCCGAGTCGTGCGCGACCCGACAAGCCCGGCTCGCGGTCGCGCACGCTCTCGAGGCCGGCGATGGGCACACGCGCGCCGTCTGCGACTCGAGGCGGGCGCTCGCGGCGCGCTCCGACGCGACGCTGCTTCGCGCCTACCGTGACGAGCTCGCCGAATGCGGAGTATCCCGCTGAGGCCCAGTCCAAACTCACATGCACTCCGCTCCGTAACGATTGCCCAGGATCCGACGAATGACGGGCGCACTCCCCTCTTCGAAAGGATTCCCATGAAGCGATCGTTCTCCTCGGTCCTCGAGGCTGCTCTGCTCAGCTCTGCACTGACCGCCGCCGGCTGCGGCGGCAATTCCAGCGTGGACGCTGGTGGACAGATCGACGCCGAGCCGGGCTGTCCGGGATGCCACGCCGCCGACGCCGGTTGTCCGGGACCAGGTTGTCCGGGCTCCGACGCAGGCTGTCCCGGACCAGGCTGTCCCGGACCGGGCTGTCCGGGCGTCGACGCTGGTTGTCCTGGACCAGGCTGTCCCGGTGTCGATGGCGGCGGCAGTGCCGCGATGGTTCCACCCGATCCATCGATGTATGACGCCTTCCTCCGCGGCGACGGCTTCCGCACGTGGATGTGTGATCCCGCGCCGCAGCCTCCGCTGCCGGACTCTCCCCATGGGCGCAATGTGATCTGCGTGAATCCGACGCTCGCAGCCGCCATCGGTGGCACCGGGGATTGGCCAGTCGGCTCCGCCGCGATCAAGGTCACCTATGACATGGCAGGTGCCGAGACAGGCCGTTATCTCGATGTCCGTCGCACCGCGGAGACCGGGGCTGCCGGTTGGTACTTCCTGCGGTCCGGTGGCCCGGGTGGCTCGGGCACCGACATGACGACGGCGGGCTGCGTCGGGTGTCACTCGGTCGGGCGTGACTATGTCCGCCGCACCCCTGGTTGAGACGAACAGGCTTCAACGCCAACGTGCGAGAAGTTGCTCGGACCGCGTCCAGAGCGCGGCGCCGTTCGTCGGCTCGTTCGCCTGCGCGGCACGTGGCTTCTCGTTCTTCACATGGACGTAGAGGCCCGTGCGCCCCACGGCGGAGCGCGCGCAGGCGAGCCACACCACGGGCACGGCACCTTCTTCAGGCCTCTTGAAGAAGTACTTGATCGTCGGATCGAGGATCGGTTTGACCCACGCGGGCGCCTCGCGGGCGATGTCGGTCGCGACGGCGCCCGGGCACGTGGTGTGGACGGCGACCTCGATCGCTCCACCGGGAGCGAGCCGCCGCGACAGCTCGGACGCCCAGACCTCGACGAGGAGCTTCTGGTATCCGTACTCGCTCACGGTCTCCCCCATGCCGTACGCGCGGTAGACGCCGACGCCATCCACGTCGATGGGGCGCGCCGACCGGTGCGATTCGCTCGAGACGAAGACGATCCGCGGCACGAAGGGCGCCGCGTCGCTCGCCTCGTCGGTCTCGACGTTCGCGGCAAAGGTCCGGTTGGGCACCACGCCGCGCTCGAGGAGGCGCATCACGAGCACGACGTTCGCGAGGTAGTTCACCTGGAGCATCTCGTCGAAGCCGTCTCGCGTCTTGCGCGAGCCCGTCGCGACCACGCCGGCGTTGAGGACGAGCACGTCGAGGGTGACGAGGTCCTCGGCGAGCTCGTCGGCCATCGCCCGCACCTGCGAGAGATCGCTCAGATCGAGGCGCACCGCGTCCACCGTGCCCGCGGGCCCGCAGGCCATCTGCGCCGCCAGCTCGTGCGCCTCGCGCCGCACGACGTCCATGATCTCCGGGATGCCGCTGCGGCAGGCCATGATGACGTGCGCGCCGCGCGCCACGAGCTGAATCGTGATCGCGAGGCCGAGGCCGCGGTTGGCGCCGGTCACGAGCGCAGTGCGGCCCTCGAGCCGATCGAGCGGCGAGAGCACGAGCGGTGGCGACCGGTCGCGCAACCTGTCGACGATGCCGCCGACGGTGGCGACGACCGCGCCGTCGTAGCGCGGTCCGGACGCGAGCTGACGAAGACGATCACGCAAGCCCATGCGGCAGGGTAGATCGAAGGGCGCGTGCCGCGACGCTCAATCGCCCGGGTAGATCGAAGGGCGCGTGCCGCGACGCTCAATCGCCCGGGTCACCGGCCGCGCAGCTCGACCGCGCGCGCCTCGGCGCGCTCCCACATGCGGAGATACGCCTCGGCCGAGCGGAAGAGCGGCTCGAGCTCCTCATCGGTCATGCCGTCGTTGCGCGCATCCTCGATGAGCTCGGGGAGCATGCCGAGGTGGAGGAAGCCCTCGGTGTCGAAGTCGACGTCGCGCTCCCCGAGGTGGGGCGGCTGGAATTCGACGTCCCCAGCGAACGAAGGGAACGGATACTCCATGGGGTTCGCCTGCGGGACGTCCCCGCACCGCGCGCCGGGCCCGAAGCGCGGGCGAGGCGCCCCCGCGAAACCGTTGAGGTCGAAGCCGAGCGAGGGCCAGGGGTCACCGCCGTGGGCCTCGATCTCCGCGACGCGGCTACGGATTCCGTCGCCCATGGCGCCGCGTCGATCGGGCGCGCCGCAGCGACCGAAATCCGTCACGGACACGCCGCCGATCTCGAAGAGCACGCCCCGGTTCGTGTTGCCGTGGCTGCCGATGGCGGGGTAGTCGGCCTCGATCAGCATCTCGTACGCGCGCACGAAGGAGCGCCGCGGCATGTGGTCGACCTCGATCAGCATCCCGCGTCGCATCATCTCTCGCAGCAGCTCCTCTCCGACGGGCGTCAGGCCCGCGTTCTGGCAGTAGTCCCCCTCGAGCGGCGGGCTCTGGAGCTGCTCGAGGAAAGGTGCGAGCGTGCCGAGCGGCGCGTCGGCGAAGCCGGTCATGTCGTGGGGCGCCGGCGCCGCATAGTCCTCGCGCGGGCTCTTCAGGCCTCCAAAGCGGACGGGACCCCGGTCGAAGACCGACGGCGAATCGGGACAGTCCAGCACGAAGTTCGAGTCGTGGCCGCTGTTGATGAAGCTCCCGAGCTGGCCGACGTTGCGGTCGCCGTCTCCGGCCGAGAAGCCATTGTCGAATTTGTGCACCGGGAAGAGCACCCGCACGCCGAGCGCGTGGAAGCGATCGAGCTCGCGGCGCATGTGCGCGACGTCGCAGGCGGGCATGCCCGGCGGCGGCGTGAGGAAGCAGTCGAAGAGGTTCGAGGTCTCGATGCCGAGGAGAACCGCGAGGCGTCCTTCGCCGATCACGCGCCGCGCCTCCGCGGGCGAGGTGACGACCCGGAACCACCCGCGGCCCGGCCCACCGTGCTGGGCGTCGATGTAGCGCTCGAGCGCGTAGGTCTCGGCGATCTCGCGCTCGACCGCCACCATGTCGCTGCACGAGTAGCGCACGCGCTGCGCGTTGATGCCGACGATCATGTCGCAGAGCACGCGGTTGGTCGTCGCGTGCGCCACGAGGAGGCGCATGCCCGCGAGGTAGGCCCGCTCGATCCAGCGGTGGTACTGCGTCTGGTGCGTGGCGCTGTTCCACGCGTTGGGCCAGTCGGTGAACGTCGGGTAGCCATCGGTCCGGTGGTTGGGCTCCGGCGTGCGCCCCGTGATGAACGCGGTGAGGACCGCGTCCGCGTCCGCGTCCGTGAGCCCCGAGAAACCGTAGCCGACGAGGTCACGCCGGCCCTCTCGACCATGGAAGATCTCGCAGCTCGGCAGCGCATGCTCGACCCCGAGGCGATGAAACGGCGCGCCATGGAAGATGCCGCCGCCCCCGAAGCCGAAATTCGTGAAGAGGTGCGCGTGGATCTCGGAGATGCCGTAGACCGAGCCGTCCTCCCACGCGACGCGCTCGACGTCACCCTCGGCGTCGCGCGAGAGCTCGGGGAACTCTGCGCAACCCTCGCGCGGGTAGAACGCGACGATCGCTGCCTCGGACGCCTCCTCCACGAGCGCGACGCCGCCCGACGCCGCCGCGAACGGTATGCGCGCGAGATACAGACCGCTCGCGCGGTTCTGGAGGACGAAGCGCTCCGGGTCTCGCTCGCTCGGCGAGATCACCCACTCCGCCGGCGACTCGTAGGAGTCGTCGATCAGGAGGATGTCGGAGAGCAGCTCGCTCTCGCGCGCGAGGCCCCCCTCGCCCGCGACGACGTAGCGGCGCTCGGCGTCGTAGAGCAGATAGCTGCCGAGGTCGCTCGCGCGCAGCGTGAAGCGCGACGCGCCCTCGAGGCTCGTGGCGGTGAGCTCGAACGCCTCGCCCGACCTGCTCGGCGCGAGCCAGCGCGTGTTGTCGCTCCCGGGCGCAGTCGCGTCGATCGCGTAGCAACCGTTGGCGAACGAGAAGACATCACCGTGCGGAGGCGCAGGGGGTCGCGAAACGAGGGCCTCGCCCGGATCGCAGCCGAGGCCGAGCACGACCCCGAGCGCGAGCGCAGCGGGGCCTCGAGGGGAATGCGCCGATGGACAGTGAGCTGGAGCCTTGGCGACGCGGTCCATGTCGCGAGGGTCGCTCACGTCGCCCGATCCTCGCAACGCGCCCGGCCGCTCGGATCACGGGGCGGTCGGGGCCGGCTCATCCACCGGGAGAGCCTCCATCGACTCACCCGCGCTGCGCGACGACGGCACGGATCTCCTCGTCGCTCAGCGTGCGGTCGCTCTTCTTGGCCTCGGCGAGGATCGCGGCCACCAGCTCCGGGCTCGACGCGAGGCCGCGGTACTTGAGCCAGAACTGAACGTTGCTCGCGCCCGACATCGGCCCGATCTCGATCTCCTGCTCTCGGCCGAACGCGCCCGCCGGGACGCCCGAGTACACGCGGTCGGCGAGCTCTCGGTCGCCCTTCTCGAGGGCCTTGATGATCGCGGACGCATGCACACCCGTGCCCGTTCGGAACGCATCGCGGCCCACCACCGGATAGTTGATGGGGATGGGCATGCCCAGCGACCTCGAGACCTTGTCGCAGAGCGCACCGAGCTTGCTCACGTCGCGATCGCCGAGCTCGCCGATGAGCTTGAGGTTCACGATGATCTGGTCGAGCGACGCGTTGCCCACGCGCTCGCCCACGCCGAGGATGGCGCCGTGCACGCGGTCGGCGCCGTGCTCGATCGCCCAGATCGAGTTCACCACGCCGAGCCCTCGGTCGTTGTGGCCGTGCCAGTCGATGCCCACGCGGTCGGCGCCGATCGCCTTGAGGAGGCTGCGCGTCCACGTGAGCAGGTTCTTCACGCCGTCGGGCGTGACGTGACCGACCGTGTCGCAGAGCGTGAGGCGCTTGGCGCCCGCCTCGATCGCGCTCTTGAAGAGCTCGTAGAGCACGCGCGGATCCGACCGCGTCGTGTCCTCGGTCACGTAATTGACCGGGAGGCCCTCCTTCACGGCGAAGGTGATCGCCTCGACCGAACGCTTGCGGATGAGCTCCACCGACCAGTCCTCGGCGAGCGCGCGGATCGGTGAGGAGCCGATGAAGGTCATCACCTCGATGGGGATGCCCGCCTTCTGGGTGACCTCCGCCATCGGCTGGATGTCCTGCACGAGGGTGCGGCCCGCGCAGGTGGGGCGGATCTGGAGCTTCTGCTCGACCATCTCCCGGCAGAGGCGGAGCACGTCTCCGAACGCGCGCGCTCCCGCGCCGGGAAGACCCACGTCGCAGGTGTCGACACCGACCTGATCGAGCAGGTGGAGGATCTCGAGCTTGTCGGCGATCGGTGGATCGACGACAGACGGATTTTGCAGACCGTCGCGCAGCGTCTCGTCGTGCAGCTCGAAGCGACCCTTGAGCACCACGGGGGCGCGCCGCTCGACGTTGTTCCAATCGTAGACGAAGTCGGTCGCGGGCACGGAGCTGGGGCGGGCGTTCATGGTGGCCTCGTACTTCGGTTGCGGTGCGAACGGCTACTGGGCCTCGACCGGGCCGCGTGATTTCTCACACCATGACATGCTCGCGGGGCCAGCCCATGAAGAAGCCCCTCGGACACAAGGCGCCGCAAGATCACACCACCGGTCACGCCCCGGGCTTCGACGCGCCGTCGGCGTTCTCGATGCGACCGATCGCGGTCGCGCGCTCGCCCTACAAGGAGCGCTTCGGTGCGCCGCGACAAGCGAGCGTCACCGCCGAGACGCGCGACGGCAGCCTCGCGCCAGGCGCGATCGAGCTCTTGCCGGGCATCCCGGTCGAGACGCTTCGGGGCCTCGAGGGCTTCGACTACGTGTGGGCGATCTACGCGTTTCATCTCAACGACGGTGCCGCTTCGGGCGATCCTCGCTGGTCGCCCCTCGTGCGGCCGCCGCGCGATCCCGAGCGCCAGCACGGCCTCTTCGCGACGCGTGCGCCGCACCGGCCCAACCCGATCGGCCTCTCGGCCCTCCGCATCGCGCGCGTCGAGGGCCGCTCGATCCACGTGCGCGGGCTCGACCTCCTCGACGGCACGCCCGTGCTCGACCTCAAGCCCTACGTGCCCTACGCGGACGCCTTTCCGGGCGCGAAGGCGGGCTGGGTCGACGACGCCGAGGCCCGCGGACGGCGCTGAGGGCCCGTGGACGAGGGCGCGCGCCGACCGATCACCCCGGCACGCTCGGAACGTCCCGCCGAACGTCCGGATCGCCGTGCGCGAAGGTGACGGCGAGCGTGCCCGGGAGCGCGTGATCGAGGGCTCGGGCCTCGGCCAGCGCAGCGAGGCTCGCTTCGTCCAGCACGACCGCGGCGCCAGCGAGCGCGTCGGCCAAGGTCGCCACGTCCGCGCCGTGGATCTCGAACGAGAAGCTCACGTGCAGGCCGGAAAAGAAGTGCACGTCGAGGATCGACGCGCGGGCGCGCCCGAACCCGTCGTCGATCGCGTTCAGCGTCTCGTTGGGCTCGCCCTTCGCGATGCCCTGCAAGACGAGCAGACCCCCCGAACGTTCGAGCGCTTCCATGGCCTCAACAGCCGCCGGCCGCCGCGCACGTGAGCGACTCGGCGAGGAGACCCGCCGCGCCCGCGCCGCCGTCGTTGCCGTCGTCCTCGGGGCCGGTCGCGCCCGGCGCGCTCGTGCCGCCCGCGCCCGCCGCACCCGCCGCGCCTGCCGAATGGAGGACGCCGCTCGAGGTCACGCTCGCGCTCCACGAGAAGATGCTGATGGAGGGACCGCCTGCACCTCCACCGCCGCCGCCCGCGTGGCCGCAGTGGCCGCCGGTGCCGCCCACGCCGCCGCTCTGCGCCGTGCCCGAGGCGAGTCCCGAGCGGCCGCCGGGACCGCCGCTCTGTCCGCGTCCGCCCACGCCGCCCGCGCCGCCCGCGCCACCCGCGCCGCGCTGGAATTCGCAGTCGTCGACGGTCACGCTCGAGCCCACGGCGAAGACGCCGAAGCTCCCGCCGCCTCCGCCTCCGCCGCCGCCGCCGCTGCGGGCCGCGCAGCCGCCCGCGCCGCCGCCGCCTCCGCCAGCTCCGTGCGCGTTGTCCCCGAGACCGAAGCCTCGATCGCAGCCGCCGCTGCCGCCGCCCCCGCCACCTCCGCCGCCGTTCTCCCCCGTCGAGCCGGCCGTGCCCGCGTTGCCCACGAAGTAGCCATCCGCCACGCGGCCACGCGCGGACGAAGCGCCTGCTCCTGCGGAGCCATTCTGGACGCGGCCTGCGCGCCCGTCGGTGCCGGGCCCGCACGTCGTCCTGCCCGCGCCTCCCGTGCCCGGCGCACCGAAGCCGCCGCTCATGAACTGACCCGCGCTCGTCCCCGGGTCACCCGAGGTCGCGTTGCATCCGTCACCATCGCACACGATGAAACAGGACGAGTCCATCGTGCCGCCGTCTCCGCCGCCGCCCGCCGTCACGGCGAGCGACGAGGGCCCACCCGCGCACGCGTTGGTCCCAGGGGAACCGCCGGCGCCGAAGGAGGAGGCGTCGCAAGGAGAGATGTAGTAGTCGGCGTCTCCGCCGTCGTCGCCGCCCATGTCGACCGTCGCGACGACGGCGGGCGCGTCCATGCCCACGCCACCGACCACGCCCGACGCGCCGTTGCCCTGCTGCAGCGTGCACCGGACGATCGCGAGACCCGTGGTGTTCTCGACGTGGAGGACGTAGCTCGAGAGTCCCGAGCCCGCCGGAGGCGTGGGACCCACGAGGACGAGGTTCTCGAGCGTCGGCGCCACGACGAGATCGTGCGCTCGAACCGCGAGGTACTGACCCTCGCCCAGGTCGAGCGCGCCTCGGATCACCGTGCGGTGAGCGCTCTCGGCGCGCGAGCCGCGCGACCAGGTCGTGTCGTAGCCGCCAAAGAGGCGGAGCCCGTCGCGCAACACCACGACCTCGTCGTAGGTGCCCGCCATCAAGAAGAGATCGCGCCGCGATTCGGTGATCGCGCGGGTCATCGCGTGGGCGATCGTGCGGCACGGCCGGTCGAGCTCGAGGCCGCAGGTCGCGGTGTCGTTGCCCATCGCGCTCGAGACGAGGATTCCGCGCCCCCGGTCGCCATCGATGCCGTCGCAATTCGTATCCTCGTGACGCGAGTCGGGCTCGTCGGTGCCGCTTCCGGACGCGCACTCGCATCCGTTGGCGAGGTCGCGGTCCGGATTGCCGAAGCCAGGCGCGCACGCGAGGCCGCAGCTCCCCATGGCGCACGAGGCCACGGTGTTCACCTGCGCCGCGGTCGGCCCTGGGCACACGACGCAGTCGTTCATGCCGGTGCGGCCGCAATGCATCGCGTCAGTCAGGTGGTCGGAGGGCGCGCTCATGCACATCTCCGAGGCCTCGACGCAGTCGTCGACCGTGCATGAATCGCCGTCGTCGCACGGGCCCCGCTCGGGGCTCACGCAGCTCGCGTCGAGGCACACTGCGACGCCATTGCAGAAGACGCCATCGTCCGCGCAGTCCGAGTCGAACTCACAGGCAGGAACCACCATGCAGCCCGCGCCCATCACGCACGACGCCCCTTCGGGGCAGCGGACGTCCATCGGTGTGTTCTGGCACGCATCGCTGGCAGCCATGCAGACATCGACGGTGCACTCGATGCCATCGTCGCAGCTCGGGGGCGCGCCCTCGACACACTCGCCGTCCGTGCACTCCGGCGCGCCGTTGCAGAAGACGCCGTCGTCCTCGCAGTCGGCGTTGCGCGCGCATTCCGGACCCGTGTCCGGGAGCTCGGCGCCGCCGTCGCGGCGCGACGGCTCTGTCGTGCCTTCGGCGCAGGCGAGCCCACCGAGCGCGAGCAGGGCGGGCAGAAGAATACGAAGCGGAACGAAGGAACGGGGGCTCATGGCGGCCGGATGTGGGCCGAAGGTGACGTCTCCGCAAGTGACCTGCGGATTCTAGGACTACCGCCCAGAAAACCGGATCCGACTTCTGGGCGGCGGTAGGAGCGCGGAGAGGTCCCTGCGGAATGCGCGGGCGCGAGGCTGCTCGGAGCTTCAACCTCGGCGCATGCGCAAGGATCTCCTCCGCTGGCAATGGAGCCTCTACCCGGCCGGCCACACGACGCGTTTCGGCCTCGTCGTTCACCTCGTCACCGTCCCGCTGTTCCAGGCCGGGACGGTCAGCGTGCTCATGTCGCCGCTGTTCGGAGGTTGGCCGGCGCTCGGCGGGCTCCTCGCGATGATCGGCGCGCTCGTCGCGCAAGGACGAGCGCACCGCGCCGAGCCCACGGCGCCCGAAGGCTTCCTCGGGCCGGTCGACGCCGTGAGCCGACTCGTCGCGGAGCAATGGGTGACCTTTCCGCGCTTCGTCCTGAGCGGTGGCTTCGCGGCGGCCTGGGCTCGCCTGGGCTGAGCGACCTCGTCGCGGCCGGACGATTTGCCGCGGATCCGACGCCGAGGGCTCCTATCCTCGCGGGCATGGCGACGCGGCGCACGGGCCCCCTCGGAGATCGAACGCGGACATCTCCGCTCGGCCTGCGCAACGTGCAGGCGATGCTGCGTCGGCCGCTCGAGCACCTGCGATTCCTCGCGGAGGAGCACGGTGACGTGGTGGTGATGCCGATGCTCTCGGACCAGTGGCTCCTGCTCGTTCATCCGGAGGACATCGAGGCCTTGCTCGTCGGGAGCCACCCGAGCCTCGTCCGAGACCATTTCACGGTCTACCTTCGCCGTCTCCTCGGCCAGGGTCTCCTCACCTCCGACGGCGAGCTCTGGAAGCGCCAGCGTCGACTCCTCTCGTCGGCCTTCACCCCGAAACGAATCCGCGGCTACGCGTCCTCGATGGTCGAGGTCACCGATCGGGGCCTCGGCCGAATCGAGCCGGGCGCCACCGTACGCCTGCACGAGGTGATGTCTCGCCTCACGATGGAAGTCGTCGCCGAGGTGCTCTTCGGGGCGGGCATCACGGAGGCCGACGTCCTCACCGTCTCGCGCGGTCTGGCCGTGATGAACCGCCTTCTGGCCAACAGCGTCGAGGCCGCCCTTCGATTGCCACTCTGGATCCCGACCCCCAAGCACCTCGAGGCCCGCACGCACCTCGGCCACCTCGACGCGCTCGTGCACCGCTTCATCGAGGCGAGGCGGAGCAACGCCGAGCAGCGCGACGATCTGCTGTCCGCGCTCCTGTCGGCGGTCGACGACGACGGCTCGCGCATGAGCGACTCGCAGCTGCGCGACGAGACGATCACGCTCTTTCTGGCAGGACACGAGACCACGTCACTGGCCTTGACCCACGCCTTCTACCTCCTGGGCAAACACCCCGACGTGCTCGCGCGCGTGCACGCGGAGCTCGACGCCGTCCTCGCCGGCCGTCTCCCCACCGCCGACGACGTGCCACGCCTCTCGTTGACCGAACGGGTGATCAAGGAGGCGATGCGGCTTTATCCACCGGCGTGGATCGTCGGCCGCGAGACCGGATGCCCCATCACCCACGCCGGCCGCGCCGTCGCCGCGGGCACCCAGGACGTCGTGAGCC
>JBKDQC010000109.1:0-24733 GCA_046342295.1 Deltaproteobacteria bacterium | reverse complement strand
GACGTTTCTTGCCGGAGGGTCTGGCCGCAGACCCTCCCTCTCGCCGAGTGAATCGGCGAGAGCCTCCCTCCCGCCGATTCGAGCCCGTGGCACCCGAATCGATCCATCCGAGTGCCACGTGCTCTCAGAGCATGAGTCACTTGGATTGACTCACGCTTTGACGTTTCTCGGGCGCCGAGGTCTCGCCCGTCCGCAGACGACGCGCATCGATGCCTGGACCCGATGCGTGCGGCTCCCTCGGCCGAGGAGGCGGGTCATCCACCTTCGGGTGGCGTCTCGCCTCGCGGACGCCGGCGGCGCCAAGCCAGCCCGAGCGCGAGACCCGCACCGCCGCCGAGCGCGACGCGCCACGCGGCGCGGAGGTGCTCGTCCCAGCGCTCGACTTCGAGGTAGAGCGCATCGCTCTGCGCCGGTTCGTAGCCGGTCTCTCCCACGTGCTCCGCGACGCGGGCCCAGCGCTCACGCGCGGAGGCGCGCAGGGCGGAGCCGACGATCACCCCGCCGCCACCCGCTGCGAGGAGAAGCGCCGAGACGAGCAGCAGCGCGCGCTGCCCTCGGACGCGCCGGCGGCCTGCGCTCACAGCGGGTCGTCGCGCCGCGCGAAGCCCTCGACGAGCGCGTCGTGCACGAGCCCATTGCTCGCGATCGCGCCGCGCCCGCGCACCGTCGAGCGGCCGTTCATGTCCGTGAAGCAGCCTCCGGCCTCGCGCACCAAGATGGCGGCGGCAGCCACGTCCCACACGGTGACTGCGGGGTCGACGACCGCGTCGATCCGTCCCTGCAACAAGCGGCGGTAACCATCGAAGTCCGTCAGGCCCCTCTGGCTGTGCGTGCCTGCGCCGAGGGCGAGAAGCTCCTTGGTCGAGCCGTCGGTGTGGAACTGCGCGAGAGCCCCGTGGGAGAAAGACGCCTCGGTCAGCGACGCCACCTGCGAGACGCGCAGGCGCCGGCCGTTGCCGTGCGCGCCCTGCCCGGCCACCGCGACGTAGAGGTCCGCCTCCGCAGGCAGGTACGCGACGCCGAGCACGGGCTCGTCATCCTCGAGGAGCGCGAGCAGCACCGACCACGTCGTCAGCCCCCGCATGAAGGCGCGCGTTCCGTCGATGGGATCGAGCACGAACGACAGGCGCGCGTCGCTGCCGGCGCGGAGGCCCGTCTCCTCACCGAGGAAGCCGCAGGCAGGACAGGCGCGCGCGAGGTGGGCGGACAGGCGCTCCTCGACCATGCGGTCGGCCGCGGTGACCGGGGACCGATCGGGCTTGATCGTGACGCTCGCGCGGCCCTCCTCGAACATGCGCCGCGCAGCGTCGCCGGCTGCGATCACCTCGGCGATGAGCCGATCGAGCGCCGGAGCGCCGCCGATCCGATCGAGATCGAAGGGCCGTGTCACTCTCGTCTCGTACCGCGACGCCCGCGCCGCGTCGATCGTTCCGGGCGCGCGCCTGCGTCGTCTTCGACGGCACGGGCGGTGCCGCGCTGCATGCGGCGCTCGCCCCGGGAACGCACGTCGGTGCGCGCCGGCAGGCTCTCGTCAGGGTGCGGCGCCAGCGGGGCCTCCTCGGGACGGTCGGCGTCGGTGACGGCGCGCGGAGCCGCGACCTCCCCCCGCTGCGCCGCGCGACGGCCGATCCGCTCGACGTAGCTCGGCCCGCCGTCGAAGAGCGCGCTCGGGTCGACGGCATGCCCCTCCTGCCAGAGCTCGAAGTGCACGTGCGGCCCGTGCGTGATCCCCGTCGTGCCGACGAGCGCCACGCGCTCGCCCCGACGCACGCGGTAACCCGGTTGCACCGTCGTGCGCGCGTTGTGCGCATAGAGCGTCACCCAGCCGTTGGCGTGCACGAGGATCACCAGGTTCCCGTAGCCGCGGAGGCCGTTGTCGCTGTACGCCACGATGCCGTCGGCGGCCGCACGGACGACCGTGCCGATCGGCGCGGAGATGTCGACGCCGCGGTGGATCAAGTCCGGCCGCGTGGTCCGAACGAAGCCGAAGCCGCGGACCCAGCGCCCCTCGTCGATCGGCCAGAGCAAACGGTCCGGCGCTCGACCGCGCGCCGCGCGGCTCCATCGCTCGTCGGGTCGGCCATGCAGAAGTCGCGAAGCGCACTCGCGTGTGCCGAGCCCGAGCTCCGCGGCGCGCTGCATCGAAGCGCCGCGCGGTGTGGGCACCCGCCGGGGCCCGTCGCTCCAGCGGAGCGCGCGGCGCGGGCGGCGCTCGCTCGGCTCATGCACCGCGTCGAGCTCGGTCTCTTCGGCAGCGCCCGCCGCCCCCTCGTGAAGCGGATCGCGCGCCTCTCCGTCCCTCACGATCGCATCGGCGGAGAGCTCGTCTGCGGGAGCGACCGCTTCGTCCGTCGGCGATGGGCTCGCGCGCGCGCTCGACGAGAGACCGAGACAGAACAGGCACGCCAAGAGCGGTGGGCCGAGAGTCGAGCGCATCTCGGGGGTGTCGGGGAGAGAGCGCGCGCGGTCAACAAATCGGCGCACCCCTCACCGAAACCCGCGCCGAGAGCGTGACACGGGGGACAGCTCCGCGCTGGTCAGGGACCTGCGCGGCAGACCCCGACGCGAGAGGCCCCTTCGAATTGACACGTCGCGCCGGCCGCACACTCTCGGTTGACGAAGGAGCAAGCCTCACCCTCGGCGGGCAGGGGCGCACAGCGCCCGATCGGCACAGCATCGCCGAGCCCGAGGAATCCTCCGTTCGACTGACGCTGCTGCTCCCCGCGATCGGGCTCGGCGCGGGCACAGAAGTGCCCCGCGACGCAGGCGTCGTCACCGATGGCGGCGTTGCAGTCGGCACCCGCCCCTTGGTTGGGCGCAGGCATGTCGTTGCAGCCAAGCAGCGCGAGGGCCGCGACGACCGCGCACAGAACGACCTCATTCTTCATCGCAAGCACCCTTTCGTCCTTCTCGCCTCAGTTCTCGCCAGGTCCGATCACCTCGCGCGGAGAGATGCTAGTCCTGCCGCCCAGGATTCCGATCCGGATTTCCGGGCATCGTCCTAGAGGGGGAGGGCCCACCACAGGAGGCGGGAGCCGCCGAAGGACGTCGGTGGCCGCCGTCGACCCCGTGGATCCTCGCCTCCTGCAGTTCGCGCGCTCCCTTCGTCGCGACGCGACCGGCGCCGAGCGGCTCCTGTGGATGCTCGTCCGAAGGAAGGGAGTGTCAGCACGGAACCGGCAGTCAGCACGGAACCGACGGCCCGCAGCGACGATCGTCGGCGCCGCATGTTCATCCGCGCGCAGGGCGTCCTCGAGCTCCGCTTCATGAATGTCGAGGTGAGCTCGAGCCTGGCCCTACGCCGTCGCAGGTGCCGGCGCACGACGTGGCGAGATTCGGATCAGCTCCCGAGCCGACAGCGCAGGAGCAGGCTCGTCCCGGCCGATCCCGGTCCCACCCAAACGGCGGCGGAATGTCGGCCATCGCGCTCGGGCTCGAACGCCGCGGCAGCGCCGACCACGATGCCCGTCTCGTCGAACGAGCCCGTACTGAACGAGAAGAGGGTCAGTCGAGAGCCCGAGTCCACGATGGCGACGAGCTGACCCTCGAGCGCAATCGTCGGAAACGGGCCCACTCCGAGCCACGAGGGGCCGAGCACGGGCTCGCCCATCGACGGAACGGCGTAGCTCTTCAAGGTGGCGCGAAACTCGCCCGTCGCGCGGATGAGCCAGGTTCGCTGGGTGGGGCTGAAGTTGGTACCGAGCAGCCGATACCCGATCGGCATCGACCCCTCGTCGCTCCACGAGGTGCGGAGCGCTTCGGCGCCCGTGAGGTCGGCGGCGTAGACGACCAGCTCGTTGGGCATGCCCTCGCTCGTGACGGTCACCCCGCCCGGGTCGACGAGGACGCGGGCGCGCCCCGAGACGTCGATCGGAGCGACGTCGACCGAGCGACTGACCCGATCGAAGACCGTGATGCGACCCGATGCATCGATGAAGACGAAGCGGTCGTCGTCGATCCAGCCGGCCTCCCGCTGGCGGGCGCGGCTCGGCGGCGCCGCGAGAGGTGTCTCGAGACCCACCGTGGCGCCGTCGTGGTCGAGCAACGCGATCGAGGTCTCGGTGAGCAGCAAGAAGCCCTCGTCGACCGTATGAGGCGAGAGCGAGTGCAGGGTCGCCGCGGAGCTCGGCGCCCCACCCGCGTCGAGCACCGCGATGAGCCGCTCGCCGACGCGCGCGCCGTCGCGATCGAGCAACACCAACTGGGTCTCGTCACCCGTGAGCCGCGCTGCGGCCGGCAGGAGGATGCCGAAACGAAGTCGTGCACCGGTGCCGCTGCTCGCGAGGCTCGCCGCTTCCGTCGCGACCCCCACGCGCGCGCCCGTGATCTCCGTCTCGTGCGTCGCACACGTGGGAACGACGAACGCATCGGGTCCGACGTCGGCCGCATCGACCGCCGAATCGAGCTCCCACGAATCGGCATCGCGACCGGCGTCGCGGAGAGGAGGGGCATCGGGCCTGCCTGCCTCGCTCGAGGCCGCATCGAGCGCGACGCCCCCGTCGCGGTCCTCGCCGAGCCACACGACGGTGCGACAGCCGCCCATCGAGACGAGCGAGACGAGCGCGAGCAGGCGTGCGGCGCGACGAGGCATCGGTCACGGAGAGGGTGACTCAGACCGCTCCCCCGCGCGATCGATCTCGCCTCGCAGCCGTTCGCGCTCGGGAACGAGCGTCCCCTCGGGAAAGCGAGCCTCGTGATCGCGCAAGAGGCGGCGAGCGAGCGCCACGTCTCCGGCTTCGCGCGCACGCAGCGCACGGTCGAGCAGCGCGATCTCTTCGCGAAGAGACGAGCTCGGATTCTCGGGCTCGGAGGGCTCGGGGGCGACCGCGGCGCGTGGGCCCGCCGCATGAAGATGGAGGGCCGTCTCCGTCGTCTCCGTCTCCGTCTCCGTCTCCGTCTCCGTCTCCGTCTCCGTCTCCGTCTCCGTCCCCGTCGCCGTCGCCGTCGCCGTCGCCGTCGCCATCGGCGCCGTCTCCGTCGTCTCCGTCGCCGTCTCCGTCTCCGTCGTCTCCGCCTCCGCCGTCTCCATCGTCTCTGTCTCCGTCTCCGTCGCCGTCTCCGCCTCCGTCGTCGTCGCCGTCTCATCGTGGCGTGACGGCACGGTGCTCGCCCGATGCATGAGCCAGCCCGAGATGCCGAGGGTCGCCAGGATCGCGACCGCGGCCCAGGCGGGCGCAGATGCCCCGGCTCCGCCCGTGGGTGCCCCAGCTCCGCCCGTGGGTGCCCCAGCTCGGCCCGTCGGTGCATGCGCAGTGGGGGGATGAGTGGGGCCCGTCGTCGCCGTGCCAGGTGGGGCGAGGATGGCCTGCGAGACGAGCCGCGCGCGAACCCGCGCGAGGCGCTCCGGTTCTCCACCGGCTTTGCGTGCGCGAGCGATCAGGGTGTCGAGCTCGGGGGAGTCGCTCATGACTTCTTGTCTCCTGCCTGACGGGCCGCGAGCGCGCGCGCCAGGCTCTGCCGCGCGTGGCGCAAGCGCGAGTACACCGTGTTCAGGTTGGCGCCCGTGATCTCCGCGATCTCGGGGGCGCTCAGCTCGTGGAGCCCTGCGAGCACGAACACCTCCCGTTGGCTCTCGTCGAGGTCCCCGAGAAGCCGATCGAGGAGACGGGCCATGCGCTCGGCATCCACGCGCTCGTCGACCCCAGAGGCATCGGCGGCAGGCTCCTCGACCATCTCGTCGTGTGTGCGCGCGCGTCGGTGTCCACGCGCCACACGCAGCGCGATGCCGAAGAGCCAGGTGCGATGCGAGGAGCGGCCCTCGAACTCGCTCAGCTTCCGCGATGCGACGACGAAGACCTCCTGGAGCGCGTCCTCGACGGACGCGTCCGGTACCCCCCAGCGACGCAGCCCTCGCATCAGCGCGTCGGCGTGCTCGTCGAAGAGCTCCCCGAGGAGCTGGGCGCTGGCGCGATCGAGCGACACGAGGCCCGATGGTGCCTCGGTCCGGGGCAGGGAGGACCGACGAAGGCGCATGTCGTTCTGGGGCTCGGCAGAAAGCACAGCAATTGAGAGCACGTGGCACTCGGATGGATCGTGGCGGGTGCCACGGGCTCGAATCGGCGGGAGGGAGGCTCTCGCCGATTCACTCGGCGAGAGGGAGGGGCTGCGGCCAGACCCTCCGGGAAGAAATGTCAGAGCATGAGTCCATCCAAGTGACTCATGCTCTGAGTGCACGCCTGGCAACGATCCGTCACCGCCCCGCGTAGAAAGCTGCCGAGGCCCGTCCGAGAGGAAATCCTGAGCAAAGAGGCTACGCTCGCGGCGCCGTGCGACGTCTCGCGTGCCAGCTCCACGTTCTCGCGAGCGCGCTCGTGATCGCAGCGCTGGGCCAGGGCGGGCTGGTCCAGGGCGGGCGGGTCCATGCCCAGGAAGGACACGTCGCACCGCGACCCGAGATCGCGCGCTGGCAGGTCGAGGCGGACTGCGTCTCGCGCGACGACTTCGCGGCGCGCGTGGAGAGCGCCGGCGGAGTCTTCGACGGCTTCGTGGTGGAGCTCGAGGTCACCCGCGCCTGGTCTGGGCTCTTCTCGGGGCGGCTCGCGCTCGCGAGGGTCGGCGAGCCATTCGAGTCGCGTGAGCTCGAGGACGCGACGTGCGTGGACGTGGTCGACGCGCTGGCCATCACGGCAGCCCTCCGGCTGCGCACGCTCGCGGGCTTGCCGCAGCGTGAAGCGAGCCCGCAGAACCACGGCCCGGACGAGATCTCGCTCACGCTGCATGAACGGGGCTCGACGACCGCCGAAGCCCCGCGACCCACGGGGCCGCGCCTCGAGGTGGGTCTGGGCGCGCACGGCCGGTTGGGTCTGGGGCCCGTGCCCGGTCTCGCGGGCGCGCTCTCGCTCACCGTCGACATCGACGTCGAGCGCGTCGCGATCGCGGTGCACCTCGCGCACTGGCCCGACGCGACCGCGACGGCCTCGGGCTCGATGCGGGGCGTCGCGCTCCAAGCGCTCTCCGCGACCGTCGAGCTCGGCTTCCGAGCGGGCGACCAACCCGGCCCGAGCCCCGCGTTCGGGGCGACGCCCGCGCTCGTGCTCGAGCCAGTGCTGACCCTGGCGCGCGGCCTCGGCGTCGATGCCCCACGCACCGAGGTGGTGGGCGCCTTCGATCTCGGCATGTCTTTGACCGCACACGTGGACGTCGGGCCCCTGCGTCTCTTCGCGCGGGGGGATCTGCTCTTCGCGACGATCGCGACTTCGTTCGGCATCCAAGGGGAGATCGCCTACGAGTCCCCCGTCGTGCGGGGCACGGGCGCCCTGGGCGCACTCGTCTTTCTCGGACGCGATTGAGGACATCGGCGAGGTCGATGGGTGGAGCGGCCGCTGGGCCATGCGGAGCTCGTCTTGTCCGTGGTTTGCGCCTCGATGGACCGTACCGGCGCTCGCTCTGGGGCGCGGCGTGCCCCCGCACGACCCGCGGCAGACATCGCTCCGAAGTAGCCGCTACGGGGCCGGCGCTCGCAGCGCGTCTGCTCGGTAGCAGCGCACCGAGACACCCTCGGGACCGACGCCGACGGCGGCCAGCTCGCCGCTCCCTTGGTGCGCGACGAGCGACGACGGGAGCAAGGCGTCCTCTCCCGCGGTGAGGGTGCCGTAGTGCAGACCTCCGATGCGCCTGCCGATGGCGAACAGCGTGGTCTCGCCACTGGACGCGATCGAGCCCAGGCCGCTACCGCATCGCTCGTAGTCCGCGACCGCGATCGGCGCCGAGGTCGTGCCGTCGTCCGCCAGCTGGACAAGCTCGCTCGGCACGCCCGGCGAGCTGGCCGTGCCCAGGACGCTCCAGCCGCTCCACGTGCGGGCTGCCGCGACAGGCCGGTGGGTACCGTCGGCCCAGGTCTGGACCTCTCGCCGGAGCGTCCACCCGTCGGTCGACGGACCGTAGACGCGCGCGAGCGGCGTACTGCCGGGCCATTCGGGCGTGACGAGCTCGAGCACTTCCGTCGGCGAGACTCCGAGCACGCTCGAGCTGCCCACAGGCACCGGCTCGAGGTCGAGGATGCGCTCGGTGACGAGCTCACCGGCGCTTCCCCGGTGCACCGCGAGGAGGCTCCGTCCCGACTCGGACCCCACGAGCACCCTGGCCTCGTACACACACCGGCTCGGCGCCGCGAACACCTCGACCACGCGCGTCTCCGGCTCGAGCTCCGTCCCCCAGATCGCGGGATCGGTCACCCGTGACTCCTCCCGGCCTCGCGCGTCGAGGACGGCGAGGAAGGGCTCGGTGACCGACGCCCCGACGAGCAGGAATTCGTAGCGGAACGAGGCGACTCGCGTGCCCGCGGGCACCGGTCGCGGAGCCTCGAAGGGGCGCCCCTGCGCGTCGAACGCGACGAAGTACGTGCCCTCCTCCCCGCTCGCGTCCGTGCTCTCGTAGGTGGCGGCCCAGCTGTCGTAGCCCCCGGCGAACGAGAGCACGCGGAGCCAGTCGCTGCTCGGCACGACGACCGCGAGCCCATCGTGGCAGTCGGTCGGGGTGGGCGGGTCCGCGGGGGGTGTCGTCTCGGGCGGCGTGTGCAGCACGCCGGGCGGGGCACCGAGCGCCCGGGAGAGCGCGACAGCGTCGCGCGCCGGAGCCGTCGGGAGGCTGATCCCCGTGACGCCCGGACGCAGGCGCGCGGCGGCGCCCCGGGCGAGCAAGGCGGTCTCCGCGGGCTCGCGCGAGCCGCAGCCAACGGTGAAGAGGGTGAGGAGCGAGAGCGCCCTGGAGGAGCGGAAGAAGGTCTGCATGCCGGTGAGTGCAGCGGCTCTCGAGATCCGTCACTCGCACCCCCTCGAATCGGAGTCGCGCCGCTGCGGCGCCCGATCGGCGCTTCGCGCCAGACGAAGCGACCGGTCTGGCAGCGACCTCGCAATCGACGTTCACTTCCACTGCCTGCACGTGGCGTGTGCGACGCCAACGGCGCCTTCGAGCCTTGTCCGGACGAAGGCCCCTCGGTTGGAAGGTCTCGGCCAGTTCGCGCGGATTCGTTCGAGCCGCCGCATCCCCCGAGCCACCCACGCGCCTTGAAGCCAAGACGCCCAGTCGCGGGGGAGCGACAGTTCTGCTCCGGCCCGCACGTCACGCCACGAGCAGGCACCACTTTCCAGGCTCGAGCCACTCCCTGCGCTCGCTCTATCGCGAGCGGAGGTACTCGAGGAGCGCTCCGCGGTCGGCGTCGTTGAGCGTGGCGACGCGGGTATGCTCGGGGCCGAGGCCGCAGCGTGGATCGAAGACGCCCTCGAGGGTTGGCGCACAGCCGTCTGCCAAGAACGGCGCGCGGTCGGCGAGCTCGACGAGCGTCGGGACCGCGGCGCGCCTCGCGCCGACCTCGACGAGACCAGGGGTGGTGCCGAGCGCGCCCGCATGGCAGCCCACGCAGCCGAGCGCCTCGAACACCTGCGCGCCGCGAGTGCCGCCCAAGGAGCGGGTGCGTGCGGGCAGCGCGTCGAGCCAGCGCGCCATGGCGCCGACGGAGGCCGCGTCGAGGTAGAGCTCAGCCTCCTCGGGGAACTGCCTGCGCATCACCTCGTGGAGCGAGGCGATGTCCGCGTCGGCGTGGAACGGAGCCGTCGCCGCGACGCCCCCGCGGAGCGTGCTCGTGCGCCGAGCAGGGCTCGTGCCCAACGTCCAGAGGTGACCGTCCTCGGCGCCTTCGGTGTGACAGCTCGCGCAGCTCACACCCTCGCGACGAACGTGGAAGAGATCATGGCCGGTGTCGCGCCGAGAGGGCTCGCCGAGGTCGAGCATGCGACCTCCGACGAGCACCGCCGCAGGCTCGCGCGAGAACGCGACGAGCTCGCCCCGTGACGTGATCGCGACCGCCACCGCCTGCCCATCGAACGCGATCGGCTCCGCATCCTGCAGGCACGGACCCGTCGCGCCGACGCGTCGGACGCGGCGTCGTCGCTGCGCATCCCACCCACCGATCTCGCCGGCGAGGGCGAGGGCGAGCGAGCCGCTCGCGTCGGCGTCGACGTCGACCGTGAGCGAGCCGCTCGCGAGCACGGCGCCGTCCGCGATGCGCGTGGGCGTGACCTCGCTGACCACGGTCTGCACCGACGACTCACCGCACGGGCCGCGCAAGTTGCCGGCATACCGATCGGTCGGCGCCGGCTCGGCCCCGACGCGTGAGCGCTGGTAGAGGAGCCACGCACGATCGCCGCGCCGTCGGAGGCGCGCCGCGGTGTTCGGCACATAGGTGAGTCCCGCCACGTTCGCGCTCGGCGGCACGAGCGTGCGGATGGGCGCGCCCTCGCGCGAGAGCACGTGCACACGCGCCGAGCGGAGATGCGTCACGAGCAGCAGGCCGTCGAGCGCGATGACGTCGCGTAGGCCTGGCTCGAGCCGCGCGATCGCCCGCGCGCCGCCATCGTCGAGGCGCCACACGGAGCCGTCCCGGCACGCGACCCACCGCACACCGTCAGGGTCGGCGTCGATCCCGCTGGGATCGAGGCAGACGTCGGTCGACGCGCGCCCGCCCATCTCGTCGACGGTGAGGATGGCGCCCGCGCCGCGGAGGACGACGTGCGCGAGTCCCGCCGGGTCGAACGCGACGCGGCCAGGCTCGGCGCCCGGCGAGAGCTCGATGCGCGCGACCCGCGCGCCCGAGTCGAGCGCGACGACGTGCACACGGTCTCGATCGGCGTCGCCGATCACCGCGATCCGCTCGGAGACAGCGAGGGTGCCGCCCGTGATCGGCGGCGGCGCGACGTCGAGGGACACCACCGGCAACGGTGGCGCGTCCGCGTTGAACCCACACCCCGCGAGGCCCAGCGCACCGGCCAGCGCTCCGATCCACACCGACCCTACTGGCATGTGGCGTACACGCATCGTCGTTCTCCTCTTTCGCCGGCGCACGGCCGACCATGACATCCCGGGCTCGCGCGACATGGACCGCGTCTGCGCCGCCGCGTTCGATGTACTTCGTTCACGAATAGAATCGTATCGACGCATCACGCTCATGTACGGAGCTTCGGTTCACCAGCCGTCTCCGGGCGCGCAGCGCAGCCGCGAGTCGTGGATCAGGGGCCCCCTCGGACCACCAACCCGACGAGCACGCTCGGTCCCACCGCGAGCGTCCACTCGCGCTCGCAGGGCCCGAGCGCGCACCGCGGCACGAACGCGAGCGCGCTCGCGCCGACCCCGGCCTCGATCGCGACGCCGCGGGACTCGGCGAGATCTCCGTCGATCCACGCCTGCAGGCCGAGATCGAGGCGACCCGAAGCGAACGCCAACGAGACCTCGCCTCCCCACGTGATCGCGAGGGCGCGGTCGACCGGGACGGAAAAGCGCGCCGAGACGAGGCCGAGATCCACCCGCCGGTCGTCCACCGCGATGCTGACGAGCGCGGCAGCGAACAGCGACGGCTCGAAGCCGAAGCGCAGGTAGAGCTCGACTCGGCCGAGCAC
Source organism: Deltaproteobacteria bacterium (assembly GCA_046342295.1). Lineage (GTDB taxonomy): Bacteria > Myxococcota_A > Polyangia > Polyangiales > Sandaracinaceae > JAFLCL01. Next base: position 13,343 of record JBKDQC010000109.1, on the reverse strand, counting down.
CTCGGCGCCGGCGATGCCGTTGGCGGTGCCGAGGCCGCCCCCGACCGCGAGCGCGAGGATGCCCGTGTCGTACCCGACGAGCAGCGAGCCGCCGAGCTGCCCGATGCCCGGGCCCGCTCCCGCGGCGAGCCCCATCGGCCCGAGCTCGGCGCGCACCCAGAGCCCCTCGGCGAGCCACGCCGCGACCGCCACGTCGCCCAGGAGCCCGGCCCCCAGGCGCTCGAGATCCAAGAAGGGCGCCGCGCGCGCGCGGAGGAGCCACGTCCCGTCTGCCGGCCGCCGCGTGAGCCTGCGCCCGAATTCGTACGGGCCGTAGTAGAGCTCGCGGTCGGCGCCCGAGGCGAGCGGACGCGGGTCACGCCACGGCTCGGCCGCGCGCGACGCGAGCGCCGCCTCGCAGACGCCCCGCGAACGCGCAACCTGCTCGGCGATGAGGAGCGAGAGCGCGCGCAGACCGCCGCCCTCGTACTCGATCGTGACGGGAGCTCCGTCGCCGATCTGTACCGAGGCCCGGGCCGCGCCTACCTCGTCGCACGTGTCGGCCTCGACTCCGACTTCCACCGACACGCAGCGCGCGTCGGTATGGCGCGACGTCGAGAGCTCGACCTCCAACGCTCGCTCGAGCTCGGCCGTCCACGCCGCGTCGCAGCTCGTGCGTAACGCGAGGGCGCGCGCGCCGACGTCGGTGCCAATCGCGGGGGCGTCGACGGGGGTCCGCTGCGCGCGCGCCGCGAGAGCAGAGAGCGTCACGACGTGCATGAGCGCGAGCATCAGCGCGCATCGAGCCACGAGCGGATCTCCTCGGCGTGCGGGCCCGCAGGGTGCGCCTCGAGGTAGTCGCGGGCGGCGTCCTCCGCGCCGAGCACGTCGCTCCGTCGGAGCGCCTGCACGCGGCGATGTCGCGCGGGCTCCTCGAGGTTCGCTGGCAGACCGAGCGCGAGCGCGAGCGCGAGCGCCTCGGCCGCACGCGCCGGCTGCTGGAGCTCGTCCATGTAGAGGCGGCCGAGGGTGTACGACGCGAGCGCGCCGCGCGGTCCCCCCCGCGCCGCAACCTCCTCGAGCGGCGCCACCGCGTCGCCGAAGCGCCCCTCGCGCCGTGCGCGGTCCGCCTGCTCCGTCCACGTCGCGACGGAATCCTCGACGGGCGCGCTCGGCTCGGAGACCGGTGAAGCGGCGCGGGGCCGCGCGCTCGGGACCGGCGCGGAATCGGCCACCGGCGAGATGGTCGTAGGCGCGGGCTCCCCTTGCAGCGCGGGCTCCCCCTGCAGCGCGGGCTCCCCTTGCAGCGCGGGCTCCCCCTGCAGCGCGGGCTCCCCCTGCAGCGCGGGCTCTCCGTGCAGCGCGGGCTCCACGGCGTGCGCGAGCACCTGCCCCTGCGTCAGCCGTTGGACGCCGTCGGGCACGACAGCGCCGCGCACGACGACCGAGCCCTCGAGCACCTCGACCCGCGCGGGCTCGAGGCGCCGATCGACGATGAAGCGGGTGCCCGTGACCTCGACCGAGACGCTGCCGGCCTCCACCACGAACCGACGTTCCGGATCGTGCGCGACGCGGTACTCCACGCGGCCGGCCTGCTGGTGCAGGAGCATGTGCGTGCGATCGAGGACGAGCGGCTCGATGCGCGCGCCGTCCGCGACCACGAGCATCGAGCCGTCCGCAAGTGTGGTCGTGGTCATGATCGTCGCGAGGCTCGGTGCCGCCGCGAGGCTCGGCGCCGTCGCGTCGTCGGCCTGCGTCAGCACGAGCGCGTCGACGAGCGTGAGCGTCGCCCCCGCAAGGAGCCCGCCCGCGATCGCCCGACCACGGCTCGGCCTACGTGCGCGTGCTCGGGCCCACATGCGAGCGAGCGCGGCCTCGTCGACCTCAGGATCGAGATGGCGCGTCAGGGGTCGAGACAGTCGCTTCACGGCTCCACCTCCGGCTCGACGTGCGCCCCGACGAGCGCATCGGTCTTCGCGATCCAGCGCTTCACGCTCGCAACCGAGGCGCCCGTGTACTCGGCGATGTCGGCGATCGGGTGACCCTCGACCACGCGCAACACCCAAGCGATACGGTGATCGGCGGGCAGCCGCTCGAGCTTCTTCGCCACCTCTGCGAGCTGGAGGCGGACCTCGGCCCCGGCGTCTGTGCTCGCGAGCCGGTCGAGCGTCGCGTCGAACTCGCCCGGCTCGACGCCGAGCGCACGACCGAACGCACGACGGCGGAGCTTCCAGCGCGCCGCCCGTACGGCCGTTCGCATCACCCACGCGCGAAACACGCTGGGATCGTCGAGCGTGTCCAGCTTCTCGAGCGCGGTGGCGAACGCGTCTTGCGTGACGTCCTCCGCATCGCCGCGGCGGGCCAGGACCCGCGCGGTCGTGCGGAGCACGGCGGGGGCGTGGCGGCGGTAGAGCGCCTCGCACGCCCACGCCTCACCCTGCCGCGCGCGCTCGACCAGCGCCGCGTCCGAGATGACCTCGGCGGCCGGCTGCGGGAGCCGTCGTACCGTCTCGTCCGTCACGCGACTGGGCATCATCGTAGGCTCAGAGGAACGACCCCAGGGAAATGGCTCATCCTCGCGAGCTTGCTCTCGGTACGACGCGCGCGGCCCTTCCCTTCGTCAGCTCGCACGCCCATGGTCGACGCATGCCGCGCCCGGTACCGATGTCGTCGCTCCTGTCGCTCGTCGCTTCGATGGTGTCACTCACCGGATGCAGCGTCATTCAGGTGCCCGAGGCTCGCGGCGCGCACCCGACCGCACGGCCGCGTGCAGGCACGGCGACCGTGCTCTTCGTGCTCGCAGCGCCCGGCGATCCGCCCGCCGCGCTGCAGGTCCTGCCGCAGCCCGTGCCCACGCTCGATGCGCCCCTCACCACGGCGGTCGACGTGCTCGACGAGGACGGCGAGCTCCTCGGCCGCCTGCAGAACCGCCCCTGGCTCGAGCACGAGCGACCGCCCGGGCGGCACCGGTTCTACTCGGTGCCCACCGGCTGGGGCGCCAACTGCATGCTCGGCCCCTGCCCGCCGGGCGACGCGCAGATCGGCCGGCTCGACGCCGAGCTGGAGGCAGGGCGCGTGTACGCGGTGTGGATCGGCTCGGGCCTCAGGTACGGCATGCTCGATGTGCCCACGGAGTGTCGCGGCTACGTCGACGTCGGGCTGGGCTTCGCGACGATCGATCTCGCCGCGGTCCGCTCGGCCGGGTGGTACGAGGTGCAGCGGGTGCTCGAGCACCCGGGGGCACGCGCGATGCGCGTCGCACCGAGGGGTCTGCGGCATCCGGACGCGCACCTCGTGCGGAGCGCGGGCGAGGGCCGCGTCGGCGCGTGCTGGGACGCCAGGCTCAGCACGCTCGAGTCGCACGACGGGCTGCCGTCCCTGGATTGGCATCTCTCTCGGGAAGAGCCTCACCCGTGAGCTCGGCGCCGGGACGAGGATCGGCCGCGGCGGCTCGTGCATTCCCGGTCACGAGGAGGGCGGCGCCGGCTCGGCGCGCTTCGCGCGAGGCGCGCGAAACGTACCGACCGCGTAGGCGATCGCGCAGCCGAGGTAGATCATCGACGCGAACCCGACCCCGAGCGCTGTGGCCCACATCGCGGCCGCGATCCCCTCCGCGAGCTGGGCGGCCCGCGACTCGGGCGGCGCGGCGCTCACCGCCTCGAAGGCGTCGATCAGGCCCAGGATCGTCAGCACGATGCCGACGTGCTGGACGACGAGCCCGAGCACGGGCAGCCACGCCGCCACCCACCACGCGCGCGTGCCGTGCTTGCGCGCGACCCACCGGCCCCAGAGCAGGAGCGCGCCGATGAGGAGCAGCGGAATCAGCTCGGCGCCGCACGTGGTGAGGAGGTGAGGCACGAGCTCTCGGACCGGAGGCATCGCGCGGCATGGTGTCCGCTCGCGGCCCGCGCGTCACCCTTCGATCTCGCCCCCCGGTCGGCCGTGGTCACCGGCCTCGCGGGGAACGCGGTCGATGGTCAGTAGCTGTTGTCGCCCAGCTTCACCTTGCCGCGAAAGACCCAGTAGACGACCACGGTGTAGGAGACGACGAGCGGCAGCCCGATCAGCGCGACGATCTGCATGATGCCGAGGGTCCGCTCGGAGGAGCAGGCGTTCGAGAGCTCGATGCCGTGGCTCGGGTCTCGGATGTCGAAGGCGAAGAAGGGAAACATCGCCATCCCGAAGAGGAAGCAGAGCGAGGCGATCGAGGCGCATGAGGACGCGAAGGCCTGGCCGGGCCGGCCCATGCGCAGCGCACGGGGCACGTTCACGAGGGCGAGGAGGTTCAGCGCCACGACGATCCACGCGGCCGGCCACCGCTCGAAATTCCGCAGCGCGTGCGGCGCGAGCGCGAAGGTCGCGGCGGTCACCCCGAGGTAGGCGAGCAGGAACGCCGCGTAGCTGCCGTAGGCGACGCGGAGCGCGCGGGCCTGCAGCACGCCGTCGGTCTTGGCGTGGAGGAAGATGGCCCCGTGCGTCGCGGCGCCGAGCACCGTGAGCAGAGCGACGGCGAGCGGATAGGGACGCACCACCTCGCCGAGCGTCGCGTCAATGACGCCCGCCTCGTCGATGCGCACGCCGAGAATGAGGTTGCCCGCGAGCAGGCCGAAGCAGAACACGGTGAGACCGCTCGAGAGGGAGAAGCTCACGTCCCAGTAGGTCCGCCACCACGGTTCCTTCCGCTTGCTTCGGAACTCGATCGAGACCGCGCGCCCGACGAGGAAGAAGAGCAGCAGCATGATCGGCAAGTAGAAAGCCGAGAGGATCGACGCGTACGCCTCGGGGAAGGCAGCGAAGAGCGCGCCACCGAAGGTCACGAGCCACACCTCGTTGCCGTCCCAGAGCGGGCCGATGCTGTTGATGGAGTAGCGGCGCTCGAGATCGCCGCGGGCAGCGAGGTGCACGATGCCCACGCCGAGGTCGAAGCCATCGAGGACGGCGTACACGCCGAGGAGGATCCCGAGCGCGGCGTACCAGAAGACGGCGAGGTCCATCAGGCGGCCCCCCCGTGAGGCACCTGGCTCGGGCGCGTCTCTCCGTCGGGGCCGTGCTGCACCTTCTCGTTCATCACCACCAGCCAGAGCACGCCGAGGCCGACGTAGATGAGCGAGAAGAGGAGGGTCGAGAGAAGGATGTGCTCGCCAATCACGTTCGGGGAGACCGCGTCCCGGGTCCGCAGCAGGCCATAGACGACCCACGGCTGTCGGCCGACCTCGGCGGCGACCCAGCCGGCCTGGTTCGCGACGTAGGGCGCGAGCACCGAGAGCACGAGCACGCGGAGCATCGGGGCGTGGTGGAACAGCCGGCCCCGGAGACGCAGCGCGAGCGCGAGCGCCATGACGCCGAAGAGGTAGGTCCCGAGGCCGATCATCACGTGGTAGCTGAGGAACGGGACGACGACGGGCGGCCGGTCTTCCGGCGCCGTGCGATCGAGCGCCTCGACCGGGACGCTCGGGTCCTCGTGCACGAGGAAACTGAGCATCCCCGGCACCGCGATGCCGTAGCGCACCTCCTCGGCCTCCACGTCCGGCCAGCCGACGAGGTAGAGCGGCGTGCCCTCGTCCGAAGTGTGGAAGTGCCCCTCGAAGGCGGCGAGCTTCGCCGGCTGGTGCTCGGCGACCATGTTCGCGTTGGAGTGGCCGGACACGAACATGAGCGACGCCCCGAGCGCGCCGGTGACGACCGCCACGGTGAGCGAGCGCTCGGCGACCTCCCGATGCCGGCCGCGGAGGAGGAACCACGCGCTGATGCTGGCCACGAAGAAGGAGCCGGTGAGGAAGGAGCCGAGCATCACGTGGATGAGCCGGTCTGCTGAGCTCGGATTGAAGACCATCGCCCAGAAGTCGGTGATCCGCGCCCGCGCCGCATCGCCGGTCCCCACGATCGCGAAGCCCGCAGGCGTGTGTTGCCAGCTGTTCGCCACGACGATCCACACCGCGGAGAAGCACGAGCCGAGAAAGACCATGACGGTCGAGAAGAAATGCACGCGCGGCGAGACGCGATCCCAGCCGAAGACGAGGACCGCGAGGAAGCCCGACTCGAGGAAGAACGCGAAGATGCCCTCGGCCGCGAGCGCCGAGCCGAACACATCACCGACGAACCGGGAATAGGTCGCCCAGTTCGTGCCGAACTGGAACTCCATGACGATCCCGGTCGCGACCCCGATCGCGAAGTTCACCGCGAAGAGCCGGGTGAAGAAGCGCGCGGCCCGTGCGTAGGCCCCATCACCGGTCTGGAGGTGGAGCGCTTCGAGCGCGACGAGGTGGAGCCCGAGCCCGATCGACAGTGGCGGGAACAGGTAGTGGAACATCACGGTGAGCGCGAACTGCACCCGCGACAGGAGGACCGGATCGAGCGCCATCGGGTCGATGGTACCGGGTGCACGCCCCTCTCGGTGACCCGAGCCACCGGATCGCGCGCAGGCGGAATCCGGCGTGGCGCGCAGCGCCATCCGCGCGGAGCAGCGCGCACCCACGCGCAGTCTCCAATCAGACGCCAGCCTTGGCGAGGATGACCACCGAGACGCCGCGCGCGGTCCTCTTGGTGCTCGCGTTCCGATAGCTGTGGGGGACGTTGCCAGGGAAGGCGAGCACCTCGCCCGCCGCGAGTCGGTGCTCCTCGCCGGCCACCACGAGGACGACCTCACCGTCGAGCATCGTGAAGTACTCGCGTGTGCCCGGAAGGTGGGGCGTGCCGCCCATCACCGCGCCGGGCGCGAACTCCATGGTCGCGAGCAGCTCCTCGGGCACCGGCTCGGGCACGAGCGGCGTCATCGTCACGCCGCGGCCGCGCCGCTGGGGCTCGAGCTCGCTGCGCGACCAGCGACGCACCTTGGCCCGCGGTGAACCGAGCAGCTCGTCGATCGGCGCGCCCAGCGCGCGGCTGACCTTCACCAGCACGGCCAGGGATGGATTTCCGCCGCCCGACTCGAGGTTCGCGATCGTCGAGCGCGGCAACGCGGACGCACGGGCGAGCTCGTGCTGGGTGAGGCCCCGCGCGTGCCGCAGTCCGAGGAGATTCCTCGCGAGGTGCGCGGCCACGCGCGCGGGCTCGTCGGTCTCGGACATCGGGCCGACATTCTGCCAATCCGTTGGACAACGCAAGCGCGAGCGACCCGTCGGGATCCCACGCTGAAGCCATCCAGAAGGGAGAATTCCTCATGAAGCTCGACGAAGTCGATGGAATGGACAATTCGATGGCCTCCTCGCTCCGCAGCCTGCGGGCCGTCGTCACCGGCGGGACCTCGGGGCTCGGGCTCGCGCTCGTGCGGGCGCTGCGAGACGCGGGCGCGCAGGTGGCCTTCGTCGCACGCACGCCAGCGCGGGTCGTGGAGGTCGCGCGGGAGACCGGGGCCACCGGCATCGTCGCCGACGTGGCGGACAAGCGAGACATCCACCGCATCGCCCTCGAGGTCGGGGCGAGCGTCGGCAGCGAAGGAGCCATCGAGCTCCTCGTGAACAACGCCTCGAGCCTCGGCCCCGTGCCGCTGCGCCCGCTGGGCGACACCGACTGCGAGGACCTCGAACGCGCGCTCGCGGCGAACGTCCTCGGCCCCTTCCGGCTCACCAAGGCGCTGCTCGGACCGCTGACCGCAGGAGGCCGCGCGCAGCGGCCGAGCGTGGTGCTGAACGTCTCGAGCGACGCGGCGCGCGCTGCCTATCCTGGGTGGGGCGCGTACGGCGCGAGCAAGGCTGCGCTCGCACACCTCTCGGCCATCTGGGATGCGGAGCTCGCCGGCGTGCGCGTGCTCTCGATCGACCCGGGAGACATGGACACGCCGCTCCACGCGCTCGCTGCCCCGGGCTCGGAGCGCGCGAGCCTTCGGCGTCCGGCGGATGCCGCGCGCGCCCTCCTCGCGGAGGTGCTGTCGGTGCGCGCGGAGGTGCGCTCGTGAGCCCGCGGACCGGCACCCTCACCGCCGCGAGCGCGCCCGTGCAACGGCCTGCCGACGCCCGCCTCCTCGCGCTCGACCGGCACGGCGCGATGACCTTCCTGCCGCGCCGGGATTGGGTCTCGCTCCTCCGCAGCGGAGACCTCGTCGTCGCGAACGACGCCGCGACCCTGCCCGCGAGCCTGCGGTCCTGGCACCGAAGGAGCGGCGAGTCGCTCGAGCTGAGGCTCGCGGCGCGGCGCACGCTCCGGCCCGACGACCTCGTCTTCGACGCCGTGCTCTTCGGCGAGGGTGACCACCGCACGCGCACGGAGGATCGCACACCCCCGCCGCCGATCGCGGTCGGCGACGCACTCGCGATCCGCGGCACGGCGCTCGAAGCCTCGGTGACCGCGGTCCTCGATCACCCGCGCTTCGTTCGGCTCGCGTTCGGCGGCTCCCCCGCGGCGTTCTGGTCGTCGCTCGGCCGCGTCGGCCGCCCCGTGCAGTACGCGCACGTGCCCGTGCCGCTCGCGCTCTGGGATGTATGGACCGTGATCGCCGGCCCCCCGGTCGCCTTCGAGCCGCCCTCTGCAGGCTTCCTCCTCGACTGGGCCGGCATCGCGGCGATCCGCAGCCACGGCGCTGCCTTCGCGACCCTCACGCACGCCGCGGGGCTCTCGTCGACGGGCGACCCGGGCCTCGATGCGCGTCTGCCTCTTCCGGAGCCCTACCGGATCCCGGCGCGGACGGCAGCTCTCGTCCGCGAGACGCGAGCGCGCGGTGGGCGCATCGTCGCGATCGGAACGACGGTCGTGCGTGCGCTCGAGCACGCCGCGGGGTCTGGACTGCTCGCGGCGCCGAGCGCGATCGAGGCGATCGCGGACCAGCGCCTCGGGCCGAACACGACGCTCTCGGCGGTCGACGTCCTCGTGAGCGGCACGCACGAGCCGGGCACGAGCCACCACGAGCTCCTTCGCGCGTTCGTCCCCGACGCGCTCCTCCACCCAACCGATCGGGCCCTCGCGGCCGCGGGCTTTCGCACGCACGAATTCGGCGACTCGGTGTGGCTCGAGTCGAGTCGAGTCCTTCACTCCGCGTAGAGCGTGATGTTGCGCGCGGCCTCGAAGCACATCTCCTTGGCGCTGTCCCAATCCGGGTGGCGGCACATCAGGTGACCGTCCGAGAGGAGCGTCTGCTTCCAGTCTCGGCGCGGTGTGCCGGGGCGGAGGAGCTTGTCCTCCACGATCCAGTGGCCCCAGCGCTGCTTCCAGGCTTCGAGCCCGACGATCTGCCGGATGCGGCCGTGGCCCTTGGCGCGCTTGAAGATGATGCCCGCGTTGAACTTCCGGGTGGCGTCCGCCTCGAACGAATGCCAGCAGACGACACGCGCCCACTCGCGGAACAGGTCGATGTCGCTCGTGTAGTTCATCTGGTCGACGATGTGGGCGCCGCCGGGCCGGCACCCGATCTCCCCGACGACCGCCTCGCCCTTCTTCGTGAAGAACCACTCCATGTGCGTGAAGCCGTCGCCCATCCCGAGTGCCCGGAGGACGTTGCGGCCGAGCTCCACACCCTTGCGCACGAAAGGCTGCTGCATGTCCTTGATCGTGATGACCACGGGGCTGACCCACTCGTGGCTCCGCGCCTCGAGAGGCTTGGGCAGGTACTGCGTGCAGTTCTCGTAGACGGGCCTGCCGCCGACGCAGACGGTGTCGTAGGTGAACTCGTCACCCTCGATGTACTCCTCGCAGCTCACCTCGACGACGTGCGCGGTGAGGGCGAGCACCTTCTCGAGCTCCACGTCGGAGTCGATGCGGTAGGTGTCGGCCGAGCCCGCGCCGGCGATCGGCTTGAGGATCATCGGGTAGCCGATCTCCTCGCGCGCGGCCCAGACCTCGCGCTTGGAGGTCGCGCGCTGGGACCTCGGCGTGCGCAGGCCCGCTGCGCGCACGCGCTCCTTCATGAGCTGCTTGTCGCGGAAGCCGCGCACGACATCGACGCTCATGCCGGGCACGCCCCAACGCTCGCGCATCCGGGCCGCCAGGATGACGAGCGGCTCCCAGTTCGCGAGCACACGGTCGATCTCGACCCCGCGGAGCCACGCGCTGGTGCGCGCGAGGACGTCCTCTTCGTCCATGATGCGCGGAACGTGCAGGTAGCCCGTGAGCGCCTTCTTCACGAGCGGTGAGAGCGAATCCGGGTGGCTGTCGCCGACCCCGTAGACCTTCACGCCGACCTCGGCGAGGCCTCGCGTGTACTGCTGCATCTCGGGGGGATAGTTCGGCTGGAGGAAGACCACGCGCATGATCGGAGCACCGTACCAAGAACGCACGGCGGCGTTCCATCGCGATTTCGCTCCGGCTCCACTGCGGCGCATCGGTCTTCGGCAAGCCCGAGGCTCGCTCCGAGGCGGGACCGAATCCGAGGTTCAGGCCTCGAGAATCTCACGCACGCGGCGCTGTACGAGCGGCTCGACGAGAGGATGCGGGAACCGCCGGATGGGCGTGATCGCGTAGAACTCCTCGTGCACGCCCGGAACGGCACCGAGGTCGTGGAGACGGTTGCTGCGGAGCTCGTCGCGCACGACGACCGGAGGCACCACGGCGATGGTCCGCGGGTCCCGGGCGAGGAGCCGGAGCATGGCCATGTCGTCGACCTCGGCGCGGACGCGCAGCGCCACGTCGCGCTCCACGCACAGGGCGTCGAAGGCGCGCCGGATGGCGCTGCCGGGCCCCGGGAGCAGGAAGGGTACGTCCGCGAGGTGCTTTCCGAAGCGAAAGCGGGCTCGTGCGGTGCGCGACACGAACGAGACGCGCTGCCGCGCGACGCGGCGGCTCTGGTGCGTCGCGCTGCGCTCGACGGCCTCGTTCGCGAGCACCAGGTCGAGCCGATGCGCCTCGAGCTGCGAGAGAAGCTCTCCGAGGCTCCCCGAGACGAGCTTCAGCGTGACCTCGGACTCCGCGAGGAGCGGCCGCACGAAGGACTCCTGGAAATTCCGCGAGAGGGTGGCGACGGCGCCGATGCGCAGCTCTGCGGTGCGCCGACGGCCCGCGGAGAAGAGGGCCTCGAGCTCCTGACCCGCCGCGAAGATGGTGTCGGCCTGGGCCAGCACGAGGCGACCGGCCTCCGTGAGGACGAGTCCGCGACCCTGTCGACGAAAGAGCGCCTCCCCGAGCTGGGCCTCGAGCTGTCGGATCTGGGACGAAAGCGCCGAAGGAGCGACCCGCAGAGCCCGCGCCGCCTGCGTGAGGTTGCCCTGCCGCGCGACGGCCCAGAAGTAGTGGAGATGATGAAAGTTCAGCACGGCGGTCCAATCATTCACTCAGACAGAACGACATGCTCTTGATTATGTCATTTTCGCGCACGGCGGAGACGTCTACTCACGGGGGGCCGGGCATTTGCTCGGCAGAGGAGCGTGAAAGATGCGGTACGTGAGCGATGCACAGGGGCGCAAGCGAGTGACGGTCATCCCGGGCGACGGGATCGGTCCTGAGGTGACCGTGGCGACGCAGCGCATCCTCGACGCGACGGGCGTCAAGATCGCGTGGGAGCAGCACGACGCGGGCGCCGAGGTCTTCAAGCGCGGCCTGCCGAGCGGCGTACCGCCGGAGACGATCGCGTCGATCCGGGAGACGCGCGTCGCGCTGAAGGGCCCGCTCGAGACGCCCGTCGGCTTCGGGGAGAAGAGCGCGAACGTGACGCTCCGCAAGCTCTTCGAGACCTACGCGAACATCCGCCCCGTCCGGGAGCTTCCCGGCATCAAGACGCCGTTCACGGGACGCGGAATCGACCTCGTCATCGTCCGCGAGAACGTGGAGGACCTCTACGCCGGCATCGAGCACATGCAGACGCCGGGGGTCGCACAGTGCTTGAAGTTGATGTCGAAGAAGGGCTGCGAGCGCATCGTGCGCGTGGCCTTCGAGCTCGCGGTGGCGCAGGGGCGCAAGTCCGTCCACTGCGCGACCAAGGCCAACATCCTGAAGCTCACCGAGGGTCTCCTGAAGCGGACCTTCGAGGAGGTCGCGCGCGAGTACCCGAACATCGCGGCCCACCACATCATCGTCGACAACTGCGCGCACCAGCTCGTGAAGTCGCCCGAGGCCTTCGAGGTGATCGTCACGAGCAACATGAACGGCGACATCCTCTCGGACCTCACCTCCGGTCTGATCGGAGGCCTCGGCTTCGCGCCCGGGGCGAACCTCGGTGACGACATCGCCATCTTCGAGGCGGTGCATGGAAGCGCGCCGAAGTACGCAGGCAAGAACGTCATCAACCCGACCGCGGTGCTGCTGTCGGCGACGATGATGCTGCGCCACCTCGACGAGCCCAAGGCCGCGCTCGACATCGAGGACGCCGTGGCAGCCACGCTCGAGCAGGGGATCTACACCCGCGACGTGCGGGTCGAGGGCAGCGCGTCGACGAGCGCGTTCGCCGACGCGGTCATCGCGAACCTCGGTCGGCGCGCGGAGCGCTCGCGGGCGCGCGAGCAGGCGGCGCTGCGGCTCACGCCGCTTCGGGCAGACCGGGATTACGTGAAGCCTGCACAGCGCCGGACGATCGGGGCCGACATCTTCGTCGAGTCGCCTGTTTCCCCCGAGGAGCTCGGCCAGAGCCTCGAGGCGCTCGTCGCGGGCGGACCTCTCAAGCTGAAGATGATCTCGAACCGTGGCACGAAGGTGTACCCGAGCATGGGTGGCCTCACCGACTGCGTGGACCACTGGCGCTGCCGCTTCGTGACACGCGACGCGAGCGCTTCGCTCGCCGACGCCACGCTGCTCGAGCTGCTCGGCAAGGTCGCGACGAAGCACCGCTGGATGCACGTCGAGAAGCTCGAGGAGCTCGACGGCGCCGCAGGGTATACGCGGGCTCAGGGAGAGGACTGAGGTGCCGCACTATCGCCAGGGCATCCAGACCTTTCGTCGCCGCGGTCTCGAGCGGACCTGCGACGAGACGCTGCCCGCGGCCTTCGTGCTCGACTCGGACATGGCCATCGCCGCCGAGGTGGTCGCGTCTTTTCGGCCGGTCGCGACGCTGCAGCTCCTCGGCGCGGCGCGTCGGGTCGTGTCGCCGGAGGTCTTCACGACGCTCGAGCACGCCGCGGGGCCCCGTGGGGCTCGCACCTTGGTGGTGTGCACCGAAGATGTGCGACCGCCCGAGACGTCGGCGCGCCGCGAGGCCTTCCTCGCGGACGCCCTCTGGCTCCGCGACCAACTGCGGCTGCGCCGCCCGCTCGGACAAGCAGACCTCGAGATCGAGTCGATGTGGTTCGACGTCGAAGAGGGTGATCTCTACCTGTGGGATCCGGGACCGCGCCGCTTCGAGCTCCTCGCAGATTCGGGTCTCGAAGCCTTCGTCGCGCGGGTCCGCGCGCGCAGCACGAAGCCATGAGGTGGGCGCCATGAGGTGAGCCAGGGTGGCCGGGGCCACGCCCCGCGGGGCGCGGCCCCGGCCCCGCGCGGGCCCGGCGAGCCGCGCGCGCGACCCCGCCCCC
>JBKDQC010000108.1:0-4435 GCA_046342295.1 Deltaproteobacteria bacterium | reverse complement strand
CGTCGGGTGCGTCCCCTCGAGCGGCTGCGCGGGCCTGGGCCCCGCGCGCCCGCCGCAGGCGATGATCGACGCGGCGGGCCGACTGATCGGCACGCTGTCTCGGCTCTACGGGATCACGGTGAGCTCGACGACGGTGCGGGGGCACCGGGACCACCCGGGCCAGTCCCCCTCCTGCCCGGGCGACTATCTTCGTGCGCGTATCGTCGACATCATCGCGATCGGCCGAACGGGCACGCTCGGTGGTGGCACCGCGCCGGCGCCGGCCCCTGCGCCCGCGCCCGCCCCCTCGGCCCCCGCGGGCGCGTCGTGCCGCCACACCTACGGCGGCCGCTACGCGACTACAGCGTGCTCGGCGAGCTACCAGTGCTGCGGCGGTCGATGGCGGTCGCGTGGCGCTTGCGGTCGATGCTTCTGCACCGAGTCCAGCGGCGAGACCGGCTGCGGCATGTGAGCGGAGCTCTGCTTCGAGCGCCAGGGGCCGTGCAGAAACAAGTCGGTCGGGTCGGCCCCAAAGTGCTCGAATCTGCCGACTCCGCTCAGGCCCGCAGGATGCGTGCGATGTCGAGAGCTCGCTCGAAGTAGGCGCGGCGGTAGTGCGCGCTCTGGATCCGGCTCGCGCGCTCCTCGATCCATGCGCAGGCTTCTGCGCGTGCTCGTTGCGCCTCCTCGACGAGCCCATTTGCCTCGAGGGCGTCGAGGTGGACGCGCACGATGAACGCCGGCTCCTCGAAGTGGGCAGGCTCGGAGCGCAGTGCCTGCCGCGCAGAACAGGCCTGCGACAGGGCGAGCGCGAGGTCGTCGGGCCCACGTCGCGCGAGCAGCGCGTCCGCCAGCGTCGCCCGGTTCGTGACTGCGATGGGATGCTCGGCGGGGAGCAGCGTCAGCGCGCGCTCTGCCTCCGCGAGCGCCTCGTCGATGCGGCCGAGGGAGAGGAGGATCCGCGACGCATAGTCCCGCGAGCCGCACTCCATCATCCGGTTGCCTCCGGCTGCGAAATCCTCGACGGCTGCGCGCTCCATGACCAGCGCTTCGTCGACGCGCCCGAGGCCGAGAAGCGCGATCCCGAGGTTCTGTCGGGTGCTGGCCATCCCATGGGTCAGGCCGATGCGGCAGCTCTCCGCGAGGGAAGCCTCGAGCTCCACGACGGCCTCCTCGTGCGCTCCGAGGAGCACGAGGACGTAGCCGAGATCACCCCGCGCGGCGATCGCTGCACGCACGTCGCCCGACGCCTCGAACAGCTCGGCCGCTTCGCGGTGGAGGCGGGCCGAGGCCTCGGCGTCATGATCATGGTGCGCTCGAACGCCGCGCCACATCGCCTTGGCTCCGAGCACGCGCGCGCTCGGCTGCACCAAAGATGCCGCGCCGGCCTCCGCGACCGCTGCGAGGGCGTCTGCTTGGGCCACGAGGCCCGCGTTCAGCGCGTACACGGCGATTCGAAGCGGGCAGACCACCGCCATGTCGCTGTCGGGATGGCGCTCGATGAGCTCTCGCGCGCGCTCGAGCGTGCGCGAAAGCCGCGGCGTGTCGCCGGCGCGCAGCGCGCCCAGCGCGGCCCACCGCAGTGAAGAGAGCTCGCGCGAAGGCGAGCTCGCGGCCTCTGCGCCGAGACGATCGATCGCCTCCCGCATCCGGTGGTTTTCGTTGAGGCAGGCGTGGGCCTCGACGCGCGCGGTGAGCGCCTCGACGAGAACTGCGCCTCGCGCGCCGCAGCGCTCGGCGGCCTCGGCGCGCGCGATGGCGCCGGCGAAGTCGTTGGCCTCGAGCGCCTGCGTCGCGGCCTTGGCCCACCACGGCGCCGCGCGCTCGGGGGCCTGCGCGCGCTCGTGGTGCTCGGCGATGGCCACGGCGTCACCCGCGTGGCCGGCCAAGTGGTCGGCCGCGCGCGCGTGCGCGAGGCGCTTGTCCTCCTCGACGAGCATCGCGTACGCCGCCTCGCGCGAGGTCGCCTGACGGAACACGTAGCCCCCGCCCTCGAGCGCCGTGAGCCACTCGCGGGCGACGAGCGCCTCGAGCGCATCCTCGAGGCTCGCCTCTCCGAGCACCGCCTCGAGCCCGGCCTCATCGAAGCGACCCCCGTACACGCTCGCGGCGCGGAGGAGGCGGCGCAGCGCCGGCTCGAGCCGGAGCAGGCGCGCCTCGACCATCGCGAGCACCGTGTCCGGTGTCGAGTCGCCCTGGCCCTCGGCCTCCGCGCGCAAGAGCTCCTCGAGGAAGTACGGGTTGCCCGCTGCCTTCGAGACGAGCTTCTTCACGCGGTCGTCGGCGAGGCCCGCGCCGAGCACTGCGCGCACGAGACGCTCCGCGGACTTGTCCTTGAGCGGGCTCACCACGAGCTCGCGCACCCCGCGCTCGCTCCACAACTTCGGGTGCTTGTCGCGGTGCTCCGGCCGACCGACGCCCAGCACCATCCACGTGCGGTCGCCGAAATTTCGGAGGGCGCGGTCGAGCAGCGCGAGGCTCGGGCCGTCCGCCCACTGGAGGTTCTCCACCACCAGCACGACCGCGCGCTCCCGGCACGACGCGACCAGGAAATCCTCCCACGCCGCGCGCAGCTGATCGCCCATCACGATCGCGTCCTCTCGCGCCGTCACGAGCGCTTCGTCCACGTCCTCGTCCCACGGCGCGTCGCACAGCTCGCTCAGCCGCGACGCGATGCGCCGTCGGTCCTTGTCTTCGACGACGCGCGTGACGGCCTCGAGGATCGCGCGTCGCACTTGCTCCGCGCCCGCGCCGAAGGGCACGCCGCAGCCGTCGCGCACGAGCCTCGAGGCGATGCCGTACGCCGCGCGCTCGTGCATCACGTCCGCATACGCCTGACACACGAGCACCTCGGGCTGGCTCGCCGCGAGCGCGCGCACCCACTCCTGACGCACCCGCGACTTGCCCACGCCCATCTCGCCCGTCAGCACCACCGCCGCCGCGGTGCGCTCCTCGAGCAACTCGGACAACGTCGCGTTCAGCATCGACAGCTCGACCTCGCGCCCCACGCACGGCGTCGCGCGGCCGAGCAGCGTCCGAGCCCCCGCGGGCCCCGTGCGCTCGCCCACGAGCCAGCGGCGCCCCCCCTCGCGCTGCACCTCGAAGCGGTCCTCCACGAGGCGAGCCACGTTCTCGTCGACGAAGACCGGGCTCGATGCGCTTGGCCCCGTGGCCGACGCGCTCTGCACGATCGTCGCGGCGAGCAACGTCGCGGCGCGGTCCACGGCCTCACCGACCGGCAGCGCCTCGTCGACCGAGGCGCGCCCCGAGGCCAGCGCCTTGGCGCCCTCGCCCAGGAGCGGCGAGAGCTCGAGCGCCGCACCGGCCGCGCGGCGCGCGACATCCGAGGCGTTGCCTTCGCCGCTCCACACGAACACCACCGCTCCGTTCCGGAGCGTCTCGACGCGAGCCCCGCTCGCCAGCGCCGCGTTCACCAGGGGCGCGAGCACATCGACGCGCGTACCTCCGCTGACCACCGTGGACGTCGCGTCGCGCTCGTCGAGGTCGGCCTGCGTTCTCTGGGCCATCAGCACGCACGCGAAGCGCTGCTCGCGCGCGCGGAGCACGCTCGAGGCGAGCTCCGCCTCCGAGCTCCCTTGTCCTGCGAGCGCGCGAAGCGCGCGTGCAGCCTCGTCGGCGCTCGCCGGTCGCTTCGACGGATCCTTCTCGAGCAGCCGCGCGACGAAGCGCTCGAGCGCGCCCGGGCAGTCCGGGCGCCGGACGCGAAGCGGAGGCGGATCTTCGAGCACCACCTTCGCCAGCGTCGCGACCGCGTTGGCGCCACGGAACGGAGACTCGCCCGACACGCACGCGTAGAGCACCGCGCCGAGCGAGAAGAGGTCCGAGCGCTCGCTCGCGCGCTCTCCGCGCGCCTGCTCCGGGGACACGTACCCCGGCGTGCCCACCACGAAGCCCGCCCGGGTGCGAAGCTCATCGAGCTCGAGCGCGCTCGAGTCCGCGATGCCGCGCACCAGGCCGAAGTCGAGCAGCTTCGAGCGACGCCCGGGGCCTCGGAGGAGCCTCACGTTCCCGGGCTTCAGATCGCGGTGCAAGGTCTTGGTGGCGTGCAGCGCCGAGAGCGATTCCGAGAGCTCGATGCCCAGCGCCACCGCCTCCTCGATCTCCAAGGGGCCCCGCCGAAGACGCGCGCGCAGGTCTTCCCCTTCCACCCACTCCATCGCCAGCCACAGCTCCCCCGCCTCGGTCGCGCCGTCCGCGACGTGAACGACGATCCCCGGGTGCGAGAGCTCCCGAAGCACCCGCGCCTCCCGGCGGAAGCGCGCCGCGTCCTCGGCGTCGGCGCGCAGCATCGTCTTGAGCGCCACCTCGCGCCCCGTCTCGCGGTCGTACGCGCGAAAGACCAAGCCCATCCCGCCCTCGCCCGCGACCGACACGAGCTCGAAGCGACCCGCGATGACCTCTCCGACCTGCACGCGCGCTCGATGTTACTCCGCTC
>JBKDQC010000107.1:0-1859 GCA_046342295.1 Deltaproteobacteria bacterium | reverse complement strand
CTCATGCTCTGACGTTTCTTGCCGGAGGGTCTGGCCGCAGACCCTCCCTCTCGCCGAGTGAATCGGCGAGAGCCTCCCTCCCGCCGATCCGAGCCCGTGGCACCCGCATCGATCCATCCGAGTCCCACGTGCTCTCAGCTCCGACGGGGCGTCTTGCGGGGCACGAGGCGTGGAGCTCGCCGGGGCCAGCAGGCGCGTGCACCGACCGGAGGCGATAGACTGCGCACCCATGCGCACGCCCTTCGTTCGCGAGCAACGCATCGTGGTCCCAGGCATCGCGAGCGCGCACTCCCACGCCTTCCAGCGGGCGCTCCGCGGACGCGCTCAGGCGAGCCGGGCGCGTCGCGACGCGGGCGCGACAGGAGCGTCCTTCTGGAGCTGGCGCGGCTTGATGTATGCGCTCGCCGAGCGCGTGACCCCCGAGGAGCTCTACGCCTTGTCTCACTACGCCTTCGTCGAGCTGGCGAGCGCAGGCGTGACGTGCGTCGGCGAATTTCACTACCTGCAGCACGATCGCGGAGGGCGTCCCTACGGCGAGCGGACGCTCCTGGCCGACACGGTGATCCGCGCCGCGCTCGATGCGGGGCTGCGCATCACGCTCCTGCGCGTCGCCTACCTGCGCGCTGGCCTCGGGAGAGCGCTCGAGCCGGCGCAGCACCGGTTCGTCGACGGCTCCATCGACGAGACGCTTCGCGACCTCGAGAGCCTCGCGGCCCGGTGGGCGCACGAGCCCCGCGTCCGCATCGGGCTCGCGCCTCACAGCGTGCGCGCGGTCCCTCGCGAGGCGCTCTTCGCTTGCGCGCAGTTCGCGCGCGAGCGGTCGATGCCCCTTCATGCGCATGTGTCGGAGCAGCGTCGGGAGGTGCGCGAGTGCATCGCCGAGCACGGCAGGCGTCCGGTCGAGCTCCTGTCGGAGGTGGGCGTGATCTCCGAGCGCTTCTCGGCGGTCCACGCGACGCACCTCGACACGCACGAGGCGCGCCTCCTCGGAGAAGCGCGCGCGTACGTGTGCGTGTGCCGCACGACCGAGCGCGATCTCGGCGACGGCCTGCCGAACCTCGCGGCGCTCGCCGCGCACGGGGCGCGCTTCACGACCGGCACCGACAGCCACGCGAGCGCCGACCCCTTCGAGGAAGCGCGCGCGATGGAGCTCGACGAGCGGACGCGCGCGGAGGCTCGCGAGGTCGCGTTCGACGCGCAGGGCCTCGTCGCTGCGCTCGGCCGAGACGCCTACGCGTCTCTGGGCTTCGACCTGGACACGCTGGACGACGGGCTCGAGCTCGACGCCAGAGACCCGGCGATCGATGCGCTCGTCGAGCGGGACTCCTCCGAGGCCGTTCACAACGCCCTCGCCTGGCAGGCGACCTCACGCGCCGTACGGAGCGTTCGCGTGGCGGGGCGGGAGATCGTGAAGGGGGGGCGGCACGTCGCGCTGGACGCGGCTCGCGGGGGGTACGAGACAGCGATCCGCGCGCTGCTCGCGAGGGCTCGCGTCTGACCGCGGCATGCTCGGCCCCGCGTCGCGCGAGCGGGGCCGCTCGGCCCCCTCCGGTGAGCTCAGCCCTTGGAGATCTTGCCTTCCTTGTGCTCCTTGTGCGTCCGGCACGCGGGGCAGTGCTTCTTGATCGTGAACTTCTCCGGCATCGTCCGCTTGTTCTTGGACGTGTGGTAGTTCGCGCGGCCGCAGGTCTCGCAGGTGAGCTTGATCAGATCTCGCATGGCACTCTCGGGATCGGGAGGGGGCGGGTTCTAACCGGCACCTGGCCAGTGGTCAATGGTCGCAGCGCGTCAGAGCGAGCCGCTGCCGACGCTGAGCGCCTCGATGCGCCAGAGCCCGCCCTCTTCGACGAGGTGGGCGG
>JBKDQC010000106.1:0-19394 GCA_046342295.1 Deltaproteobacteria bacterium | reverse complement strand
GCCGAGGTCCGAGATCGTGACGTTCTCGAGCTTGAGGCCGAGCTCCTCGGCGATGACCTGGCCGCCCGTGAGGGTGGCGATGTCCTTGAGCATCTCCTTGCGGCGGTCGCCGAAGCCGGGGGCCTTGACGGCGGCGCAGTGGAGCGTGCCACGGAGCTTGTTCACGACGAGCGTCGCGAGCGCCTCGCCCTCGATGTCCTCGGCGATGATGAGCAGCGGCTTCTGCTGACGCGCGACCGCCTCCAGGACGGGGAGAAGGTCCTTCATGTTGGAGACCTTCTTCTCGCTGATGAGGATGTAGCCGTCCTCGATCACGACCTCCATGCGCTCTGCGTCCGTCACGAAGTACGGCGAGAGGTAACCGCGATCGAACTGCATGCCCTCGACGACGTCGAGCGTGGTCTCGAGGCTCTTGGCCTCCTCGACCGTGATCACGCCTTCCTTGCCGACCTTGTCCATGGCCTCGGCGAGGAGCTTGCCGATCGTGGTGTCACCGTTGGCGCTGATCGTCCCGACCTGCGCGATCTCCTTGGGATCCTTCGTCGGCTTGCTGAGCTTCGTCAGCGACTCCGTGATCGCTGTGACGGCCTTGTCGATGCCGCGCTTGAGCTCCATCGGGTTGTGGCCTGCGGCCACCATCTTCGAGCCCTCGCGGTAGATCGCCTGCGCGAGCACCGTCGCCGTGGTCGTTCCATCACCGGCGACGTCGCTGGTCTTGCTCGCGACCTCGCGGACCATCTGCGCGCCCATGTTCTCGAACTTGTCGGCGAGCTCGATCTCCTTGGCGACCGTGACGCCGTCCTTGGTGACGGTCGGAGCGCCGAAGCTCTTCTCGATCACGACGTTGCGGCCCTTGGGGCCGAGCGTGACCTTGACCGCGTTCGCGAGCGTGTTGACGCCGCAGAGGATGCGCTCGCGCGCCGCGCCTTCGTACAGAATGTCCTTGGCTGCCATGTTCGGTCGCTTCTTTCTTGGGTCTGAGGATCGGGGAGCGCGCGAATCAGCCTTCCACGACGCCGAGGATCTCTTCCTCGCGGAGAATGAGGTGCTCCTCGCCGTCGATCTTCACTTCGGTGCCCGCGTACTTGCCGAAGAGAATGCGGTCGCCCGCCTTCACCTGCAGCGCGCGCACCTTGCCGTCGTCGGTCACCTTGCCGTTGCCCACGGCGACGACCTTGCCCTCGATCGGCTTCTCCTTCGCGGAGTCGGGGATGATGATGCCCCCCTTGGTCTTCTCTTCTTCTTTCACGCGCTGGACGAGCACACGGTCGTGGAGCGGACGAATCGCCATCTCTTGCCTCCTCGGGAGCGTCGAATCGACGCCGGGTCATCGGGTCGGGCCGCGGCGGTCGCCACCTCGGCCACTTGGTTGGCACTCGCAGGAGCCGAGTGCTAGCGGGGCCGGCACACTAAGGCGCCTCCCGTGGAGATCAAATGCGCGCTCCCGCGGTCTGTGAGGGACATCACGGCGAGTCAGCGCTCGAGGTCGCCGAGTGCCAGCCGTAAGACCCCGCGAACGTTGTGGAATTTCGTGCCTCCAGAGGGTTCGTGGTACGTCCGATGTCATGAGCGCGTGCTCCACGGACGGAGTCGCGGAGGGTCGGTGTATGACCATCGAGATGATCGGCGACGTGCGGGGGTGGTTCCACGAGCGGCTGACGGCATGCCTCTCTGCGCGCGGCATGTCCTTGGCGGAAGAGACGACGTTCTACCTCGTCGAGTTGCTCGCGTCGGCGGGTGTCTCGCGCAAAGAGAGCCTCTGCGGACGCCCCCTGGTCTGGATCCTGGCCGAGGCGACCCAGGCCGAGGGCGGCGAGCGTCTCCGACTCTTCCGGACCCTCGGCGACGAGGCTCTGTACGTCGGCGGCTTCTTCGCCGAGCACCTCGAGCGCCGCGGGGTCTCGGAGGGCTACGTGAGCCGCCTCGGCACACAGGCCTACGAGACCGCCAGCCAGCTCGCTGCCCGCCACGCGCAGGAGGCGACCCGCGTCGCCGTCTATCAGGAGCTGGCCGGGCGCTTCACCCCGCTGACGCGCGTGCTCGATGACGTCCGCGAGAGCACCGCGCTGCGCACCCCGCAGGACATCGTGCGCCTCTACGACAAGTGGCGCCGCACGGGCTCGCCGCGCATCGCAGCGCGCCTGAGCGCCGAAGGCGTCTACCCGGGACGCCCGAGCGGCACGGTGCACTGATGAACGCGGCCGCACAGGAGGCGGCGGCGTGCTCGCTGGTCCCGCTGCAACGTGCGATCACGGGCCTCTACGACCTGAGCCTCGATGTCTGCGTCGATGACTTCGCCTGCGACGAGCCGCTCGCGCGCTCGCTCGGCGGAGAGGACGCGATCCGCCGCCGCGAGGTCCTCTTCGTGGTCGACGACGAGCACGGCACGCACGTCGGGCTCTACCTGGATGAACGCGCCCGGCGCGCGGCTTCGCAGCCGGGCGCCTGGAGCCGCGATTTCGAGGCGATGTGTCTCGCGACCGAGGGCGTCAGCCACTTCGTGCTGGTGCAGTACCGCGCGGAGCAGACCGCGCACGTGCGAGAGCTCGAGCTCGAGCTGCAGGCCGAGATCGACAAGTGGGCCACGAGCGTGCTCGCGGGGGCCGGCGAAGCGATCGCGAGGAACGAAGCAGCGCTCCTCGCGGGCAACGGAGCCGGGCTGTTCCGGGCGCGGTCTCGACTCGTGCGGCAGCGCCTCTTCGAGCGGACCGAGCTCCTCGACGCGCCCGACACCGAGCGCGGTGCGCGCTACCGGGCAGCGACGCAGCTGGCGGCGCGCTACACGAAGGCACTCGAGCGAGCGCACGTCGAGCGAGCTGATCTGCGCGGCCTGCTCACGGAGCTACGGCGCTTCTACCGACTCGGCTTCGCCGAGAAGCTCGAGCGCTGCGGCGCGTGAGCCCGCGCAGAGTGGACAACCCGAGCCTGCCTTGCTACGTGTCCCGTCCTTCGGCGCCGTAGCCAAGTGGTTAGGCAAAGGTTTGCAAAACCTTCATACACCGGTTCGAATCCGGTCGGCGCCTTGAAGATCATCGCCCTCGCGCACCAAGGTCGCGCGGGGGCGATGTCGTCTGTGGGCGATCTCGTTCGTGGGCGATGTCGTTCGTGGGCGCCAGGGCGAGACGTCCGCGCAGCGCAGGATGGGTCGAGCGCACCGAGCGCGCGTCGCATCATGTCCCCGCATCCGCACCGGGCGCTGCGTCCAGCGATGTCGGGGCCTCCGAGCCCGAGTCGTGCGACCCGGCATCGAGCGGACCGGCATCGAGCGGACCGGCATCGAGCGAACCCGCGTCCTGTCGCGTGAAGTCGACGCACTCGCCGTCGATGCAGTTCTCGAACGCCCCGCAGCGGCGGTTGCAGCGGCCGCAGTGGTCGGAGTCGCGCCCCGTGTCGACACAAGCGGCGACGCCGAAGACGTCGACGCAGCAGAGATCGGTTTCGGTCCCTGCGCAGAGGTCGCCCGCGACGCCGCAGCGGCACAGGCCACCCTCGCAGCGGTTCGCCTGGCGGATGTCGCATGTCCGTCCGCAGTCGCCGCAGTCGCCGAAGTCGCGCCCGAGGTTCGCGCAGCGCTGGGCGCGGCCATCCGGGGCGACGGGGCAGCAGCTCGAGTTGTCCTCACCGGTGCACCCGAGGGAGAAATCGCCGCAACTGCACTGCATCGCGATGCATCGGTCTCCTCGGCGCGTCGCGACGCAGTCTAGGCCGCAGACGCCGCAATTCGTCACGTCCGCGGAGACGTCGATGCACTGCTCGACTCCCTCGGGCGCGCGGCAACAGCGCTCTTGGGTCGTCGCGCAGGACAAGTTGCACCGGAGCGCGTCGAAGGTCGCGTCGGAACGCGGCGCGTCGCGCATCGCCACGTCGAGGGAGGCATCTTCCGGCACGGTGGAGGGTGGACACGCTGGCAGCGCGGGAACAGCCCAGAGCGTCACGACGAGGAGGATTGGGTGGATGGGCGAGTGGAGGGGGCCGCGCGTCGTCACGGGCCCACAGCGTGAGCGGTCGCGAAGCCACGCACCACCCGAAGGTGCTCACCTTCGCGCCTCGCGATCGCGACCAACTGGTCGCCCGAGACGAGCAGACATGCGCTCGCCTCGGCGACGAGCTCCGCCTCGGGGTGTCGCACGGGCTTGCCGTGACGGGCGTCTTGCACGAGGGCGTCGCTCAGCGCCAGGCGAGGCAAGCCCGGCACTGCATCGAGCAGCGAGAGAGCTGCGCGTTCGATCTCTGCACAGAAGGTCTCCCGCGCCGCATCGTCGCGCGCGGCCCGTCCGAGGAGCGCGCCGTCCACCGTGTGGTCGAGCGAGAACACGCCGCTCCGCGTGCGTCGGAGCGTGCCCAGATGCCCCACCGTGCCGAGCGCTCGCGACAGATCGCGCGCGAAACTCCGCACGTAGTACCCCTTGCCCACGTGCAGGTGCACGTCGAGCGTCGCATCGCGGAGCTCGCGCACCTCGATCGAGAAGGCCTCCACCTCGCGGTCCGGAAGCGGCACGTCCTCGCCGCGACGAGCCCTCACATGCGAGGGCACGCCATCCCGCTTGATCGCTGAGAAGGCCGGGGGTGTCTGCCGGGCGTGCCCGAGGAAGCGCGCGGCGCAGGCCCGCACGGCCTCGAGCGTCAGCGGGGGGACGGCGGCCTCCGCGACGATGCGACCCTCGGCGTCGAGCGTGTCGGTCTCTCGGCCGAGGAGCACGCTCGCGTCGTACTCCTTGTCGTCGAGGGTCAGGTAGGGCACGAGCTTGGTCGCCTCACCGATGGCGAGCACGAGCACTCCGCTCGCCGCTGGATCGAGGGTACCCGCGTGCCCCACCGCCTTGGTGCGGATGGCCCGCCTAGCCCAGGCGACGACGTCGTGCGACGTCGGGCCACGGGGCTTGTCGACCGCAAGCACGAAGCCCCGGCGTACGAGCGCCTCGACGGCCGCGCCTTTCGGCTCCCTCACCACGCTCGGTCCTCCCACGTTCACGACGATCAGCGCGCGAGGTGCGAGCGCACCGAGGCGAGGACCCGGGCGTGCGCGTCCTCCATCGTCGTCGCGAGCGAGGCGCCTGCTGCGACGCGGTGTCCGCCGCCACCGAGCGCGACGGCGATCGCCGCGACGTCCGCCTCGCCATCCGAACGGAACGAGACCTTGATCTCGGGGCGACCGGTGCTGGTGTTGGCGGTGCGCGGGACCCAGAGCAACGCAGCGATCTTCACTCCCTCGAGCATGCGTCCGTAATTGACCATTCCTTCGAGCATCTCGTCCGTGGCGCCCGTCCGCTCGAACGTGTCGCGGCCCACGCAGACGACGGCGCAGCGACCCTCGAGGTGAACCTCGAGGGCGCGAAGAACTTCGCCGAGCAGGGCCATGCGCTCGCGCGGCCAACGCTCGAAGAGATGGGACGCGACGCTCCAGGCGCTGACGCCCGTGTCGAGGAGGCCCGCGCCGAGGCGCAAGGTCTCACCGGTCGTGCCGGGGTAACGGAAGTTTCCCGTGTCCGCGGCGATCGCGGCGTAGATGGGCTGTGCGGCGTCGGGAGGCACCGGCCCACCCGAGAGGTCGCTCCAGATGCGGAGCACGACCTCGCCTGTTGCGCAGGCGTCCACCTCCCGGACGACGACCTCCCCAAAGCCATCGTGGGCCGCGTGGTGATCGACGACGACGACGGGGCCGCTCCGCTCACGCGGAGGCAGCGACGGAACCAGCACCTGCGCGGCCGCGTCCATCACCAACGTCGCGTCGAACGCGCCGGTCGGCACCGAGCCGTGCACCGTGGACGAGCCCGCGAGAAAGAGGAGGTTCGGCGGGACGCCGTCTTGGCTGTAGACGACGGCATCCTTCCCGAGCGTGCGGAGCATCGCCGCCATCCCGAGCGCGGAGCCGAGCGCGTCGGAGTCTGGGCGGACGTGGCACGTCACGAGGAACCGGCGGCCCTCTCGCAGCAATTGCACCAGGTGCGCGCGGCTCATCGCGGGCCTCCGCCTTCGTCGTCGCGCTCGCGCGCAGCGGTCTCTCGCGCGCGGTCTGCCGCGACCGCGGCGAGCACCGCGTCGAGCCGGGCCGCGCGGTCCGTGGTGTCGTCCCACGCGAAGCGGAGCTCGGGGACGCTGCGCATCGCGCCCGAGCCCCGCGCGATCCTCGCGCCCAGCTCGCGGCGCACGTGCCCGCGCGCACGCTCGAAGGCGGCAACGACTTCGCGCTGCCGGGCCTCGCTGGGCTCGCTCTCGAGCAGCCTCAGGAAGACACGCGCCAGCGACAAATCGCGCGTGACCGTGACTGCAGAGACGAAGGAGCCCTGGGCGGCGGGGTCTCGGATCTCTCCGCGGAGCAGCATGTCCGAGAGCTCGGCCCGGATGCGCTCGCCGACGCGCGCGACCCGCTCGCCCCCATCGTCGCTCGGAGGCCGGCGTGTCGTCGTGCGCGCGCTGCGTGCGCTCTTGGCGTCGCGCTCTCTGCCTCTGTCGCTTCGGCTGCTCATCCGGAGTCCGGGTCCTCCCACGGATCGTTCTCACCGGGTAGGCGAATCGCATCCGCCGCGATCGACTCTGCGCTGGTCACGAAGTCGTGCTCCCCGAGCCGTTGGACGCTCGTCTCTCGCGACACCATCCGCGCGTCGGTGCTCGAGGCCATCGCGGCCAGGATCGTGTCGAGCATCGAGGTCGCGTGGCGAGCGTCGCTCGAGACGACAGCGACTCCGATCACCGCGCGGCGATGGACGTCTTGGTCGTCGACCTCCGCGATGGCGGCGTTGAAGCGGGCACGGGCACGCTCGGTGACGCGGCGGACCACCGAGCGCTTGTCCTTGAGGGACGAAGCGCCCGGGATCGCGAACACCACGCGTGCCGTGCCTACGACCATGAACAGCGGAGCCTCGAGGCTCGGAGGGTCACAGGGTCGCGGTGACCTGCTCGAGCTCGAAGCATTCGATGACGTCCTTCTCGTGGACGTCGTTGTAGTTCTCGAGGCCGACGCCGCACTCGAAGCCATTGGCGACCTCTCGGACGTCGTCCTTCACGCGGCGCAGGCTCGCGAGCGAGCCCTCCCACACCTGCACGGAGTCGCGCACCAGGCGAACCTTCGCGTTCCGCTTGAGCACGCCATCGAGCACGTAGCAGCCGGCGACGGTGCCAATCTTCGGGATGTTGAAGACCTTGCGGACCTCCGCGCGGCCCAGCTCCTTCTTTCGGAAGGTCGGCGCGAGCAGACCGGCCATCGCCTTCTTCACCTCGTCGACTGCCTCGTAGATGATCGAGTAGTTGCGGATCTCGACGCCTTCCGACTTCGCTACCGCCGCAGCCTGGCCGGCGGGCCGCACGTTGAAGCCGACGATGATCGCCTTGGAGGCCGACGCGAGCATGACGTCGCTCTCGGTGATGCCGCCGACGCCAGTGCCGATCACGTTGACGCGCACCTTGTCGGTGGAGAGCTCCGTGAGGGCCTTGACCAGGGCCTCGACCGACCCCTGCACATCGCTCTTGATGACCAGGTTCAGGTCCTGCTGTTCGCCGGCCTGCATCATCTTGGTCAGGTCCGCCAGGCTGCGCTTGACCGTCGCCTGCTCCTTGGCGCTGATGGCCTTCTTGCGGGCCTCGACGATCTCCTGCGCCTTGCGCTGGTCGCTGACGACGACGAACGTGTCGCCCGCGGAGGGCAGGTCGGGCAGACCCAGCACCTCGACCGGCGTCGCGGGGCCCGCGCTCTTCACGCGGCGTCCTCGGTCGTCGGTCAGCGCGCGGATGCGGCCGAGGCCCGTGCCCGCGAGCATCAGATCGCCTTGGCTGAGGGTGCCGTTCTGTACGAGAACGTTCGCGACGACGCCGCGGCCCTTGTCGAGGTACGCCTCCAGCACGACGCCCTCGGCGCTGCCCTCGGGGTTGGCCGACAGCTCCATGATTTCCGTCTGGAGCGCGATGTTTTCGAGAAGCTCGTCGACGCCCTGGCCCGTGACCGCCGAGACGTTGACGTAGAGCGTCTCGCCGCCCCACTCCTCGGGGTTGAGACCGAGGCCGGCCAGCTCGTTGCGGATCTGATCGGGACGCGCGCCAGGCTTGTCGATCTTGTTGACCGCGACGATGATCGGGACTTCCGCGGCGCGCGCGTGGCTGACGGCCTCGCGCGTCTGGGGCATCACGCCGTCGTCGGCGGCCACGACGAGCACGACCACGTCGGTCGCTTCGGCGCCGCGCGCACGCATCGCGGTGAATGCCTCGTGGCCGGGGGTGTCGAGGAAGACGACGGCGCCCTTGGGCGTCTCGACCCGGTAGGCGCCGATGTGCTGCGTGATGCCGCCGGCTTCGCCGCCAGCGACGTTGGTCTTTCGGATTCGGTCGAGCAGCGAGGTCTTGCCGTGGTCCACGTGGCCCATGACCGTGACGATGGGAGGGCGGGACTGCGCGGCCGTATCGCTCTTGGCGCCGCGCGCCTCTGCGACCAGCTCGTCGTCGCTCTTGGCGACGTTCTCCACCTCGTAGCCGAACTCGCTCGCCAGGATCTTCGCGGTGTCGGAGTCGAGGCGCGAGTTGATGTTCACGCCGCCCATCCCGAGCGTCATGAGCTTCATCAGGACCTCGGTAGCCTTCAGGCTCATGCGCTGCGCGAGCTGTTGCAGCGTGATGTTCTCCTCGATTCGGATCACCCGCTTCTGGGCGCTCGGGACGGTGATCTGAGGCTTGGAGGGCTTGGCCTGGCCCCCGCCCATCGGGCGAGGTCCGCGGCCCTGCATCCCTCCGCCCATGCCGGGGCGCGGTCGGTTGCCACCGGGGCCAGGGCGTGCGCCCCCCGAGGTGGGAGTGACCTGGACGCGGCGACCGGGCGCCTGCGGCGCGTACGAGGGCCGCTGAAGCTGCTGGCTCTGCGCCTGCATCACGATGCGGTCTCGCGTGGCTTGCGACGGCGGCGCGGCCGAGGGGGCGGACAGGTTGCCGCGCCCGATCACGCCGGGCGGCAGGTTCGCGTGGGCGACTCGCTCCGAGGCCGGCGCCGGCTGCGAGCGACGCACGGGGACCGGCGGCGCCGGCGCAATCTCGACCTCCGGACGCGGGGGCGGGGGAGGCGGGGGCGGAGGAGTCTCCGGCGGCGGCGGAGGTGCGATGACCTCCGCGCGCGGCGGCGGGGGCGGGGGCTCGGCCTCTCGGGGGGCCTCTCGGGGGGCCTCTCGGGGGGTCTCCCGGACCTCCGGGGGCGGCGGTGGCGGCGCAGCCTGAACGACGGGCGGAGGAGGCTCGGGAGCCCGCGCCGGCTCGGGAGCGAACGTCGCGACCGCGGGCTCCTCGCGGGCAGGCTGCGCGACGGTGCGTCGCCGCACCACCCCCGCGCGGAGCTTGGTCTCGACCGTGTTCTCGGCCTTGTCCTTCTCGATCGATCGCTTGACCCGATCGATCTCGGTCGTGTCCAGAGCGCTCATGTGATTGCGCACCTGGATCCCGAGCGTCGCGAGCCGCTTCATCAGATCGTTGTTCTCGAGCGAAAGCTCGCGCGCGACCTCGTACACCCGGACCTTGCTCATTCCGCCTCCGACAGGTCGACGAGCCGCTGCCCGCTCTCGACCACTTCCGCCGCGATCCCGCGATCCAGGATCCCGATCACACCGACCTCGTCGCGACCGAAGAGCCTACCCAGGGCGCCCTTCGTCGAGAAGACCAACGCGTTGCGCCCCAGACGGGACGCTGAAGCGAGCAGATCGTCGCGGCGCCCGGCGGCGTCCTCGGCGACGACGAGCGCCTCGAGGCTGCCCCGGGCGACTGCCTCGCGCGTCGCCTCCGTGCCCAGCGCGAGGGCATGCTTGCGGGACGCGGAGAGCAAGAGCCCCTCCACCCTGCGGACGATTGCATCCCGCATGACGCCCGCGAGCCACCCGCTCTCGACGCGCATCTCGCGCTTGAGCGCGCGCGACAGGCCCCCTCGATCCGCTGCGGTTCGCACGCAACGAAGGTTCGGGTGGACCCACAGCCCCCGCCCGCCTCGGGCGTGTCCACCCCTCCGAGTCACGTCCGGGGCGATGAACGGCGGGACGTCGGCGACGGCCAGGCGCACGAGCGCCGCGGGCGCAGCCTTCTGGCGGCACCCCACGCACGTTCGCTCGCTGTCCTTCACCGTCTCCACGTCCACGTCGGTCGCTCCGTTCGCTCAGGCCTGCTCGGCCGCCTCGGGGGACGGAACAGCCCGAATCGCCGCGCGCACCCGCTCGAGGTCCTCGCGCACGAAGCGCGCGACGGCGTCCTTGACCTCGCGCGCGCGCTGCGCTCCGAGGCCCGTCCGGATGGAGAGTCGGTCGACGTCCTCCTCGCGCGCGACGTCCGTGACCGTTCGATAGCCGCCGCGCTCCACAGCCTCGGCAACTCGCTCGGTGATGCCCGAGCAGAGCACGAGGATCTCGCGCTCCGAGATCAGGCGCGGCGAGGCCACGAGACGGTCGATGAGCGCCTTGCGAACCGAGTCCATCGCGCCTGCTGCGTCCGTACGGAGCTTCTCGGCCCGTGCGGGGGTGCCCACGCCGTCGATCGACGACAGCTCCTGGTCGCTCGCCTCCGCGATCTCGTCGACCGTCCGGAAGCCGGCGCGGTAGAGCGACTTCGCGAGCCCTTCGCTGACCCCGGGCACCATCTGGAGCTGCTCGAGCGCCTGGTCCTCGATCTGCCGGAAGCGCGACTCGCTGATGATGTCGAGCTTCCAGCCCGAGAGCTGCGAGGCGAGGCGCACGTTCTGGCCGCGGCGTCCGATGGCCAGGCTGAGCTTCGCGTCCGGCACCACGAGCTCCATCGTGTTGTTCGCCTCGTCGATGATCACGCGGCCCACCTCGGCGGGCGCGATTGCGTTGCACACGAAGCGCGCCGGGTCTCGGTCGAAGGGCACGATGTCGATCTTTTCGCCGCGGAGCTCTTGCACGACGGCCTGAACGCGCGAGCCCTTCATGCCCACGCATGCGCCCACGGGGTCGACGTCCGAATCTCGGCTCGTGACCGCGATCTTCGAGCGCGCGCCCGGCTCGCGTGCGGCGGCGACGATCTTCACGATGCCCTCGTAGATCTCGGGGACTTCCTTCTCGAAGAGCTTCACGAGGAGGCCCACGTCCGTGCGCGAGAGGATGAGCTGTGGACCCCGCGCCTCGCGGTCGATCTCCTTGAGCAGCGCCACGATCCGATCTCCGGGTCGGTAGCTCTCGCGCGGCGTCTGCTCCCTGGCCGGCAGGATCGCCTCCGTGCCATCGAGGTCGACGATGATGTTCGCACCTCGCTCGAAGCGGCGTACCACGCCGTGCACCAGCTCGCCGCGTCGGTCCTTGAACTGGTTGAAGACGATGTCGCGCTCGGCATCGCGGACCCGCTGGATGATCACCTGCTTGGCCGTCTGCGCGGCGATCCGCCCGAAGCCCTGCCGGTGCTGCTTCATCTTCAGCACGTCGCCGAAGTCACGGTCCTGTTGCCGCGCCTTGTCGCCATCCGTCTCGAGGTAGAAGATCTGAAACCCGAGCTCCTCGCCGAGGTCGGCCTCGAGGCCGTGGCGGCGCGCATCCTCGACGGAGATCTGGCGCTCCGGGTCCTCCACGTCCTCGACGACCGTCATGTACTGGAAGAGATCGACGTTGCCCGTGTCGCCGTTGAAGCGCGCCTCGAGCTCCCGGGTCATCCCGAAGGTCCGCTTCGCAGCCGTGAGGATCGCCTGCTCCATGGTCTCGACCAGGACGCTGGCTTCGATGCCCTTCTCTTTGCTGACCTGCTCGATGATGGTGTGGAGCGAAACGCCCGAGCTCTGCATGACTGACTCCTGAAAGGCTTCTCTTCGGACACGCTGCGCCCATGCGGCGCGGTCGTTCAGTGGAAACGGAACACCACGTGCGCCTTCGCGACGTTGTCGAGGTCGACCACCCACGTCGTGCGCGAAGGCTCGTCGCTCACGTGGATCGCGCCGCCCTCGAGCTTCTCGAGGACGCCCTGCACCTTCCGGCGACCCGCGTCGTCGAGCGGTAGCTTGGTCTGGACCTTCACCTCGACGCCAGCGAAGCGCTCGAAGTCTTGAGGACGCACGAGCGGGCGGTCGACCCCGGGTGAGCTCACCTCGAGGCGGTACCGACCGCTCGGCAGCAGACGCTCGTGCACGTCGAGCACGGTGGAGAGGTCACGGCTCACCGCCTGGCAGTCCGCGAGCGACACGCCGCTGCCGGGCACCAGCTTGCCCGTCGCTCTGTCGTCGTGGGCCGCCCCCTCACGCTCGAGGAGGACACGCCGGGCCGCTCCGGGCTCGCTGACGAGCGAAACGTCCACGAGCTCGAGGCCGTGCGCCTTGCACACGGGCTCGATCACCTCGAAGAGGGCGTTCTTGTCGAAGGAGAGGCTCATGGGGGTGCGGGCGGTCCGGTTCGCTTGCCGAAGGCTCTGCCGTCGGCCCCTCCGCGGGTGCCGCTTCCGCGGCTCGCTCGGCCGCGGAAGCGGCGAGACAACGCGCGTGGACTCGGTCCTACGAAAGGCGCCCGCTCCTCCCACGCGCGATTTCCCCGAGCAAGGGGAGGTGAGCTGGGACCACGAGCGCGTCCCGTCGCGGATGGGCGCGACTCCGATGTCACGGCGCCGCGCCAGGCGCCGCTCCAACGGCCAGAAACACGCGGTGGCCCCGTGTGTGCTTGCCCGCTCGCGTTCCCGTTCGCGTCCCCGCGACGTCGCCGGTCGAATGGTTCGATCGGTCCGGCCTGCAGTCCTTGACACACCAGGGCCACTTGCTAGAAGGCCCCGCCTTTGTCGGCGCGGCTCCCGCGGCCGGTTCCCCATGGCAGACCTCGAGCCCGCGACCGGGCGTCGGGTCCATCGAGATGGTCGGAGGTTGGTGATGAAATCGAGGTTCGCATCTGCGGCTGGGCTGCTCGCGACCAGCCTCGGCGCACTGGTGATGGCAGGGTGCCCGGACAGCCCGTCGGCAGTCGACGCGGCGGCGGCGAACGTGCCCGACACAGGCATCGTCCCCGGCGACACGCCCACCACGCCGACCGACCAGGGCTTGAGGCGCGACACCGGCCGCGGGGACAGCGGCGGCTCCTGCGGAACCCGAGGGAACGTGGGAGGCCAGTGCGCGGCGGCCGAATGCTTCGAGCCGTGGATGTGCCAGGAGGAGATCTCGCAGGATCGGACGACCGTACGTCGGACCGACGGGATGCCAGGTCGCCCCTACCCCGTTCGTCTCTTCCCCGGCGGGCAGTGCCAGGGCGCGTGTGATCCGGACGCGAGGAACCAGTGCAATTCGTGCTCGACGTGTCTCCAGACGGGTCGTGACGTCTCCGGGAATGCGGTCGGCGAGTGCTTCCAGAGCTGCGCGCAGGACACCGATGGCCGCGGTGGCTGCAACGACGGCTACGGTTGCGACCGCGGCAACCTCGCGTGCGTGCCGGCGTGCGCGGTCGTGGAAGGCGCGGACACGTGCCAGTTCAGCTTCGAGGATCGCGACACCGACCCCACAACCCGCGAGACGATCGTGGACGAGGGGTCCTCGTACCCGTCGCGCTGCAACGTCGCCACGGGTCTCTGCGAGAGCACCGGGACCGCTGGCGCGACCGCCGGAGACGACTGCGAGGACGAGTTCGACTGCGAGGACGACGGCTTCTGCATCTCGACCGATGACCCTGACGGCCCTGCGTCCCTGCGCGATGGGTACTGCATTCGCCTCGGCTGCAACGAGGGGCCGACCCCCGAGAACCCCTCCGACCTGCGCTGCGCGGACGGCGACGTGTGCAACCAGAGCCTCTTCGACCTTCCAGGCGGCGTGTGCACGGACGGGTGCACGCTCGGGGCCGAGACCACCGCCGCCCAGCGCGTCGGTGCGGCCGGCGGCAACCCGGGATGCGACGCGGGTGAGGCCTGCTTCTGGGACGGAGTCCACGGCACGGCGGACGACCTCAACGGCAGCTGCTACCCCGGCAACTACAACGAGGTCCCTGCGTACAACGTCGGTGCCCTCTGCGACGACGACTCGGACTGCTACTCGCCGTTCGGCCTGGGCCGCTGCCTCTTCGGCGAGGGCAACAGCCTCGGGGACCGCGTGGGCGGCGGCGTCTGCGCCATCAGCGGGTGCGGCCAGTCGATGGCTGGCATTGGCCTCCGCGCCGAGGACGGCGTCGTGCCCGTGCCCGACCCGAACCAGGTCTGCCAGACGGCGACGGGGTCCATGGGCATGAACAACGACGTCTGCGTCGGTTTCAGCGAGACCCAGACCTTCTGCGTCTCGGGCTGCACCGCGGCGACCGACTGTCCCGCTGGCTACGCCTGCACCAACCTCGGGTCTGCGCTCAGCCCGCTCAATCTCTGCTGGCCCGCATGCTCCGTGGATTCGGACTGTCGGAGTGGGGCGCGCTGCCTCGACGAGCGCCGCGAGATGTGCGACCCGATGACGGATACCTGCTTCTGTACGGACGCGGCTCCGCGTCCCGACGCAGGCGTCGCCCCCCGCGACGCCGGCACGGACGCGCCCAGCGTGCCCGACGCGGCGGCAGCCCCGGACGCCTTCGAAGCGCCCGACGCATTCCTCGAATCCCCGGATGCAACGGCGGGCTGAGACGCCCACCAGACCTTCAGGACAAGGACAGGAGTCGATCGATGTTCCTCATGATTTCTCGAAATCCACGGAAGCGCGACCGCAAGCGCGGCAAGCGCCTCCGCGCGAAGATGGCGGCCAAGCACCGTCGGCGCGTGAACCGGCAGGCGGGCCGTCGCATGTCGGCCCGCGGTCACACGACGCGTTGAGCCAGCGCGGATGAGCACGGACGAGCCCGGAGAGTGCCTCCGGGCTCTTCCGTTCCGTCCGTATCCCATAGGGCCCGAGTCCCAGCCACGAAGGCTTCTTCGCCTGGCGGACTCGTGGTAGGAGACATCCGTGAGCGATCCCCAGATCTTCGTCGTCAGCGACTCGACGGGCGAGACCGCCGAGCGTGTGGTCCGCGCGAGCCTCCTCCAGTTTCCACACCACCGCGTTCGCGTGCGCCTGTTCACGCGGGTGCGCGATCAGGCTGCGATCGAGGATGTCCTCCGAAAAGCGTCGGAGGCCGGAGCGATGGTCGTGTTCACCCTCGTGTCCCCCGAGCTTCGCGAGCAGTTCCACGCCATCGCCGCCCGGGAGAAGATCGAGAGCGTCGATGTCATTGGGCAGCTCATCCACAAGGTCGGCACCTACATCGAGGCCCAGCCGCTCAACCAGCCGACTTCGACGATGCCGCTCTCGGAGGAGTACTTCCGCCGCGTCGAGGCCATCGAGTTCGCGGTCAAGAGCGACGACGGGAAGGAGCCGCGCAACCTGCGGAAGGCGGACCTCGTGCTCGTCGGCGTGAGCCGCACGAGCAAGACGCCCCTGTCGACGTATCTCGCGGGGCGTGGGCTCAAGGTCGCGAACGTTCCGCTGGTGCTCGGCGTCCCGCCGCCTGCCGAGATCGACGACCTGGCGCCGGAGAAGGTGATCGGCGTCACCATCGGGATCGACCAGTTGCTCGAGATCCGGCGAGCGCGCCTGATCCAGCTCGGGATGCCCGCGGACGCGACCTACGGGCTGCGCGATCATGTCCGGTCGGAGCTCGAGTATGCGGAGTCCATCTTCAACGCTCACCCCGAGTGGACGGTGCTCGACGTCAGCGGGCGCGCGATCGAGGAGACGGCCACGATCATCCTCGAGACGCTGAAGGATCGTGAAGAGAAGCGCTCCGCGGCCGAGCTCGCGCTGTAGGCCGAGCCGCTCACGAACGCGGAGCGGAGCCCGAGTCCGGGGAGGACGGCGCCGACCCGTGCGAGCGAAGAGAGCCTCCAAACCGCAGCGAACCGACCGCGGCGAGGATGGAGGCCGCGACGATCAAGTACGGACCCCACAGCATCGTCACGGCCACACCGGGCTCGAGCGCGGCCGCGTGGAACATGCGGCGCACCGAGTAGACGACCGAGATGACGGGCGCGGTCGAGACCACGAGCGCGGCCAGACGCGCGCCTCGCATCTGGATCGGAGTCCGCCGGCGCAGCACGAGGCTCGCAAAGAGCGCCCCGGCGACGGGGATTGACCAGAGGTTGGGTGCGCGTTCGGCGGCCGCGGCCAGAGCCGTGAAGCTCTGGGCGCGGCCCAGCGCCGTCACTTCGACCAGCGGTGCGAGGAAGCCTCCGAGGAGGCCGAGGGCGGCGACAGTCAGCTCGGCCCGTCCTCGCGAAGGATCGAGCATCGAGACCGGCTCGTCGTTCCCTTGCTCGCGCGGAGCGACAGGAAGCGCGTCGAAGGGGACGAGAACGAGGTCGTGGTCCGGGCAGCGGTCGCCGTCCTCGAAGCACTCGCGGCAGAATGGGCAGAAGAGCAGCTTGGTCATCGGCTCGGGTTGGCGGGGCGTCAACGCGCGGGTTCGAGGAGGATCGTCTCCGTGTGGGTGGGGGAAAGGACCCGCACGCGCGCCGTTCGGGGATGGTGGTCCGGAGCGTCTGCGCGGACCTCGACCTCGGCCCCGACGAAGAGGCCTCCGATGTCCAGAGGCGCACGCCCTCGGGCGGCGCCACCCACCGCGACCTGCGCCCCGGGCGGCTGCGTGTCGATGTGCAGCACCGCCGGCAGGGGGCTCAGCACGACCTCGCGTCGGTCCGTTCCCGGTACGGCACGCAGCTCGAACGCGGACGCCTGGTGTCCATCGAGCGAGACCTGGAACGTGTAGCGCTGCCCGACCACGAGACGATCGCGGAGCACGAGCGGCGTCACGCCGGCGACGGCGCCATCGACCGCGACCGTGGCGCCGCTCGGGAGCGAGCTGATCTCGAAGGCAGGGCTGGGCGACGGGACCAGCGCGTAGACCACCGCGCCCGCCATGACGGCGAGCAGAAGCAACCCGAGCGTGAGGGACAACCATGGGAACGGTTTCTCGTCCGACAACGCAGCGAGCCCCGCGGTCACGTACGGATCCAAGCGAGCTGGGCCCGGACCCGAGCTCGGGGGCTCGGCGGATGGACTTCGCGGCGCCGGTTGCGGCTGCGGCTTGGGTTGGTCGAGAGGGTAGGGCGGGACCAGGTGAGCAGGCGTCTTCTCGGGCGGTCGCGGAGCGAACGGGGGCGCCGCTTGCGGAGGCCGCAGCGCAGGCGAAGCAGCAGGAAGGAGAGGAGCTGGAGGATGCCTCGAGGCCGCGCGCGGCGTGGGCGCCGCTTCGGGGCGGACCGAGGAGGGCGACATCCGCAGCGGCAAGGGCGCCGGTCGAGGGGGGCGTGCCGAGGCCGGCCCCGCCGGAGGTGCCGCCCTCGCGGGCGTGGGGCGGAGCGATGGCGCTGCGCTGTTGAACTGGTGGGTGGTGTCTTCACCGTCGTAGTCGAACTGACCCTTGAGCGGCAGCTCCATCGTCCGGGCCGCGCTGAGTGGCGCGCTCCCGCGCGGTGAGGCGAGCTGTTCGGTGTCGCCGGATGCGGGCTCGAGCCCCGGCTCTCTGGCGGACACCCTGCCGAGCGACCTGTCGACGAGCGTCGAGTCGTCGAACTCCTCGTCCTCGTTCGCCTGGAGATCCGTCGGGTCTTCCCAGGCTCCTCGGTGCCGATGGCGGGTATGGGTCGTGACTTCGCGCCGGACCACGCCCGGATCCGAAGTGACGGGTGCGATCCACGCCCCGCTCGCGGCGATCTGGGGGAGGCTCACCCGCGCATCGCTGGATGGGAGCTCTCGCGTGCCATCCGAGCGACCGGGTGGGCGCGGAGTCGGTCGCGACGAGGCACGGCGTTCCTCGGAAGCGGAGTGGTCTTGCGGGCGCTTGAACGGGCGCAGGTCGTTCCGTGTCTCTCCGTCCCCGCCATCGCCGAGGTCGAAGTCGCGCTTCGCTTCTTCCGGGGGCAGCGCCTCGAGGTTTGGGATGCTCGCTCTCGAGCGCCCCGACTCGGCCGGGAACAGCAGCGCGATGAGATCGGCCACGCGGGCAGCGGAGAAGGTAGGGCTGGTCGCGTAGAGGAACTGGTGCAGGGCCTGCCCCATCTCCATCGCCGAGGCCCATCGGTCCCCGGGGTCCTTCGCGAGCGCCTTCATCACGATGTCGGACAGCGCGCGCGGTACGCTCGGCCGGCGCGTCTCGGGTGGCGCAATCTGCGCCTTCCGCACCGTGTCGAGCAGTGTCGCGACGTCTGCGTCCTGGTAGAGCATGCGGCCCGTCAGCAGCTCGTACAGCACCACGCCCGTGGAGAAGACGTCGCTGCGGTGGTCCATCGGGTCGCCCCAGGCCTGCTCGGGGCTCATGTAGTAGTACTTCCCCTTGATGACGCCGACCTCGGTCTGCGTGGAGCGGGACGCCGCCTTCGCGATGCCGAAGTCGACGATCTTCACCTCGCCAGCGCTGCTGATCAGCACGTTCTGCGGCGAGATGTCGCGGTGCACGATGTCGAGCGGTTGTCCGCTGTCCGGGTCGCGTTTTCGGTGCGCGTAGTCGAGGCCGCTGCACATCTCGGCCACGATGAACGTGGCCACGTCGATCGGGATCGCCTTCCGTAGCTCGGTGCACCGACGCATCACGCGGTAGGCATCCGCGCCCTCGATGAACTCCATGGCGATGAAGTAGGTGTCGTCGATCTTTCCGAGGTCGAAGGTCTGCGCGATGTTCACGTGCGTCAGAAGCACCGCGATCTTGGCTTCTTCCACGAGCATCTGGGTGAAATGCTCGTCCTCCGAGAGGCGTGGGTGGATCACCTTGAGCGCGACGAGCTTCTCGAAGCCGGCGACGCCTCCGGTCTTCGCAACGTACACCTCCGCCATGCCGCCGACGGCGATGCGTCGTAGCAAGGTGTACTCACCGAACTCCTGCGGGAGATCGTTCGAGTCGAGGGCCAAGTTCTCTCTCGGGTGCGCCCGTGCGCGGGCCCTCCAGCATAGTCGTTCGCGCGCGGGCCAACCGAAGAAAGCGCGGTTGCGGTGTCTGTGCGTGCAGTGCGACGATGGGACATGACCGAACGTGAGCCGAAGGGAGAGTCGTCGTCCGAGCGCCGCCGCGAGGCATCGCGCCTCACCGCGCGCACGCTGAGCGCCGACGCCCTCCGCGAGGTTGGCCTCTTTGGGGGCCTCGACGAGGAGAGCCTCGCCGTGCTCGCCGCGGAGCTCCCCGTCGAGAACGTCGCCGTGGGGACGCGCGTCGTGAGCGAAGGCGACGCTGCGAGGGAGATGTTCGTCGTGCTCGAGGGCGAGCTCGAGGTGCTCAAGAGAGCCACCACCGGCACCGAAGTTCGCGTCGCGATGCTCGGGCCGTCGTCGTGGTTCGGAGAGATGTCGATCCTGGACGTGCAACACCGCTCGGCCAGCGTTCGAGCGCTCGCTCCGAGCCGACTCGTGCGCATCACCTCGGAGCACGTCGAGCGCTGTCTCTACCGGCGTGATCTCAAGGCTTACGCGCTCTTCGTGATGAACATCGCACGCGAGCTGTCGCGCCGCCTGCGGGTGACCGACTCCATCC